>KL569463.1:0-400 GCA_000715685.1 Streptomyces lilacinus
ATGTGTATAAGAGACAGCCCCCCGCCCCGACGCCCCGGCGGGTGTCGGTGTGCCGTCGTAGTCTGGAACCACCCGGTTCGGCCCGTACGGCCCGCGCCGGGCCGTTCGCGTTGTCCACCCCCGGGACGGGAAACTCTCCATGAGCCTGCACGGTCTGCTCGACGCCGTCGTCAACGATCCGGCGCTCGCCGAAGCGGTGAAGGCCGCGGGTGACGGGAACCGCCCGCACGTCGACCTGGTCGGTCCGCCCGCCGCGCGGCCCTTCGCCGTGGCCGCGCTCGCCCGGGACACCCGGCGGCCGGTGCTGGCCGTGACCGCGACGGGGCGGGAGGCCGAGGACCTGGCCGCGGCGCTGCGGTCGCTGCTGCCGGCGGACTCCGTCGCTGTCTCTTATACACAT
>KL569463.1:637-3265 GCA_000715685.1 Streptomyces lilacinus
CCTGGGAGACGCTGCCCCACGAGCGGCTGTCGCCGCGTTCGGACACGGTCGGCCGTCGGCTGGCGGTGCTGCGCCGCCTGGCGCACCCGAGCAAGGACGACCCGACGGCCGGGCCCGTCTCCGTCGTCGTCGCCCCCGTGCGGTCCGTGCTGCAGCCGCAGGTCAAGGGGCTCGGCGATCTCGTGCCCGTCAGCCTCCGCCAGGGGCGGAGCGCGGACCTCGAGGAGGTCGTGGACGCCCTCGCGGCCGCCGCGTACGCCCGGGTCGAACTGGTCGAGAAGCGCGGCGAGTTCGCCGTGCGCGGCGGCATCCTCGATGTGTTCCCGCCGACCGAGGAGCACCCGCTGCGGATCGAGTTCTGGGGCGACGACGTCGAGGAGATCCGTTACTTCAAGGTCGCCGACCAGCGGTCGCTGGAGATCGCCGAGCACGGCCTGTGGGCCCCGCCCTGCCGTGAGCTGCTGCTGACGGAGGATGTCCGGCAGCGCGCCGCCGCGCTCGCCGAGGAGCACCCGGAGCTCGGCGAGCTGCTCGGCAAGATCGCCGAGGGCATCGCGGTCGAGGGCATGGAGTCCCTCGCCCCGGTCCTGGTGGACGACATGGAGCTGCTGCTGGACGTCATGCCGGCCGGTTCGATGGCCGTCGTGTGCGACCCGGAGCGGGTCCGGACCCGGGCCGCCGACCTGGTGGCGACGTCGCAGGAGTTCCTGCAGGCGTCCTGGGCGGCCACGGCTGGCGGCGGCGAGGCGCCGATCGACGTGGACGCCGCCTCCCTGTGGGGCATCGCCGACGTCCGCGACCGCGCCCGCGAGCTCGGCATGATGTGGTGGTCGATCAGCCCCTTCGCCGCCGGCGAGGCCGAAGAGGACGGCGACACCCTCAAGCTCGGCATGCACGCCCCCGAGACCTACCGCGGCGACACCGCCCGCGCCCTGGCCGACACCAAGGGCTGGGTCGCCGACGGCTGGCGCACGGTCTTCCTCACCGAGGGCCACGGCCCCGCCGCCCGTACGGTCGAGGTGCTCGGCGGCGAGGGCATCCCGGCCCGTCTCGACGCGGACCTGCCGACGCTCTCCCCGTCCGTCGTGCACGTCTCGTGCGCCGCCCTGGACAGCGGTTTCGTCGACCCCGCCCTGAAGATCGCCGTGCTGACGGAGGCGGACCTCACGGGCCAGAAGTCCGCCAGCAAGGACCTGGGCCGGATGCCGGTCCGGCGCCGCAAGAGCATCGACCCGCTGACCCTGCAGGCCGGCGACTACATCGTCCACGAGCAGCACGGCGTCGGCCGCTACCTGGAGATGGTCCAGCGCACCGTCCAGGGCGCCACCCGCGAGTACCTCCTCGTCGAGTACGCCCCCGCCAAGCGCGGCCAGCCCGGCGACCGCCTCTACATCCCCACCGACCAGCTGGAGCAGGTCACCAAGTACGTCGGCGGCGAGGCCCCCACCCTGCACCGGCTCGGCGGCGCGGACTGGACGAAGACGAAGGCGCGCGCGAAGAAGGCCGTCAAGGAGATCGCGGCCGACCTGATCAAGCTCTATTCCGCCCGCATGGCCGCCCCCGGCCACACCTTCGGCCCGGACACCCCCTGGCAGCGGGAGCTGGAGGACGCCTTCCCCTACGCGGAGACCCCCGACCAGCTCACCACGATCGCCGAGGTCAAGGAGGACATGGAGAAGTCCGTCCCCATGGACCGCCTGGTCTGCGGCGACGTCGGCTACGGCAAGACGGAGATCGCGGTCCGCGCCGCGTTCAAGGCGGTGCAGGACGGCAAGCAGGTGGCGGTGCTCGTGCCCACCACCCTCCTCGTCCAGCAGCACTTCGGCACGTTCTCCGAGCGGTACTCGCAGTTCCCGGTGGTCACCAAGGCCCTCTCCCGCTTCCAGACCGACACGGAGGCCAAGGCCGTCCTCGAAGGCCTGCGCGAGGGCTCGGTCGACGTCGTCATCGGCACCCACCGCCTCTTCTCCTCCGAGACCAAGTTCAAGGACCTGGGCCTGGTCATCGTCGACGAGGAGCAGCGCTTCGGCGTCGAGCACAAGGAGCAGCTGAAGAAGCTGCGCGCCAACGTCGACGTGCTGACGATGTCCGCGACCCCCATCCCCCGTACGCTCGAGATGGCGGTCACCGGCATCCGCGAGATGTCGACGATCACCACCCCGCCGGAGGAGCGCCACCCGGTGCTGACCTTCGTCGGCCCGTACGACCAGAAGCAGATCGGCGCCGCGATCCGCCGCGAGCTGCTGCGCGAGGGCCAGGTCTTCTACATCCACAACCGCGTCGAGTCCATCGACCGGGCGGCGGCGAAGCTGCGCGAGATCGTGCCGGAGGCGCGGATCGCCACGGCGCACGGCCAGATGGGCGAGAGCCGGCTGGAGCAGGTCGTCGTCGACTTCTGGGAGAAGAAGTTCGACGTGCTGGTCTCGACGACGATCGTCGAGTCCGGCATCGACATCTCCAACGCCAACACCCTCATCGTCGAGCGCGGCGACAACTTCGGCCTCTCCCAGCTGCACCAGCTGCGCGGCCGCGTCGGCCGCAGCCGCGAGCGCGGCTACGCCTACTTCCTCTACCCGCCGGAGAAGCCGCTGACCGAGACCGCCCACGAGCTGTCTCTTATACACATCT
>KL569463.1:3489-4085 GCA_000715685.1 Streptomyces lilacinus
GATGTGTATAAGAGACAGCGCCACCATCGCCCAGCACACGGAGATGGGCGCGGGCATGTACGTGGCGATGAAGGACCTCGAGATCCGCGGCGCGGGCAATCTGCTCGGCGGCGAGCAGTCCGGCCACATCGCGGGCGTGGGCTTCGACCTCTACATCCGCATGGTCGGCGAGGCGGTCGCGGACTACCGCGCGTCGGTCGAGGGCGGCGAGGAGCAGCCCGAGGCCCCGCTCGAGGTCAAGATCGAGCTGCCGGTTGACGCGCACGTCCCGCACGACTACGCCCCCGGCGAGCGCCTGCGCCTGCAGGCCTACCGCGCCATCGCCTCGGCGAACAGCGAGGAGGACATCAAGGCCGTCCGCGAGGAGCTCACCGACCGCTACGGCAAGCTGCCGGAGCCGGTGGAGAATCTGCTGCTGGTGGCCGGGCTGCGCATGCTGGCCCGCGCCTGCGGCGTCTCCGACATCACCCTCCAGGGCTCCAACGTCCGCTTCGGCCCGGTGGAGCTGCGCGAGTCGCAGGAGCTGCGCCTCAAGCGGCTGTATCCGCGGACGGTCATGAAGCCGGCCGCCCAGCAGATCCTCTGTCTCTTATACA
>KL569463.1:4336-7945 GCA_000715685.1 Streptomyces lilacinus
CGGCAAGCCGCTGGTCGGCCGCGAACTGCTGGCGTGGACGGGCGAGTTCCTCACCGCGATCCTGGGCTGACGCCGGGCGCCGGATCGCCCGGGACCCGGCCGCCCGGGGAGACCCGGGCGGCCCGGCCGTACGGCATCAGGTGCGGTGGGCGTAGTACCAGGCGTCGGGACGCTTGGCGATGAGGTTGCTCAGCTTCCGGTTGTGGGTGTTACCGGTGTGGTACGTGAGGTACCGCTCGGTGCGGGTGATCGCTGTGACGATCATGCTGTGGTCGATGTTGTTGTTGGGACGCGGTCCCCAGTCGGCCTGCAGCACGTCGGCGGTGCCCAGGGCCCAGACGTTGCGCAGCGGCTTGGTGCGCTTGGAGTGCACCTGGGCGAAGAAGTACCAGTTCTCGGCGCCGGCCCAGGTGTAGCTGGTCCACGGCTGGGGGCCGTAGAACCACTTGCTGTTCTTCGTACGGTCCAGGAGCGACCCGCCCACGGGCTTCCAACCGCCGGCGTACATGGCCTGCGAGATGAAGTTGGTGCAGTCGTTGCCGTAGGTGCGGTAGTCGTCGTTGGGGTGCTTCCAGTACTTGTTGGCGTAGGCGACCATCTTGGAGTAGTTGTACGACGCCGCCGCCTTCGGCTCCGACGGCTGCGCGGGGTGGGCGAGCGAGGCCCGGACGGCGGGCGCGCCCTTGTCCTCCGAGTCGGGCTCCGTACGGCCCTCGGCGGGCGCCGCCAGATACGTGGTGACGTCCCCCGTGTCGATGTCCGGCTTGTCGGAGGCCAGCAGCCACGCCCCCGCGGCGTTGCGCTTGAACGTGAGGGCGTGGGTGAGCGAGTACTCCTCCGCCTCCGGGGCGCCCTCGGGCACGTCCGGGTAGAAGAGGCTCGTGTCCTCGGTGATCTTGAGGGTGGCGGTGTCCCCGTGCAGCTCGCTCGCGCCCGGGGTGACCTTCACCTTGGCGTGGGTGTAGCCGCCGCTGGCCTTCACGTAGGCGCGGCCCTGCTCGGCCAGCCCCGCGAACTCCCTGACGAGCTCCGAGCGCAGAGAGGACTCGATCGGCTGCGGCACGACGGGCGTGAGCCGGTTCCGCCCGGTGGCGGTCACGGTGTCCGCGCGGTGCTGCAGATAGCCCTCGGCGATCTTGGTGAAGGCGGCGGTGTCGGCGGCCGAAACCGAGGTTCCGGAGGCCGTCGAAGTGGCGGAATCCGGCCGCTCGGCGGCCAGGGCCGTCGGCGCCGTTCCCAGCGCCAGCGCGGCGGTGACGCCGACCGCGCAGACGGTATGACGGGTCAGCTTTCTCGGCATGTGCTCCCCCTTGAGCAATAGCTGATCGACCGCAACCACAGTCGGGGGGAGAAACGCGAGTGACGAGGGGGAGGGTTGCCGCGTGGCTCGAACGCACCGGCGAAATGGCCGGGTCCGCCCGCCTGAGGGACGTATTCCGGTCACCACGGCCGGCCGCTCGAAGGCTAGGAGACGCGCTCGAGCACCACGTGGCCGCCCGCACTGCCCAGCACCGCGTACCGCGCGGCCGGGTGGGCCCGCTCCGCGTCCGCGACCAGGTCCTTGGGGGCCCTGCCGTCGCCCAAGTGGAGGGCGACGTAGTCGGGGGCGATGCCGCGGGTGTCCCCTATCCAGAAGACGCGGCACCGATTGACCAGCCGGCTTATCGGCGCGACGTCCGCCTCGACGGTGGCGTTGTCCGGGATGCGGTCGAGGAGCTGCTCGGTGGCCCTGACGCTCTCCGGAACGCGGTACGTCTCCGGCAGGGTCAGGCCGTACAGCGGCAGCGACGCCGTCATCGCCAGCGCGGCCGCGAGGACGGCGGCGGGCAGCTGGTGGGCGCAGGAGCGCAGCCAGGGGCGGGGGCTGTGGCGCGCCCCGACGAGCGCGTCGGCGAGGGCGATGAAGACGACGGGCATCAGCACGGCGCTGTAGTGCCAGTCGGTGCCCCAGTAGTGGTCGTCGTGGGAGGCGAACCGCCAGCCCAGGGTCGGCAGCGCGACGATCAGCACCGGCGAGCGCAGGGCCAGCAGGCCGGTGGTGGGCAGCAGCACCCACGCCAGGGTGCGCAGGGCGGTGTCGAGCGGGATCGTCGGCGCGGGGCCGTCGCCGCCGCTCAGCTTGGTCCAGTAGTCGTAGGAGCCGCCGTTGTTGAAGCCCGGGATGATCACGCCGAGGGCGAGCGCGGCGGCTGCGAGCCCGAATGCCACCAGCCCGGCGGCCAGGGCCGTCGCCCGCCGGTCGCGCCCGGCCCCGCGCAGCCGTACGAGTACGAGGACGCCAATGGCCGCGGCGGTGACCCCGAGGTCCTCCTTCACCAGCACCAGCGGCGCCGCCCAGAGCACGGCGGCCGTCCAGCGCCGGCGGACCACCGCCTCGAGGGAGAAGGCGAGCAGCGGCATCGCGAAGGCGATCTCGTGGAAGTCGAAGTCGACCGCCCGCTGCACCGCCCACGACAGCCCGTACGCGATCCCGACCGCGAGCCCCCGCCCGCGCCCCAGCAGGTGGGCGGCGAGCCGGGTGACGGGCACGGCCGACAGCGCGAACAGCGCGGCCTGCACCACGAGCAGGGTGAGGGGAGTGGGGAAGACGCGGTAGAGCGGGGCGATCAGCGCGGTGACGGGGCTGAAGTGGTCGCCGAGGATGTTGGTGCCCGGGCCCTTGAGGTCGGCTATCGGGGCCTGGAGACGGGCGTAGGCCCGTATGGCCTGCTCGAAGATCCCGAGGTCCCACGACATCGTGAGCATCCGCAGGTGCCGGCTGACCGACAGCGTCGTATAGAGGACGAACAGCACGCCGCCCAGCCAGTACGGGTCCAGCCGCGGCGCGCGGAGCCGCCGGGCCAGCCGGGCGATCCGGGTGCCCGGCCCGGGCGCGGGCTCGGCCGTGCTCCGGCCGGGTGCCGAAACGGCGGCGGTGGCCGAGTCCATGGGTGGTCCTTCTCTTCTGCGTACGGCTTTTCCGCGTGCGGCTGCGTGCGGCTTCTTCGTCCGGTTTCTTCGGGCATCCCCCTTCGGAGACGAGCGAGCGACCCACCCGGTTCAGCCGGATTTCTCCCCGCTGACGCGTCCGCCGGTCTTGCAGTATGCGTCGTCCGTGCCGATCGTCACGACGCCCACCCCCAGGGCGTGCCCCCGCGCCACACGAATCGTTGGCCGAATCAGTGGCTTGGGCCACGCGCACTGCCTAACATCGATCACCGCCAGGTCGATGCACAGCACAGCGCCCCACGCACCTCGATGCACGCACGATCTCTGCCGGGAGGCCTCATGATCCGCATGATCCGCCGCAGGACAGCGCTCTCCGTCTCCGCCGGGCTCGTCGCCGGCGCGCCCCTGCTCGCCGCGTGCGGTTCGACCCCGCACCCGGGCGCCGCGGCCGTCGTCGGCAAGGACCGGATCACCGTCTCGGAGCTGCAGAGCCAGGTGCGGGACGTGCGCGAGGCGCAGCGCTCCTCGCCGCAGGGGGCGCAGCTGCTCGCCGGCAGCGGCCGGCTGAGCCAGGACACGCTGGTCCGGCTCATCCAGTACCGGGTCATCGAGCAGGCCGGCCGGGACAACGGCGTGGACGTCACCCGCCGCGAGCTGCAGGAGCGCCGCCGGCAGGGGGAG
>KL569463.1:8231-9506 GCA_000715685.1 Streptomyces lilacinus
ATGTGTATAAGAGACAGACCCAGGCCGTGGACGCCAGGTTCCTCGCGGCCGGCATCGCGCCGGACCAGATCGACCACGAGCTGTCCGTCGGCCTCGTCCGCTCCAAGCTCGAGGACAAGCTCGGCAAGGCCCGAACCGGCGACGTGCTGATGAAGACCTCCGATGCCCTCGGCGTCGACGTCAACCCGCGCTACGGCACCTGGGACGCCCGGCGCCTGTCTCTTATACACGAGCAGCCGGCGTGAGCCCGGCCGGCGTGCGCCGGCGCGTCGGCGGTCGCCTAGGCTCGACGGCGTGAACGAAGTCGACTCCTCCGGCCGCATCGTCCTGCTCACCACCAGCCACCGCGTCGCCCCCGGACTGCTGTCCTGGCCCGCGTGGCAGACGCTGCGCGGCGCCGACCGGGTCCTGTGCGCCGACGCCGGCCACCCCCAGCTGCCGTACCTGCGGGAGGCCGGCGTCGAGGTCGAGCACGCCGCGCCCGCCGCCCGCGAGCTGGTCGACTACTGCCTGGACGGTTCGCGCACCGCCGTCGTGCTCACCTCCGCCGAGGGCGAGTCCGCCCTCACCGACGGCCTCGCCCGGCTGGCCGGCTCCGGCCGCGAGACGATGCCGGCGCTGGAGCTGCTGCCCGGCTCCTACGACCTGCCCGGCGCCCGCCTGCTCGACCTCGTGCAGGTCATGGACCGGATCCGGCTCGCCTGCCCGTGGACCGGCATCCGCACCCACGAGGACCTGGCCAAGTACGGGCTCGAGGAGATGTACGAGCTCCTCGAGGCCATCGAGACCGGCGACCGGGAGGCGCTGCGCGAGGAGCTGGGCGACGTGCTCCTCCAGGTCGTCTTCCACGCCCGCATCGCCCAGGACGACCCGGACGAGCCGTTCTCCGTCGACGACGTGGCCGGCGGCATCGTCGACAAGCTCATCCACCGCCACCCGCACGTCTTCGGCGAGGAGTCCGCGGAGACGCCGGAGGACGTCAAGGCGCACTGGATGCGGACGAAGGCGGCCGAGAAGCGGCGCGAGTCGGTCACGGAGGGGGTTCCGCTGGGGCAGCCGGCGCTTGCGCTGGCCGCGAAGCTCGCTTCGCGCGTGCGGGCCGGTGGGCTCGACGTCGCCCCGCCTGCCGGCGAGGGCGTCGGCTACGAGCTGCTCGCCCTGGCCGTACGGGCCGAGGCGGCCGGCGTCGAGCCGGAGACGGCGTTGCGGGCCGCGGCCCGCACGTACCGCGACGCGATCCGCGCGGCGGAGGAGGGGTAGGCCCCGGCCCCGCCC
>KL569463.1:9815-17729 GCA_000715685.1 Streptomyces lilacinus
GTCCTCAAACGCCGGACGGGCTGGATTTCCCTCCCACCCGTTCGGCCCACCGGCTGTCTTGACGCGGCAGCGTCCGGGTACCCGGAATCCATGCGCACTGAGCATCTGGATCTCGCCCTGCCGCCCTGGGTCGGCGGTGTCGCCCCGTTCATCGTGGGGCTGGCCGTCTGTGTCCTGCTGATCCTCGCCTTCTTCTTCGGGCAGCGGTGGCGGGACCGGGAGCCCCCGCCGCCGGCCCAGCCGCAGCGTCGTCAGGGCTCCTGGCAGACGCGGGCGGAGCACGAGCGGGGGCCGAGCACGCCGGACCACGGGCCGGGGCACAACGACGGCGAGGACCAGGCCGTCGGCTACGTCGTCCAGCACCACGAGTCGGACCAGCTGGAGCCCGAGGCCAACGGCGAGCGCGTCCTGCCGCACGAGATCAGGAACCCGGGCGCCCACCCCGAGGAGCCGTCCGAGGAGCGCAAGAAGTGGCACCCCGGCAGCAGCGGGTCCTTCGGCAGCGGCGGCGCCAAGGGACCCTAGGTAGCGTCGGGGCGTGCACGAGAATCACACGCCCCCCGCGACGCCCCCCGCCCCGCCCCTGTTCACCTGGGAATTCGCCGCCGACCCCTACCCGGCGTACGCCTGGCTGCGCGAGCACGCCCCCGTGCACCGCACCGCCCTGCCCAGCGGCGTCGAGGCCTGGCTGGTGACGCGCTACGCCGACGCCCGCCAGGCGCTGGCCGACCAGCGGCTGTCGAAGAACCCCGTGCACCACTCCGAGAACGCCCACGGCAAGGGCAAGGTCGGCATCCCCGGCGAGCGCAGCGCCAACCTGATGACCCACCTGCTCAACATCGACCCGCCGGACCACACGCGGCTGCGCCGCCTGGTCTCCAAGGCGTTCACCCCGCGCCGGGTCGCCGAGTTCGCCCCGCGCGTGCAGGAGCTGACGGACCAGCTCATCGACGCCTTCGCGGACAGGGGGGAGGCGGACCTCATCCACGAGTTCGCCTTCCCGCTCCCCATCTACGCGATCTGCGACATGCTCGGCGTCCCCCGGGAGGACCAGGACGACTTCCGTGACTGGGCGGGCATGATGATCCGCCACGGCGGGGGACCGCGCGGCGGCGTGGCGCGGTCGGTGAAGAAGATGCGGACCTATCTCGCGGAGCTGATCCACCGAAAGCGGGAGGATCTCGGTGATGACCTCATTTCGGGACTGATCAGGGCGAGCGACCACGGCGAGCACCTCACCGAGAACGAGGCCGCGGCCATGGCCTTCATTCTGTTGTTTGCCGGTTTTGAAACAACTGTGAACCTGATCGGTAACGGAACCTACGCCCTGCTGCGCCATCCGGAGCAGCGCGAGCGGCTCCAGCGCGCCCTCGCCGAGGGGGACGAGGGGCTGCTCGCCACCGGGGTCGAGGAACTGCTGCGCTACGACGGCCCGGTGGAGCTCGCCACCTGGCGTTTCGCCACTCAGGACCTGGTCATCGGGGGGCAGCGCGTCGCCGAGGGCGACCCCGTTCTCGTCGTGCTCGCGGCCGCCGACCGCGACCCCGAACGGTTCGCCGAACCCGACACGTTGGACCTGTCCCGGCGTGACAACCAGCACCTGGGGTACGGGCACGGCATCCACTACTGTCTGGGCGCGCCCCTGGCCCGCCTGGAGGGTCAGACCGCCCTGGCCACCCTGCTGCGGCGGCTTCCCGACCTCCGTCTCGCCGTGGATCCGGAGGAGTTGAGATGGCGTGGCGGGCTGATTATGCGTGGATTGCGCACCTTGCCCGTGGAGTTCACGGCGCCCCCGCGTCCGTAAGCGGTCCCGAGCCGTTTAAACCTTAATCCCAGCGTGACCTGCGCTACACCGGCTTGTGACTCTCGGGACCCGTCGCTATCTTCAACGACCACATCACGCCCCCAACGCGAGAGGTCATCACATGCGCTCCGGGACCGGGAGACATCGCCGCCCCCGCCAGATACCCGCCGCTGTCGTCCTGGCTGGGGGTGACGGGCGCCAGCGTGGCCATGCCGCTGATCGCCGCCACCTCCGCCTCCGCGGCCGACGCGGACACCTGGGACAGGGTCGCCCAGTGCGAGAGCGGGGGGATGTGGAGCTCCAACCAGGGCAACGGCTTCTACGGCGGCCTGCAGATGACGCAGGCGATGTGGGAGCAGAACGGCGGCACCGCGTTCGCGCCGCGGCCGGACCTCGCCACCCGGGCCCAGCAGATCACCGTCGCCGACCGCATCGCCATGGACGCCGACCAGGGCCCGGGCATCTGGCACAGCTGCGCCACCAAGACGGGCCTCTCGCGCAGCGACCAGAAGCCCGTCGTGGACCCCGGCGGGACCGCGACCCCCGCGCCGGAGCCGACCCGCGAGCACAAGCCGGAGGGCAAGCCCGAGCGCGAGCCGGAGCACACGACCGAGCCCACGCGGGGGACCACGCCGACCTCGCCGGCCACCCCGACGCCGGGTCAGCCCGCGCCGGACGCCTCGAAGTCGCCCTCCCCGACGGACTCGGCGAAGCTCCCGTCCGATCCCGCGACCGGCACGCCGGGCACGGGCAAGCACCGCAAGGACCCGTCGACCGACCCCTCGTCGAGCCCGACGAACATTCCGACGCTCCCGGCCGGCACGCCCTCGAGCACCCCGTCCGGCGCCACTGGCACCACGCCCGCGCCGTCCGGTACGCCCTCCGGCGCGCCCTCGGCGGACGACACCGGCGCAAGCGCCGACACGGGCACGGGCACCGGCACCGGCAAGCACCGCGCCGACACGCCGCGTTCCGACGACGAGACCCAGCGCCCCTCGCGCGGCGACGCCCGTACGGACCTCCCGGCCGCGAACGACTACACCGTGCGCCCGGGTGACAACCTGTCAGTCATCGCCGAGCAGCATTCGGTCAAGGGTGGCTGGCAGACGCTCTATCAGAAGAACGAAAAGGTGGTCGGATCCGATCCGGACCTCATCCACCCCGGTCAGCGCCTGGTTGTCCGTCAATAACCGGCCGGTTGGGGCCGAATGTCCGTTCCAGTCGAAAGTGAGACATGGGTCTCGTTGGCGGAGCGTCGGACGGCTTCGATCCATTTGCATAGCACCATGTCCTACCTGCGGAAACAGCAAGTTTCCGCCGGTATCCACAGGTGGTGGTGGCTGAAAAGTGGGGTTTGAACCCGCCGCCCGCCTGTGTTTAACGTCGTCACCGCTCGCCACCGCGAGCACCACGGTCGCCACGCCGAATCCTGCCGGCGGCCGGGGGAGTCGTCGCGCAAGCGCCGTAGGCAGGAGCGGGGGAACCAAGGTAAGTCGCCGGAACGGTCCGACGGCCCAGCGGGGTCGGGGGAGCGGGACGGCTCGGGGTGAAGCCCGGTGTTCGCACCGGGCCGGGCGAACTCACAGCCCGAACCCGACAGCTCACCTCGTAGGCGTCGGTGAGGAAACCGACTTATGTCCAAGGGCAAGCACCGTCGTCCGTCCAAGGCCGTCCGCATCGTCACGCTCGCCGGCGTCACCGGCGCAGCGGTCGCAGCCCCTCTGATGGTCGCGACCTCCGCCCACGCCGCCTCCGTCGACACCTGGGACAAGGTCGCCCAGTGCGAGGCCAGCGGCAAGTGGAACATGAACAACAGCAACGGCTACTACGGTGGCCTGCAGTTCACCAACGAGTCCTGGGCGGCAGCGGGCGGCACCAAGTACGCCCCGCGTGCCGACCTCGCCTCCAAGTCCCAGCAGATCGCCACCGCCGAGCGGCTCCTCGCCATGCAGGGCCCGGGCGCCTGGGGCTGCGCCGGCGAGGCCGGCCTGACCTCCGGCGGGGCGAAGGCCGACGTCGACACGTCCGACTCCGGCAGCTCCTCCTCGAAGAAGTCCCACAAGTCGTCCTCCTCCGGTCGTGTCTCCGGCAAGAGCCACGCCGACCGTGCCGAGCGCCCGAGCGCGCCCAAGCACGTCGCCCAGGAGGCCGACGACGACGCCGACGAGGCTCCGGCGCCGAAGCAGTCCGCCCCGAAGCAGCAGTCCGCGCCGAAGACGGTCAAGCAGGGCGACGGCGAGTACCGGGTCGAGGAGGGCGACACCCTGGGCACCATCGCCCAGGCGCAGAAGGTCAAGGGCGGCTGGGAGCGGCTGTACCAGCTCAACAAGAACGTCATCGACAACGCCGACCTGATCTTCCCGGGTCAGCAGCTGCACCTCAGCTGACCGCACCCCGGGGCCGAGCACCCCGGGCCGGCAGCACCCCGAGCGGCACGGCCGCTCATGCGCGGGACCGCCCCGCTCCGATGCGCCTTC
The DNA here is from genome assembly GCA_000715685.1 of Streptomyces lilacinus. Classification (GTDB taxonomy): domain Bacteria; phylum Actinomycetota; class Actinomycetes; order Streptomycetales; family Streptomycetaceae; genus Streptomyces; species Streptomyces lilacinus. The sequence continues at coordinate 14,097 of KL569463.1, forward strand.
CCCCCGAGCCGCATCGGAGCGGGGCTCCGTGCTTTTCGCCCGAACGCACCGGTCATTCGTCCCGTGATCTCGGCTTTTGTGCCAATTTTCAGCCCGGTGCGGGGTCCAAGGGCAGGTGGAGGCTCCGGGGCCCGTTAGGCTCGGGGGGCAGAACTCCAGACACACACGAAGGAGACCCTCGTGCCGTCCATCGACGTCGTCGTAGCTCGCGAGATCCTCGACTCGCGAGGCAACCCCACGGTCGAGGTCGAGGTCGGCCTCGACGACGGCTCCACGGGCCGTGCCGCCGTGCCGTCCGGCGCCTCCACCGGTGCCTTCGAGGCCATCGAGCTCCGCGACGGCGACCCGGAGCGCTACCTCGGCAAGGGTGTCGAGAAGGCCGTCCTCGCCGTCATCGAGCAGATCGGCCCGGAGCTCGTCGGCTACGACGCCACCGAGCAGCGCCTGATCGACCAGGCGATGTTCGACCTGGACGCCACCGACAACAAGGCCTCGCTCGGCGCCAACGCCATCCTGGGCGTCTCCCTCGCCGTCGCGCACGCCGCCTCCGAGGCGTCCGACCTGCCGCTCTTCCGCTACCTCGGCGGCCCGAACGCGCACCTGCTGCCCGTTCCGATGATGAACATCCTGAACGGCGGCTCGCACGCCGACTCCAACGTGGACATCCAGGAGTTCATGATCGCCCCGATCGGCGCGGAGTCCTTCTCCGAGGCCCTGCGCTGGGGCACCGAGGTCTACCACACCCTCAAGAAGGTGCTGAAGGGCCGCGGCCTGTCCACCGGCCTCGGCGACGAGGGCGGCTTCGCCCCGAACCTCGGCTCCAACCGCGAGGCCCTCGACCTCATCCTCGAGGCCATCAAGGAGGCCGGCTACACCCCCGGCCAGGACATCGCCCTCGCCCTCGACGTCGCCGCCTCCGAGTTCTACAAGGACGGCGTCTACAAGTTCGAGGGCAAGGACCGCTCCGCCGCCGAGATGACGGAGTACTACGCCGAGCTCGTCGAGGCGTACCCGCTGGTCTCCATCGAGGACCCGCTGTTCGAGGACGACTGGGCCGGCTGGAAGACCATCACCGACAAGCTCGGCACCAAGGTCCAGCTCGTCGGCGACGACCTCTTCGTCACCAACCCCGAGCGCCTCGCCCGCGGCATCGAGGAGGGCACCGCCAACGCCCTGCTGGTCAAGGTCAACCAGATCGGCTCGCTGACCGAGACCCTCGACGCCGTCGAGATGGCCCAGCGCAACGGCTTCAAGTGCATGATGTCCCACCGCTCCGGTGAGACCGAGGACGTCACCATCGCCGACCTGGCCGTCGCCACCAACTGCGGCCAGATCAAGACCGGTGCCCCGGCCCGCTCCGAGCGCGTCGCCAAGTACAACCAGCTGCTGCGCATCGAGGAGATCCTCGACGACGCCGCGGTGTACGCCGGCCGCAGCGCGTTCCCGCGTTTCAAGGGCTGAGCTCCACCGGCTGAGTCCTCAGGGCTGAGCCTTAACGGCTGAGCTCTCGCCAGTCTCCGTACGTCCCCGGCCGCGGTCCCGTACCGTGTCCGGGGACGTACGTTCGTAGCGGACTTTCGACTCGGACTCACCTGGGGAGGCGACGTGGGCGCGGACCGGTTCTCCACCGCGACCAGGCTCAAGGCGCTCGGCACGGCGCTCGTGCAGGGCCCCGCCGCGGCCCGGGTCTACCGCGCCCGGCCGCCGCGCCGCTCCCGGCTGACCGGCCGGGCGGCGCTGCTGGCGCTCGTCGTCTGCTCGCTCGTCGTCGCGCTCGCCTATCCCATGCGCCAGTGGGTCACCCAGCGCTCGGACATCGCCGACCAGCGGCGGCAGACCGAGCGCGCGCGGGAGCAGGTCAAGCGGCTGCACGACGAGAAGGCCCGGCTGGAGGACCCGGCGTACGTCGAGCAGCTGGCGCGCGAGCACCTCCACTACGTACGCCCCGGCGAGACCGGCTACAGCGTGGTCGACGGCAGCGCCGCCGACGGGCGCCACAAGGACGAGGGCGCGGCCGACCGCCCCTGGTACAGCAACCTCTTCGACGACGTGGACGCCTCCGACGGCCACCGCTGAGTCGATCCCCGCGACTTCCCCGCGACTTCATCGACAGACCGACGACGAGTACGAGCGAGCACATGGACACCCCTCCCCCGAAGACCGAGCCCACCGAGCCGACCGACGCGGACATCGCCGCGTTCCAGGCGCAGCTGGGGCGCCCGCCGCGGGGCCTGCGCGCCATCGCCCACCGCTGCCCCTGCGGCAACCCCGACGTCGTCGAGACCGCGCCGCGGCTGGAGGACGGCACCCCCTTCCCGACCCTCTACTACCTGACGTGCCCGCGCGCGGCCTCCGCGATCGGCACGCTGGAGGCGGAGGGCGTCATGAAGGAGATGTCGGCCCGCCTGGAGTCCGACCCCGAGCTGGCCGCGGCCTACCGCGCCGCGCACGAGGACTACATCCGCCGCCGCGACGCCATCGAGGTCCTCGAGGGCTTCCCGAGCGCCGGCGGCATGCCCGACCGCGTCAAGTGCCTCCACGTCCTGGTCGGCCACTCGCTGGCCGCCGGCCCGGGTGTGAACCCGCTGGGCGACGAGGCGATCGCGATGCTGCCGGAGTGGTGGCGCAAGGGCCCGTGCGTGAACCCCTGCGGCTCCGGCGAGACCGCCGAGGGCGAGCAGGGATGACCCGCGTCGCCGCCGTCGACTGCGGCACCAACTCGATCCGCCTCCTGGTCGCGGACGCCGACCCCGTCACCGGCGAACTCAAGGAGCTCGACCGGCGGATGACCATCGTCCGGCTGGGCCAGGGCGTGGACCGCACCGGCCGGCTGGCCCCCGAGGCGCTGGAGCGGACGTTCGCGGCGTGCCGTGAGTACGCCGAGGTCATCGCCGCCCACGGCGCGGAGCGCGTCCGCTTCGTCGCCACCTCCGCCTCCCGCGACGCGGAGAACCGCGAGGACTTCGTGCGCGGCGTCGTGGACATCCTCGGGGTCGAGCCCGAGGTCATCAGCGGCGACCAGGAGGCGGAGTTCTCCTTCGTCGGCGCGACGAAGGAACTCGCCGGGCGGACCGACCTGGAGGCGCCCTTCCTGGTCGTGGACATCGGCGGCGGCTCGACCGAGTTCGTCGTCGGCGAGCAGCACGTGCGGGCCGCGCGCAGCGTGGACGTGGGCTGCGTCCGGATGACGGAGCGTCATCTCGTCGTGGACGGTCGGGTGACCGACCCGCCGAGCGCCGACCAGCTCGCCGCGATACGCGCCGACGTCGAGGCCGCCCTGGACCTCGCCGAGCAGACCGTCCCCCTCACCGAGGCCCACACCCTCGTGGGCCTGGCCGGCTCGGTCACCACGGTCGCGGCCATCGCGCTGGACCTGCCGGAGTACGCCTCCGAGGCCATCCACCACTCCCGCATCTCCCTGGACCGCGTCCGGGAGATCACCACCATGCTGCTCGCCTCCACCCACGACCAGCGCGCCGCGATCCCGGTCATGCACCCGGGCCGCGTCGACGTCATCGCCGCGGGGGCGCTCGTCCTGCAGTGCGTGATGGAGCGCGTGGGCGTGCGGGAAGTCGTCGTCAGCGAGCACGACATCCTCGACGGTATTGCTCTCAGCCTCGTCTCTTATACACA
>KL569463.1:17873-23653 GCA_000715685.1 Streptomyces lilacinus
GGTCTGCCCCGCCTGTCAGCGGCCGAGGGACCGCTCGGCCACGTGCGCGAGCCGTTCCTCGAACACCCTCGCCGCGTCCGGAGTGATCGTTCGCAGCGCGACCATGCCCGTGAGGATCACGTCGCAGAGCTCCGCCTGCACGTCGTCCCACGTGTGGCTGTTGCCCTTGCGCGGATTGGCCCCGGTGGCGCCGTGGACCGCCTCGGCGACTTCGCCGGCCTCTTCGCTGATCTTCAGCACCCGCAGCAGGCGCGCCACGTCGGGCGGCACGGTGCTCTCCGCGTCGAGCCATTCGACGAGCCGCTGGACGGTGTCCCAGGTCTCTTGCACGCCGGCGCTCCGGGTTCTCTTCGACGAGTGCGGTTTTCGGCGACGGTACCGAAACGCGGCGGCGCCCCGTACAGCCACGACGGCCGTACGGGGCGCCCAGCGATCAGCAACTGAGGGTCACGCGTGCACGTTCAGGCCGGACGAGCACCATGCGCCCCCGGACCAGGTCACGCACAGGTTGATGTAGAGCTTGCTGCCCTCGGCGACGTCCTTGGTCTGCTGGACACGGTCGCCCTGTCCGCGGGTGCTGATCTTGATGCCCACGGACGCCTCGCCGCGCGCGCCGAGGCCGTCGGCGCTGAAGTCGGAGACGTAGAGGGTGTCGCCCTTGTGGTACAAGGTGCTGCCGCCGGGGTCGGCCTGCCAGTGGGCTTCTGCGATGACGTTCCCGTAGCGGTCCTTGGCCCAGATGGTGCCGTCGCCGCTCATATCGGCGCGGGATGTGAAGCTGACGGTGGGAACCCCGGCCGCCGCGGCCTTCGGGGCAAGCGGCGCGGTGGAGTCGGCGGCGGCGGGCGAAGCGAAGACGGCGGCAGTGATGATCGCGGCGCCTGCTGCGGCGGCAGTACGGGTGAGGATGGTCGTCACGGTTGGTTGTCCCCCGGATCAGATGGTGACGGTTGCATGGGCGCGAGTTGGGCTCGCCCCTCCATCGCCTGCCAGCGTGCCGCAATGAGGTCGGTACGTCGTTAGCGCCGAGTGCACAGCTGCGTTGGCAATGAGTTCACTCGTGGCTGTGGGGGTCCGACTCACACGAGGCTGATTCCGGCCTGTGCCTTGATGGTGTCCACGGCTTCATCGGTGAGCCACCGCAGCGGCACGACCGTCCAACGTCGGCCCTTGCGCATGATCACGGCCTTGCCGTCCTTGGTGGTCTCGCACCGCATGAAGCCCTGTTCTCGCAGGTCCTGAATCAGATCCTCGCCACGCTTCATTGCCCTTCCCGGTCCTTGTCGTCAGCCATCCCGCTGTGCACGTCGCCGTTCTGCGAGACCCGGGTGTCAGGGTCGGTCGCCTGATCCTGGTTGGCCTGCGGGTCCCAGGGTTCCCCCGCGTTCTCGAAGTCCTTCCTACCCATTCCGGAGGTCTCCTTCCTGCCCAACGCTGTGCCGACACAGAGGCCGTCCCGGTGTCGCGATGGGTGCGTAGTGGGCGCGTACGGCTGCCGGCTGGTACGGCTGCGGCATGGCGGGCGGGGCGCAGAACGGTCCGGTCGACTCGGCCCAGGTGCGGCGCCGCACCTTCGGCGGGGCCGGGGTCTCTTGTGCGGGGCGCCGGGTCCGGCGGAGCCGACGCCACAGTCGTGGGGCGGGGGACCGGGTGCCGTGGCTCATGGGTGCATCACCCGCAGGTGGCGGCCCAGCGCCTCGGTGAGCAGGCGGGCGGCGTCGGAGCGGCCCGCCTGCTGTGCCTTGCCGCGCTCGGCCTTGAGCCTGTCGCAGGTGGCGCACCGCGGTGGGGTGACGATCTCGAGGTCGTCACCGTTCGCCTCCCATTCCTGACCGCCGTCGAGCGGGCGCAACTGGTAGCGCGGGCCGACCTTGTCCATGACCTTGCCGAGGCGGGCTTTGGCGCGGTCGTGGACCACCTTGCCGATCAGCCCGCCGGGCTCGGTCCCCGCATCGGTGTCGCCGGTGTTCGTGGTGGGCCTCGCCATGGGTACTCCCCGCACTGGTGACGTCAGTTCGTGTTGCACAGGCAACATCCGCGGGCCCCACGGCGGTACCGTCGGAGGGGGTGTCGAAAGGTGTCGCTTCCGGGACCGTGCGCGCAGAAGGCAGGCAGGGATGGGGTCGCCGAACAGCAAGTTGAACAGCTGGTTGGAGCGCTCGGGAATGAGCCGTGGCGAGCTTGCCCGGAGGGTCAGGGCGAAGGCGATCGAGTGGAATCAGCCCCACGTCTCACCCAATACGACAGGCGTTCGCCGCTGGGTCGAGGGGGAGCGGCCTCGGCGTCCGGTGCCGGACATCCTGGCGGGCGTGTTCTCCGATCACTTCGGCTACCGGGTCACGACGTACGACCTCGGGCTCGGTGACAGCACAACCGCCGACGACGCCCTCGTGTACAACCAGTCGTACGCGGATACGGTTGAAGTCGTCGCAGACCTGGGGAGAGCGGACGTGGATCGACGCAGTTTCCTGGCAGCCGCGCCGTTCGCGGCCGTTGCAGCGCTCGGGCCGTCCCGGGACTGGCTGTTGAACACGCTGGACCGAGAACCGGAGTCGGGGCCGCGGGTGCGGCTCGAGGACGTCAGCGCCGTCAAGAACATGTTCACCACGTTCCAGCGGATGGACATCTTCCAAGGCGGCGGCTCCGGCCGGCTGATGCTGGCGGAATACATGACCCGGCACGTCTATCCGCTGCTGCGCCGCGCGCACGCCGAGGACGTTCGGCGGGCCCTGTGCGAGGCCGCGGCCGAGCAGACGTACCTGCTCGGCTGGATGGCCTACGACAACGGGGAGCACGGAACCGCACAGCGCTACCTCATCCAGTCGCTCAGGCTCGCCGACGAGTCGAAGAACGTGCCGCTCGGCGCCCACGTCCTCGCCGGCATGGCCGATCAAGCGACACTGCGCGGCAACCCCGCCGAGGGGCGCCGGCTGGCGCAGGCGGGGCGCCACGGGCTCGCGAAAGCGACCTCGCCGGCTTGTCTGGCCGACCTCTGGTGCCTCGAGGGCCGAGCGCTCGCGCTGCTCGGCGACAAGGCGGGGGCCGTACGCGCCGTCGCCGAGTCGGAGCGCGCCTACGAGCGGGTGCGGCTCGAACGTGAACCGGCGTGGGCGGCGTTCATCGACCCTGCCTACCTCCACGGCGAGCATGCGAACACGCTCCGGGACCTCGGCGATGCCGACGCGTCGGAGGAACACGCCCGTCGTTCGATCGACTTCGCCAAGCGGCAGAAGCGGGCACGACGCGGCGCGATGTCGCATGCCGCACTCGCGGCCTCGCACCTGCAGCGGCGGGAGCTCGAGTCCGCACACGCGGCCGGCCTCCGGACGCTGGCGCTGACAAAACAGGTCAAGTCGTCTCGCGCCGTCGAGGCGGTGGCGGATCTCCAGAAGCGCATGCGGCCGTTCGGCAAGAGCCGCCTGGTGGCGGACTTCAACGACCGGGCGCGCGAGCTGGTCGTCGCCGCATAGCCGGGGGCTCCCCCCCCCTGTAAGGGGCGCAGGAGCCCCCTCGCCGAAAAATGTTCGTGAAATCCTTCACATGAAAAAGGCGCCCCGGAATCCAGGAAGAGGCCCTCCAGCCCCCCTTTCGGGACCCCCGGCCCCTCGCCGCCCGGATAGCGGCCGGTTTCGGGCGTGTTAAAGAGACGCTTACGCGGGGGCGGGACGGGGCGTGGTCCAGTCGTCACGCGCGGCGCAAGGCCAGTTCAGCGCGGGTGATCAACGCGCGGGCGGACGTTGCGGTTCCCCGTCGCGGGTATGGCGTCGGTCACGGAGGCGGCGGAGTGTAGCAGATAGGTCCGCACACCTTGTGAAGGGGCTCACGAGCACCCCCTCGAGTCGTGCTGGATACTCGAAACATGAGCACCACGGAGCGTCCACGGATCCTCGTAGTAGGCGGTGGGTACGTCGGCCTGTACGCGGCGCGCCGCATCCTCAAGAAGATGCGGTACGGCGAGGCGACCGTCACGGTCGTCGACCCGCGCTCGTACATGACGTACCAGCCCTTCCTCCCTGAAGCAGCCGCCGGCAGCATCTCGCCGCGCCACGTCGTGGTGCCGCTGCGCCGCGTCCTGCCCAAGGCGGAGGTTCTCACCGGCCGTGTCACCACGATCGACCAGGACCGCAAGGTGGCCACGATCGCGCCGCTCGTCGGCGAGGCGTACGAGCTGCCCTTCGACTACCTGGTGATCGCGCTCGGCGCCGTCTCGCGCACCTTCCCGATCCCCGGCCTCGCCGAGAACGGCATCGGCATGAAGGGCATCGAGGAGGCCATCGGCCTGCGCAACCACGTTCTCGAGCAGCTCGACAAGGCCGACTCGACCAAGGACGAGGAGATCCGCCGCAAGGCGCTCACCTTCGTCTTCGTCGGTGGCGGCTTCGCGGGCGCGGAGACCGTCGGCGAGGTCGAGGACATGGCGCGCGACGCCGCCAAGTACTACCCGAACGTGAAGCGCGAGGACATGCGCTTCATCCTCGTCGACGCCGCCGACAAGATCCTGCCGGAGGTCGGCCCCAAGCTCGGCCAGTACGGCAAGGAGCACCTGGAGAGCCGGGGCGTCGAGATCTACCTCTCGACGTCGATGGACTCCTGCGTCGACGGCCACGTCGTGCTGAAGAACGGCCTCGAGGTCGACTCCAACACCATCGTGTGGACCGCGGGCGTCAAGCCCAACCCGGCGCTGGCCCGCTTCGGCCTGCCGCTGGGCCCGCGCGGCCACGTCGACACCTCCGAGACCCTGCAGGTCCAGGGCACCGACTACATCTGGGCCGCGGGCGACAACGCCCAGGTCCCGGACATGGTCGGCCGCAAGGCGGGCAACGAGAACGCCTGGTGCCCGCCGAACGCCCAGCACGCCCTGCGTCAGGCCAAGGTCCTCGGCGACAACGTCCTGTCCGGCATGCGCGGCTTCCCGCAGAAGACGTACGCGCACGCCAACAAGGGCGCGGTGGCCGGCCTCGGCCTCCACAAGGGCGTGGCGATGATCGTCATGGGCAAGATGAAGATCAAGCTCAAGGGTCGCCTCGCCTGGTACATGCACCGTGGCTACCACGGCATGGCCATGCCGACCTGGAACCGCAAGATCCGCGTCTTCGCCGACTGGACCCTCGGCATGTTCCTCAAGCGCGAGGTCGTCTCCCTGCGCGCCATGGAGAACCCGCGCGAGGAGTTCTACGAGGCCGCCAAGCCGGCCCCGCAGGCCCCGGCCAAGGGCGAGAAGGCCAAGGCCTCCTAGCACACGGCTTCATCCGAAGGGCGTCCACCAATCCGTGGGGTGGGCGCCCTTCGGCGTACCCGGGCGCCCTTCGACGTGCACCCGGGCGCCCTTCGACGTGTTTCCGCGCGTGTGACGCCGCCCCTTCCCGGCAAGGACTAAGGCACGACCCGTCGGTGTTGAGCTGTCAGGAAGATCTCCTGACTCCTCATCATGGAGGTGTGCGACATGGCCGAGGCCGCTCGACGGCTCACCGACCTCGCGGAGCAGGCACTGGGCGCCCCGCTCCCGGTCCGGATCCGCGCCTGGGACCGCAGCGAGTCAGGCCCGCCCGGCACACCCGTCCTCGTCATCAGGCGCCGCCGCGCCCTGCGCCGGCTGCTGTGGAAGCCGGGCGAGCTCGGCCTCGCCCGCGCCTGGGTCGCCGGGGACATCGACGTCGAGGGCGACCTCTACGAGGCCCTCGCCCTGCTCGCCGGGCACCTGTGGGAGCGCGGCGGCGAGGGCCGCAGGGGCGGCCCCACGGCCCTCCTGGGCGCCCTGAGGGACCCCGCCGTGCGCGCCG
>KL569463.1:23881-27548 GCA_000715685.1 Streptomyces lilacinus
GGGCGCCCTGAGGGACCCCGCCGGGCGCGCCGCCGGCAAGCGGCTGCTCGGGCTCACCGCCCCCTGGCTGCCGCCCGCGCCGCCCCCCGAGGAGGCCCGCACCGGCAGCGGCCCCCTCCACACCCCGCGCCGCGACAAGCAGGCCATCAGCCACCACTACGACGTCGGCAACACCTTCTACGAGCACGTCCTCGGCCCCTCGATGGTCTACTCCTGCGCCTACTGGGAGAGTCCCGACTCCACCCTCGAGGACGCCCAGCGCGCCAAACTCGACCTCGTCTGCCGCAAGCTGGCGCTCGAGCCCGGAAAGCGGCTGCTGGACGTGGGCTGCGGCTGGGGCTCGATGGTGCTGCACGCGGCGCGCGAGTACGGGGTGAGCGCGGTCGGCATCACCCTCTCCGAGGAGCAGGCCGCCTACGCCCGCAAGCGCGTCGCCGACGCCGGGCTGGCCGACCGGATCGAGATCCGGGTCCAGGACTACCGCGAGATCAAGGACGGGCCCTTCGACGCCATTTCCTCGATCGGCATGGCCGAGCACGTCGGCTCCGCGCAGTACGCGGCGTACGCGGCCGACCTCCACGCCCTGCTCCGGCCCGGCGGCCGACTGCTCAACCACCAGATCGCCCGCCGCCCGCAGCAGGACGAGGAGGCGTACGAGGTCGACGAGTTCATCGCCCGGTACGTCTTCCCCGACGGGGAGCTCGCGCCGATCGGCCGCACGGTGACGCAGCTGGAGGAGGCCGGCTTCGAGGTCCGCGACGTCGAGGCGCTGCGGGAGCACTACGCGCTGACGCTGCGCCGCTGGGTGGCCAACCTCGAGGCCCACTGGGACGAGGCGGTGCGCCTGACGTCGCCGGGCCGGGCCCTGTCTCTTATAGACAGGGCCGCGTCGGCCCTGTCGTTCGAGGCCAATCGCATAGGGGTCAACCAGGTGCTGGCGGTGCGCACGCCGGAGTCCGGCGAGTCCGGCGTGCCGCTGCGCACGCGCGACTGGCGCGCTTAGCCGTACGTACGCGAAGGGGCCCGGTCCGAGCGGACCGGGCCCCTTCGTCCCACGCGGGGCGGTGCTACTCCGCCTTGATGGCGGCCAGCATGTTGAGCTTCGCGGCCCGGCGGGCGGGCCACAGCGCGGCCAGCACGCCGACCACGGCGGACAGCAGCAGGAAGATGCCCATGCGCTCCCACGGGAGCACCAACTCGTAGGTGCTGATGCCCTTCTTGATGAGGTCGCCCGCGGCCCAGCCGAAGAAGACGCCCAGGCCCACGCCCATCACACCGCCGAAGACCGAGATGATCAGGGACTCCAGGCGCACCATGCGCTTGATGCCCTTGCGGTCCAGGCCGATGGCGCGCAGCATGCCGATCTCCTGCCGGCGCTCGAAGACCGACATCGCCAGGGTGTTGATCACGCCTAGGACGGCGACGACCACGGCCATGGCCAGCAGGCCGTAGAGCATGTTGAGCAGCAGGCTGATGCCCTTGGATATGCCGTCGGAGATGTCCTGCTTGGTCTGGATCTGGATGGCGGGGTTGTCGCCGAGGGCCTTGCGCAGCGCGTCCTTGGTGGCCTCGCTGGTGCCGGCCTTGGTCTTGACCAGCACCTGGCGGTCGTCGATCTGGCTCTGGTGCGGGGCCAGGGTCCGGGTGTCGACCATGATGCCGCGCATCAGGTCGTTGCCCTTGTAGACGCCGGAGACCGTCAGCTGGGCCTTCTTGCCGTCCTCGAAGGTGGCGTCGAAGGACGAGCCGAGCTTCCAGTGGTTGGTGCGGGCCGTGGCGTCGTCGATGACGACCTTGCCGCCGGAGAGGTCCTCGAAGGAGCCCGCCGTGAACTCGAGGTTCATCAGCTTGTCGATGGTGGCGCCGTTGACGCCCAGGAGCTCCTTGTGGTCGCCGCCGATGCGGGACGGGGACTGACGCAGCGGGCTGGCCGCGACGACGTCGGGCTGCGCGGAGAGCTTCTTCTCCACGTCGGTGGACAGCGGGGTCATGCTGGCCATGGAGACGACGTAGTCGGCCTTCATGGAGCCGGTGGCCATCTTGTCGATGGCCTGCTGCACGCTGCCGGCGATCACGGTCAGGCCGGTGATCAGGGTGAGGCCGATCATCAGCGCGGAGGCGGTGGCGGCGGTGCGGCGCGGGTTGCGGACCGCGTTCTGCCGGGCCAGCTTGCCGGTCATGCCGAACGGGCGCAGGAGCGGGGCCGCGGCGGCGATCACCGGGCGGGACAGCAGCGGCGTCAGCACGAACACGCCGATGAGGACCAGGCCCGCACCCAGACCCATCATGGTCGAGCTGCTCGCGGTCAGGACGATCGCGGCGCCGACGGCGGTGATGACGCCGCCGATGGAGTTGCGGACCACCAGGGACTTGGTGGTGGCCACCGCGTGCACGCTGTTCATCGCGGCGACCGGCGGGATCTTCGCGGCGCGGCGGCCGGGCAGCCACGCGGCGAGCATGGTGACGACGATGCCGACGACCAGGGAGGTCAGGACCGTGCTCGGGGCGATCACCAGCGGGCCGTCCGGGATGGTGGCGCCGGTGCCGCTGATCAGCGCCCGCAGGCCGGCGCCGATGCCGATGCCCGCGAGCAGGCCGGTCACGCCCGCGACCGTGCCCACGACGAACGCCTCGATGAGCACCGAGCGGGTCACCTGGCGGCGGCTCGCGCCGACCGCGCGCAGCAGCGCCAGCTCCTTGGTGCGCTGGGCGACCAGCATGGTGAAGGTGTTGGCGATGATGAAGATGCCGACGAAGAGGGCGATGCCCGCGAAGACCAGCAGGCTGGTGCGCATGCCGTCCATGCCCTGGGCGATCATCCGGCTCTGCTCGTCCGCGAGCTCCTTGGCGGTGGTGGCCTCGGCGCCCTTGGGCAGGACCTTCTCGATGGACGTCTTGAGCGCGGCCTGGGAGGTGCCGGCCGCCGCCTTCACGTCGATCCGGTCGAAGGCGCCGGGCTTGCCGTAGAGCTTCTGCGCGGTGGGCGTGTCGAACAGGGCGAGGCTGCCGCCGGCGGAGACGTTGCCGTCGTCGGTGGTGAAGACGCCGGTGAGCTTCTGCTGGAGGACCGGGCCGTCGACGGAGACCCGGACGGTGTCGCCGACCTTGTAGCCCGCGCGCTCGGCGGTCTTGGCGTCGAGGGCGATCTCGTCGGCGCCCTGCGGGGCGCGGCCGCTCTTCAGGGGGTAGCGGGGGTCCTTGCCGCCGTTGCCGGCGTAGTAGTTGGCGCCGGAGGAGTTGAAGCCCTCGCCGACGAGCTTGCCGTTCTTGTCGGCGACGGCGGCGAAGCCGGTGACCGAGCCGGTGGCGGAGGCGGCGCCGGGGACCTTGCCGGCCTGGTCGAGCAGGCGCTGGCTGAGCTGCGGAACGGCACCGGGCCGGTCCTCCTCGCTGCTCTTCCGGTGGGGCTCGATGGCGACGTCGACGCCCGTGAAGCCCTTCTCGGAGCTCTTCTTGTACGCGTCGGAGATGGTCGAGGTGAAGACCAGGGTGCCGGAGACGAAGGCCACGCCGAGCATGACGGCGAGGACGGTCATCAGCAGCCGGGCCTTGTGCGCGAGCACGTTGCGCAAGGCAGTGCGGAACATGGGGTCAGTCCTGAAGTTCGAGTCCGGCGGGGATCAGCTCGTACGGCCCTTGGCGTCGAACCGCTTCATGCGGTCCAGGA
>KL569463.1:27863-27973 GCA_000715685.1 Streptomyces lilacinus
TCCAGGACCGCGTCGGCGGTGGGCTCGCGCATCTCGTCGACGATGCGGCCGTCGGCGAGGAAGACGACGCGGTCGGCGTAGGAGGCGGCGACGGGGTCGTGGGTGACCAT
>KL569463.1:28225-31242 GCA_000715685.1 Streptomyces lilacinus
CACGACGGTCTGGCCGAGCTCGCGCACCGAGTTGCGCAGGAAGCCGAGGACCTCGGCGCCGGAGCGGGAGTCGAGGTTTCCGGTCGGCTCGTCGGCGAACATGATCTCCGGGCGGCCGGCGAGGGCCCGGGCCACGGCCACGCGCTGCTGCTGGCCGCCGGAGAGCTGGTTCGGGCGGTGCTTGAGGCGACCGGAGAGGCCGACGGTGTCGACGACCATGTCCAGCCACTGCTTGTCGGGCTTGCGGCCCGCGATGTCCATGGGGAGCGTGATGTTCTCGAGCGCGGTCAGGGTCGGCAGCAGGTTGAACGCCTGGAAGATGAAGCCGATCTTGTCGCGCCGCAGCCGGGTGAGCTTCTTGTCGTTCAGCGCCGTCAGCTCGGTGTCGCCGATGCGGGCCGAACCGCCGGAGACGCTGTCCAGGCCGGCCATGCAGTGCATCAGGGTCGACTTGCCGGAGCCGGAGGGGCCCATGATCGCGGTGAACTCGGCCTGCCGGAACTCCACCGAGACCTGGTCCAGGGCGACCACCTGGGTCTCGCCCTGCCCGTACACCTTGGTCAGATCGGTGGCGCGGGCGGCCACAGCGGTGCTGCGGACGGCGGTCGGGGCGCCGAAGGGCGTGGTGGTCACTGGGGAGCACTCCTGAGGTCGGGACGGCTGCGGGACAGCGTTTCGTGGGACTACTCCATGGTCCGGTCCGTCCCGCCCCGGCGGATCAGCCGCAGAACCGGTTCCCGGGCCACTCTCGGGAGGTATGCGAGGCGCTCGCTGTCATCCCTGGGTAGGAGAACGCCCCTTACTCAGGGCGATGAGATTGCGACAATTCCGGAGGCCCGTGGGGCCGAGGTGGTGAACGGCGGAGATGGGCCCCTGGCATGTGCCGATGGCGTCATCGCTGCACTGATGGGGACTCAGTTGCCAATAAAATAAGACAACCTCGGGGCACCGTTCCGCTGTTTGGGGGGCGGGCCCCGGCTAGGCTCGTGGTGCTCTCCATGAGGGGAGGCTCGTGCCGCCTCGTCGCTGTGCTGCCCGAGAGCCCCCGCCCGGATGGTGGAATGCAGACACGGCGAGCTTAAACCTCGCTGGCCCTTCGGGCCGTGCCGGTTCAAGTCCGGCTCCGGGCACCCCTTGCCTCTTCGGCACCCATTCGCATTCCGGGGGTTCTCCGTGTTCTCCGGCGCTTCTTCGGGGTTCTTCGCGGTTCTCCGAGCTTCTCCGTGGTTCTCACCCTTCTCCCTCGGAACCGTCCGCCGCCGGTTCGCGTTGTCTGGTACGTGGGCAAGCGAAGAAAAGATCGTCCCAGAGCAGGAGAGCCTTTCTTTTGCCTACCTATTACCCTTGAGGCCAAGGCCGCGCAGGGTGGCCATGGAGGAGTGAGATGAGGAGCAGCAACCCGGTCTTCTCGCGACGGGGGTTCAGCCGCAACGGCGGCTACGCGGGCTTCGAAGCGGGGCCGCAGGCCGGGGCCGCGGCCCAGGGGAACCCGTACGCGAACCCCTACGCGGGCGCCCCCCAGGGCAACCCGTACGCCCAGCCCACCAACCCCTACGCGGCGAACGCCTACGCCCAGGGGTACGCGGGCGGGCCCGACCTCCAGCAGGGATACCCGCAGGCGCCGGCGCAGGCCGTGCCCGCCGCCCGGATGACGATCGACGACGTCGTCGCCCGCACCGGCATGACGCTGGGCCTCGTGATCGTCGCCGCGGTCGCGGCCTGGGCGGTCGCGCTGCCCATCGGCGTCGGCTTCGGCGCGGGCGTCGTGGCATTGGTCCTGGGCCTGATCCAGTCCTTCAAGGCCAAGCCCACCCCGGCGCTGATCCTGGGCTACGCCCTCTTCGAGGGCCTCTTCCTCGGAGTGATCAGCAAGGCGTACAACGAGGTGGCCTACGGCGCCCCGATGCAGGCCGTGCTGGGCACGATGGCCGTCTTCGCGGGCGTCCTGATCGCCTACCGGGCGCGCATCATCCGGGTGAACCGCCGGTTCACCCGCTTCGTGATCGCGGCCGGCATCGGCTTCGTCCTGCTCATGCTGGCGAACTCGCTCTTCGCCGTCTTCGGCGGCGGTGACGGTCTGGGCTTCCGCAGCGGTGGCCTCGGCGTCGCCTTCGGCGTCATCGGCGTGCTGCTCGGCGCGGCCTACCTGGCGCTGGACTTCAAGCAGATCGAGGACGGGGTGCAGTACGGCGCCCCGCGCGAGGAGTCGTGGCTGGCGGCGTTCGGTCTGACGCTGTCGCTCGTCTGGATCTACACCGAGATCCTGCGGATCATCGCGATCCTCAACAACGACTAGTCGCCTCGGCGGCGAGCGGGCCCGGGAAGGCGATGCCTTCCCGGGCCCTTCCGTTTGTCCTTCGTGCCCTTCGATTTTCCGGCGCGCGCCCGCTATCCCAGCTTCCGCGCGGCCCGTCGCAGGTCGTACTCGTGGACGATCGCCTTTGCGTGGCCGTAAGCGAGATTGTGCTCCCCGCGCAGCCAGCTGACCTTCTCCTCGAAGCGGAAGAGGGCGGGTCCTTCTTCGACCGTGCGCAGCCAGTCGGCGACTTCTCGGCCGGTGCACTGGGGGATGCGGGAGAGCAGGTTCCGGTGGGTCTCGTCGGAGAAGACGTGGGACATCGGCGCCTCCGGACGCGTCGAATGATGGTCCTTCATGTCACCGTGCCCGAGTGTTCAAGCATTGGCAACAGTCGGGCGACGGCGCATAGGCTCGGGGCGTGGACGATGTGACGCCTCTCCTGACCGCCGTGGACACCTTCGCCGACCGGCTGCGGACCCTGCCGCAGTCCCGCCTGAGCCGGGGCGCGGCGGCGGAAGCGCTGGCCCTGGCCCGAGAGTTGGCCGCGTGGACCCAGCGGATCGAGGAGCCGGGGGCGACCGCGGTGCGCGAGATGCCGGACGCGGGGATGTTCGCGGCGGCGGATCAAGTGGCGGTGGCCGGCCACGATTTGGCCGAAGCGCTGTCCGCCTCCGGCGCCGAGGGCGTGGCGGAGGCGGTACGCATGGTGGAGTCGGCG
>KL569463.1:31460-31857 GCA_000715685.1 Streptomyces lilacinus
AGATGTGTATAAGAGACAGCTGTAGCCGGGGCCCGGTGTCGGGCGGGCGCTAGATCGAGGCGATGACGCGGTCCGCCAGGACGTAGAGGGGGCCGGCCGCGCACTGGAAGGTCAGGGCGTAGGCGCCGGAGACCCCCGAGCCGCCCAGCAGCGTGGGGGCCTCGCCCGCGCGCAGGGCCGCCGCGAGGCGCTCGGCCGTCTCCCGGTGGCCCGGCGTCATGCAGACGGTCGTGCCGTCGGCGAAGACGTACACATCGAGCGTGCCGAGCGGACCCGGCCGCACGTCCGCCAGCGGAATGCGCGCGTCCGCCAGCTCCGCGAGCCGCTCGACCGTGCGCTCGTGGTCGTCGGCCGCCGCGGCCGCCGGGGAGAAGTCCTGTCTCTTATACACATCTCT
>KL569463.1:32134-32498 GCA_000715685.1 Streptomyces lilacinus
GTCCGCGGCCTCCGCCTCGAGGTCGGCCGACGGGTCCAGCAGCGGGTCCAGACCCGCGAGGTCCGGCAGTCCGCCCAGCAGGGCGGCGGTGTCCGCGGCGCCGGCCAGGTCACGGGCCTCCTGGGCGGCCCAGAACGCGCGGGCCTCGGCGAGCTCGCGCTCCCGCTCCTCCGCGAGCGCGTCGGCCACGGCCGCGCGTATCTCGGCGAGCTCGGCGACGGGCGCGGTGCGGGCGGCGGGCACCGACGCCCGCACCGCCCGCTCGGCCGTGGCCGCGGCCAGGTCGGCGCGCAGGGCGGCGACCTCCCGGCGCAGACCGCGAGTGCTGTACAGGGCGGCGCCCGCGGCCGGGGCGGACACGGAC
>KL569463.1:32721-34408 GCA_000715685.1 Streptomyces lilacinus
ACCCAGCAGCAGGGCAAGGGACATGGCGCTCACTGACGTACTCCCGGTTGCTATGGATCCCCCGAATTCCTACCTCAGCTTCGCGCATGCCTCCGGCGGCCCACAGTGCAATACGTCATGAAACGGACGGGACCAAGGGCCCGGACGTTGTTCCTTCAACCACTCTGACCTGGGGAAACGAATCTCCCCCGGGACGTTGGTCACATCCTGGGGGAGATTCGGTCACGTTTCGGCAAGGTGGCCGGTACGTGCTACTGGCAGTTGCCTATGCCCTGATCGGGCGGTCTTTCAGCTGAGTCGCTCGATCACCATGGCCATGCCCTGACCGCCGCCCACGCACATCGTCTCCAGACCGAACTGCTTGTCGTGGAACTGCAGCGAGTTGATCAGCGTGCCCGTGATCCGGGCGCCCGTCATGCCGAAGGGGTGGCCGACGGCGATCGCGCCGCCGTTGACGTTCAGCTTGTCGATGTCGATGCCCAGGTCCCGGTAGGAGGGGATGACCTGCGCCGCGAAGGCCTCGTTGATCTCGACCAGGTCGATGTCGTCGATGGTCAGCCCCGCGCGCCGCAGCGCCTGCTTGCTGGCCTCCACCGGACCGTAGCCCATGATCTCCGGCGACAGGGCCGAGACGCCCGTGGAGACGATGCGGGCCAGCGGGGTCAGGCCCAGCTCGCGCGCCTTGGTGTCGGACATGATCACGAGCGCGGCGGCGCCGTCGTTGAGCGGGCAGCAGTTGGCCGCGGTGATCAGACCGTCGGGGCGGAACGCGGGCTTCAGGCCCTGCACGCCCTCGAGGGTCACGCCGGCGCGCGGGCCGTCGTCCTGCGAGACGACCGTGCCGTCGGGCAGCGTCACCGGCGTGATCTCGCGCTGCCAGAAGCCCTTCTGCAGGGCCTCCTCGGCGAGGTTCTGCGAGCGGACGCCGAACTCGTCCATCTCCTCGCGCGTGACGCCCTTCAGGCGGGCCAGGTTCTCCGCGGTCTGGCCCATCGCGATGTACGCGTCCGGCACGAGGCCGTCCTCGCGCGGGTCGTGCCAGCCCTCGCCGCCCTGCTCGGCGCGGGCGGCCGTACGGGCCTCGGCGTCCGCGAAGAGCGGGTTGTGGGTGCCGGGCATGCCGTCGGAGGAGCCGTTGACCGAGCGGGAGACCATCTCGACGCCCGCCGAAATGAAGACGTCGCCCTCGCCCGCCTTGATGGCGTGCAGCGCCATCCGCGAGGTCTGCAGCGACGAGGCGCAGTACCGCGTGATGGTGGTGGCGGGCAGGTGGTCCATGCCCATCTGAACGGCGACGACGCGGCCGAGGTTGTGGCCCTGCTCGCCGCCGGGCAGACCGCAGCCGAGCATCAGGTCGTCGATCTCGCGCGGGTCGAGCCCGGGCACCTTGGCGAGCGCGGCCTGGATGATCGTGGCGGTGAGATCGTCGGGCCGCAGGTCCTTCAGCGACCCCTTGAAGGCGCGACCGATGGGGGAACGGGCGGTAGAGACGATCACGGCTTCGGGCATCACGGCTCCAGGGGCGCGAGAAAGCAGGACTGCTCGGGAAGTTACCCGCAAGTACGCTCGCGGTCACGGCTTCCCGCCTGTGAAACGGGCCTCTTTCCAGTATCGGCCCGCATGCGATCCGTCAGGGCGCGGTGGCCGGATCCACCGCCTCCGGCGGCAGCGGCGGTACGGACGACAC
>KL569463.1:34629-35350 GCA_000715685.1 Streptomyces lilacinus
CAGAGATGTGTATAAGAGACAGGGCCGTCGCCGTGACCTCCGTGCCGCCCTCGGCCGCCGCCTCCGCCGCGGCCCGGGCCACCGGGAGGATGCCCTCGCGCCGTGCCGCGTCCGGCCGCTCCTCCTCTTCCGGCCACAGCCCCAGCGCCGCGCACACCGTGGGCAGCACCGCCATCGCCGCCGTGGCGTACCCCTCGGCGGACGGGTGGTAGTTGTCCGGCCCGAACAGCTCGCGCGGGTTCGCCGCGAACTCCGGGCCCAGGAGGTCGCCCAGCGAGACCGTGCGGCCGCCCGCGTCCAGCACGCCGATCGTCTGGGCGGCCGCCAACTGGCGGCTCAGCTGCCGCGCCAGCCACCGCAGCGGCTGGTAGACCGGCTCGATCGTGCCCAGGTCGGGGCAGGTGCCGACGACCACCTCGCACCCGGCGTCCCGCAACCGGCGCACCCCCTCCGACAGCAGCCGCACCGACCGGGCCGCCGGCACCCGGTGGGTGACGTCGTTGGCGCCGATCATGATCACGCAGATGTCGGGGACGCGATCGGGGTCGCAGAGGATCTGGGTGACCTGCCGCTCCAGGTCGTAGGACTGGGCGCCCGAGAGGGCCACGTTGCGCAGGTCCACCGGCCGCTCGGCCACCGCCGCGAGCCCGGTGGCCAGCAGGGCGCCCGGCGTCTGCCGCGGCCGGTGCACCCCCTGCCCTGTCTCTTATACACATCTCTG
>KL569463.1:35572-37529 GCA_000715685.1 Streptomyces lilacinus
TCCGACGACCCGCCGGGCCAGCGCCACCTCGGTGAGCAGCACCCCGAGCACCGCTCCGCCCAGCAGGCCGGCCCCGCCGCCGCCGTACGCCGCCGCGGCCGCGATCCGCCGGGCGGCCCTCGCCCTCGCCATGGACATCGGCAGGCCTCCTCCGCGTCTTCCGCACGATCCCTGCGATCCGCGCCATGAAGCGCGATTTACAAACGCTTCATAAAAGCTTCACGAACCTCGCGCGCCCTTGCCAGCGCGCGCCAATAGCAGGTTGCCCCGAGCGCCCGCCTTCGCAACGCGCCGTTGGACCGGTCGGACGCGCTCTAGGCTGGCGGTATGGGCACGCGACGACCGCTAGTGCCCCCGACCGCGGAGATCACCGTGCAGTATCACGATTCGATGATTGAGCTCGTTGGCAACACCCCGCTGGTGAAGCTCAACCATGTGACCGAAGGCATCCAGGCCACCGTCCTGGCCAAGGTCGAGTACTTCAACCCCGGCGGTTCCGTGAAGGACCGCATCGCCCTTCGCATGATCGAGGCGGCGGAGAAGTCGGGGGAGCTCAAGCCCGGTGGCACGATCGTGGAGCCGACGTCCGGCAACACGGGCGTGGGCCTGGCGATCGTGGCCCAGCAGAAGGGCTACAAGTGCATCTTCGTGTGCCCGGACAAGGTTTCGCAGGACAAGATCAACGTACTGCGGGCGTACGGGGCAGAGGTCGTCGTCTGCCCCACCGCCGTCGACCCCGAGCACCCGGACTCGTACTACAACGTCTCCGACCGCCTGGTGCGCGAGACGCCCAACGCCTGGAAGCCGGACCAGTACAGCAACCCCAACAACCCGCTCTCGCACTACCACTCCACCGGTCCGGAGCTGTGGGAGCAGACCGAGGGGAAGATCACCCACTTCGTGGCGGGCGTCGGCACCGGCGGCACGATCAGCGGCACCGGCCGCTACCTCAAGGAGGTCAGCGACGGTCGGGTGACGATCGTCGGCTCGGACCCCGAGGGCTCGGTCTACAGCGGTGGCTCCGGCCGGCCGTACCTGATCGAGGGCGTCGGTGAGGACTTCTGGCCCCAGTGCTACGACGGCTCGGTGATCGACGAGATCGTCGCGGTCTCCGACAAGGACGCCTTCCAGATGACCCGCCGCCTCGCCAAGGAGGAGGGCCTGCTGGTCGGCGGCTCCTGCGGCATGGCGGTCGTCAGCGCGCTGCGCGTCGCGGAGCGGCTCGGCCCGGACGACGTCGTCGTGGTGATCCTGCCGGACAGCGGCCGCGGCTACCTCAGCAAGATCTTCAACGACGAGTGGATGGCGGACTACGGCTTCCTGGAGGAGGCCGGCGACGCCGCCCGCGTCGCCGACGTGCTGCGCCGCAAGGACGGCGGCCTGCCCTCGCTGGTGCACATGCACCCCGAGGAGACGGTCGGTCAGGCCATCGAGGTGCTCCGCGAGTACGGCGTCTCGCAGATGCCCATCGTCAAGCCGGGCGCGGGGCACCCCGATGTGATGGCCGCCGAGGTCATCGGCTCGGTCGTCGAACGCGACCTGCTGGACGCGCTGTTCGCCCAGCGGGCCTCGCTGGACGACCCGCTGGAGAAGCACATGAGCGCGCCGCTGCCGCAGGTCGGCTCCGGCGAGCCGGTCGGCGACCTGATGGCCGTCCTGGGCGGCGCGGACGCCGCGATCGTGCTGGTCGAGGGCAAGCCGACCGGTGTGGTGAGCCGCCAGGATCTGCTGGCGTTCCTCGCCGGGGGCGGCAACGGGGGCGGCAACGGGGGCGCGGCGAAGTAGCGCCTCGTAAAAGGTCCGTATGCGTCACGTGCACGCAGCACGGGCTTAACACGGCTCCGGCACAGTGGACGGTGTCGGCGGGAATTCCGGAGCGGCTCCCGGACTCCCGCACCGTCTGCGGGGACCGCCGCCGTCCCGACCCCGGCCCTTGGGCCGGGGTGCGGCGGCCCCG
>KL569463.1:37818-38110 GCA_000715685.1 Streptomyces lilacinus
AAGTCAGCCCGTCCGGCGTTTGAGGACCGGGGGTTCGGGGGCGGAGCCCTCGAGAAACGGCGCGGTACGGTCACAGGGGCACCGCGCCAGCGGGCCCGGCACCCGTACCCGCAGAAGGAGCGCCCGAACATGACCGCACCCCTGCTGTCGTCCCTCGCCGCACCGGACGCCGGCGACCGCCCGGACGCCCTGACCGTCGCCGGGCGGTCGCTGTCCCGGGAGGAACTCCTGGGCGCGGCGGGCGCGGTGGCGGCCAGGATCGCGGGCGCCTCGTCCGTGGCCGTCCGCGCCG
>KL569463.1:38337-40301 GCA_000715685.1 Streptomyces lilacinus
GCCGGAGACCGTCGCGGCCGTCGTCGGCGGGCTGCTCGCCGGCGTGCCCGTGGTGCCGCTGCCGCCGGACGCCGGGCCCGCCGAGCGGGACCACGTCCTGCGCGACTCCGGGGCCGAGCTGGTCCTCGGCGAGGACGTGCCCGTGGACCTGCGCGAGCGCCGCGCCTGGTCCGCGCCCGAGCCGGACCCCAAGACGACCGCGCTCGTGCTGTACACCTCCGGCACCACCGGCGCCCCCAAGGGCGCGCTGATCCCGCGCGGGGCGATCGCGGCGGGCCTGGACGGGCTCGCGGAGGCCTGGCGGTGGACGGCCGAGGACACGCTCGTGCACGGGCTGCCGCTGTTCCACGTCCACGGCCTGGTCCTCGGCGTGCTGGGCGCGCTGCGCACCGGTTGCCGCCTGGTGCACACCGGCCGCCCGACGCCGGAGGCCTACGCGGCCGCGGGCGGCAGCCTCTACTTCGGCGTGCCGACGGTGTGGTCCCGCGTCGTGCGCGAACCCTCCGCCGCGCGGGCGCTCGCCGGCGCCCGGCTGCTGGTGTCCGGCAGCGCCGCCCTGCCCGCGCCGGTCTTCCGCGACCTGGAGGCGCTGACCGGCCAACGCCCCGTCGAGCGCTACGGCATGACGGAGACTCTGATCACCGTCTCCGCGCGCGCCGACGGCGAGCGCCGCCCGGGCTCGGTCGGACTGCCGCTGCCCGGCGTCCGGACGCGGGTGGTCGGGACCGGTGAGGACGGCGGCATCGGCGAGCTGGAGGTCTCCGGGCCGACGCTGTTCGCCGGCTACCTGGGCCGGCCGGAGGCGACGGCGGCCGCGTACACGGCCGACGGCTGGTTCCGCACCGGCGACATCGCGGCGATCGAGGAGGACGGCACCCACCGCATCGTGGGCCGCGCCTCCACCGACCTGATCAAGTCCGGCGGCTACCGCATCGGCGCGGGCGAGGTCGAGAACGCCCTGCTGGACCATCCCGCGGTCAGCGAGGCGGCGGTCGTCGGCGTCCCGCACGAGGACCTCGGCCAGGAGATCGTCGCGTACGTGGTGGCCGACGGGGTGAGCGAGCAGGCGCTGATCGACTTCGTGGCCGGCCACCTGTCGGTGCACAAGCGGCCGCGCCGCGTCCGCTTCCTGGACGCGCTGCCGCGCAACGCCATGGGCAAGCCGCAGAAGAAGCTGCTGCCGCCGCTGTGACCCGCCCGCCCCCTTCACCCTGCATAATTTCATGCAGGGTACGGGTTGGGTGAATGGTCAAGGAGGGCCGATGAGCGAGACCGGGGGCGAGCCGGAAGCCACCGCACGGCTGCAGAAGCTCTTCGAGGGGCACCGGCTGACGCCCACTCAGCGCCGCATCGCCCACTGCATGGTCCGGCGCGCGGCCGACGCGCCGTTCCTCTCGAGCGTCGAGCTGGCCGAGCTCGCCGGGGTCAGCCAGCCCTCGGTGACCCGCTTCGCGGTCGCCCTGGGCTTCGACGGCTACCCCGCGCTGCGGCGGCACCTGCGCGACGTCGTACCGGCCGCAGAGGCGCCGGCCGACGGCTCGTACAACGAGTACCAGCAGGCCGTCCAGGCCGAGATCGACAACCTCCGCCACCTCGCCTCGCTGCTCGCCGACCCGGCGCCCGTCGCCCGGGCGGGCCGGCTGCTGGCCGCCTCGCGGCCGCTGCCCGTCCTCGGCCTGCGCGCGGCCGCCGCCCAGGCGACCGGCTTCTCCTACTTCGCCCGCAAGGTCCACCCCGACGTCCGGCTCCTCGACGAGGGCGGCACGCTCCTCGTCGACCGCGTCGACGCGGCGGTGCGGGCGGGCGCCAGCGCGCTGCTGTGCTTCGCGCTGCCGCGGCATCCGCGGGAGGTCGTGGAGGCGCTGGAGTACGCGCGGGGGGTGGGGCTGACGGTCGTCACGGTGGCCGACTCCACGTTCGCGCCGGTGGCGCGCCACAGCGACCTGCTGCTGTCTCTTATACAC
>KL569463.1:40552-40730 GCA_000715685.1 Streptomyces lilacinus
GGATGTGTATAAGAGACAGGGCCTGGCCTTCGACACGGCGTGCGCGCCGATGCTGCTGGGGCGGGTGCTGCTCGAGGCGATGTGCGATGCGTTGCCGGAGGCGCAGGCGAGGCTGGAGGAGTTCGATGTGAGGGCGGTGGCGCGGGGGCTGTTCGTGGAGTGAGGGGCTGATTTCAGC
>KL569463.1:41051-42223 GCA_000715685.1 Streptomyces lilacinus
CGGGGACAAAAACGCCCCTACCGCACCCGCATCTCCGGAAAGCGGTCCGACGGGCCGTCCAGCAAGCCATCGTCCTTGCCCCGCAAAAAGCGGTCCAAGAAAGACGCCACATACGCCCGCGTCGCCTCCACCGCCCGCTCCCCCCGCACCGTCCCCACATCCCGCCGCACCGTCCCCCACGGCACCACCCCCTGCCGCGCCAGCTGCGGCAGCAGCGCCGCCGCGTCCGTGTACGCCCCGTGCTGGGACCCGGTCAGCGTGACGTTCCGCCGCCAGCCCCCCGAGTGCTGCCACAGCGCGCGCCACGACGGCTGGCGGTCGTACTCGCCGGAGTCCGCCGCGTCCGTGCCCATCAGCAGGAACGGCCGGTCCACGCCCGTACGCGACACCTCGCTGAGGTGGCTGCCCCGGCCGTCCGGGCCGGGGTAGGCCATGGTGCCGTCCAGGTTCACGGCGGCGTCGATGCGGCGGTCCTCCCGCATGGCCCGGATCGCCGTGAAGCCGCCCGCCGAGTGGCCCACCATGCCCACGTGCCGCAGGTCCATCGCGTCGGCCAGGCCTTTCGGGAGGGCGGGGCGGTGTCGGCTGTCGCCGAGGCGGTCCAGCACGAAGCGGACGTCGTCGACGCGGACCCGCATGGCCTTGCGCAGCAGGCCGCCGATGTCCGCGCCCGGCCGCGCGCCGAGCTCGGGCAGGGCCGAGGCGGCGAGCCGGCCGCCGGGGAGGGCGACCTCGGAGGAGTCGTAGGTGTGGTCGACGGTGACGACCACGTAGCCGCGCGAGGCCAGGTCCTCCACGAGCGAGGTGTTCCAGGTGCGCGGATCGCCCAGGCCCGCCGAGTACAGCACTACGGGCCGCACCCCCGTGCCGCGCGCCGCGGGGGCGTTCAGGTGGGCGTGGGTGCGCGTCGCCGCCCAGTCGGCGGCCCCGGCCGGCACGCCGTAGCCGAAGTGGCCCGAGCCGTCGGGGGAGCCGAAGTGGGCGCCCGCGCGCCGCTCCATGTGCGGCGCGGTCTGCTGCCCGGCCCGCCACCCGGTGTGGGCCGCCGGGTACCAGAAGCTGACCATCACCTCGCGCCGACCGCGCTCCGGGTGCCAGGGGTCCTTGCGGGAGGAGTCGACCAGGTGCCGGGTGGTGGTGCCGACGAGGTACGGGCCGGTCGGCGCCGGCAG
>KL569463.1:42466-42760 GCA_000715685.1 Streptomyces lilacinus
GAGATGTGTATAAGAGACAGTCCGAGGCGGGCGACGCGGCGACGGCGTCCGCGTGCGGGGCGAAAGCACCCAGCAGGCCGGTCAGGACCAGGGCGCCCGCCGCCACCAGGGCCCGCCGCCGCAGCGCCCGTTCGTTGACCCGCATTCCCGGCTCCTCCCGCCGCTCGGCTGATACGACGACCATAGGGACCGGCGATGCGACGACACGACATACGACGGGGCCAACTCGCGTGTGATACCCGGGTATGACTCCAGTGGGCTAGGGCCGCGGCCGGCACTGTCTCTTATACACAT
>KL569463.1:43094-43313 GCA_000715685.1 Streptomyces lilacinus
AGCCTGCCGCCTGCCGACGGCAGGAGACACAAAAACCGGACGCATGAGGAGGTCTGACGTGGGGCGCGGAGCGTATGCGCTGGCGCGTGTGGCCGTGGTGGTACGGGCCCCGGCCCGCTGGCTGTGGTGGCTCGGGGTGCTGGGCGCGGGCGTGGGGTCCCTGGTGCCGGGGCTGACGGGGCGCCGGATCGGGCTGACGGCTGTCTCTTATACACATCT
>KL569463.1:43591-43757 GCA_000715685.1 Streptomyces lilacinus
GTTCCTGATCGCCGCGGCGGTCGCCTTCGCCGCCCGCCGCGGGCGGTACGCGGAGCTCGCGCGCGGCGCCTCGCGCGCCGGGCGGGCCGTCTTCCTGCAGGACCGGGCCGTGACGCTGCGGAACTGGCGGCGTGCCCGACGCTGGTGGCTGGCCGCCGCCTTCCTC
>KL569463.1:44070-44252 GCA_000715685.1 Streptomyces lilacinus
CCGCCGTCGGCTCCTCCTTCGCCGTGCCCGCCGCGGCCGGGCTGGCCCTGGCCGGCGCCGGGGCCGGGCTGTGGGCGAAGGCCCTGTGGCTGGGCGGCCTCGAGCGCCGCGCGGAGGCGCTGCTGTGGGTCCGTACGGAACGGGCGCAGGGCAGCCCCGTCGCGCCGGCCGTGACCGGCTGG
>KL569463.1:44592-45873 GCA_000715685.1 Streptomyces lilacinus
GGCACGGCGGACCTCAGCGCAGCGCGCTGAGGTCCGCCGCGTGGCCGGCGCCGCCCTCGGCGACGAGCTCGTCCAGGGTCTGCGGCGGACGCACGGTCGCGAAACGCGTGCCCTGTTCGTCGCAGGCGTAGCCGTAAACCCCGGGGCGGGGGAGCGCGTTGTACGCGAAGTGGTTCGAGAAGTAGTACGCGCCGGTGTCGAGCAGCGCGACGTGGTCCCCGGCCTCGAGCCGGGGCAGCACCCGGTTCACGGTGATGAGGTCGCCCGCGAAGCAGCAGGGCCCCGCGACGTCCTGGGGCACCCGGCCGGCCGTCTTCGGCCGGCCGCCGGCGTCGTACACCGCCACGCGCAGCGGCCACGACTCCGGCGCGAAGACCGTGCGCACCGCCACCTGGGCGCCGGCGTGCGTCACCGCGATCCGGCGGCCGCCCGCCGACTTGGTGTACTCCACGCGGGCCAGGATCGTCCCCGCCTTGGCGAGCAGGGACCGGCCGAACTCGGTCACCAGGCCGCGGCCCCCGTCGAACAGCCCGGGGACGGCGTCCGCCAGCAGTCGCGCGTAGTCGCGGTGGGTGGGCGCGATCTCGTCGGAGGAGAAGTTGACGGGTAGGCCGCCGCCGATGTCGATCGTGCGGATCCTCCCCCGGCTACCGCCGGGAGGTGCCCCGGCTCGCCGACGGTCCCGCCCACGGTCCGATCGATCTCCTCGGCCAGCTCGTACGTCGCCCGCACGCCGGCGGCCAGCAGCTCCGGGGGACAGCCCTGCGAGCCGACGTGGGCGTGGAGGCGCGTGAGCCACGGCCGCTCCGCGCAGGCCCGCACGAGCCACTGCCGGGCGCCCTCGTCGCGCAGCGCGACCCCGAACTTCGAGGTCTCGGTGGCCGTGCTCAGGGCACCGATGCTGCCGCCCCCGACCTGGGGATTGACTCGGATCCCGATGCGCGGGGCCGGCCCGGGCACGCGGCCGACGAGCGCGTCCAGGCGGGCCAGCTCCTCCCGATTGTCGACATTGATCGCGAGCCCCAGGGCGAGCGCCTCGCGCAGCTCGGCGGGCGTCTTGGCGGGGGAGTCCAGCACGATGCGGTCGGGCGGCACGCCGGCGGCGCGGGCCAGCGCCAGCTCCCCGGGGCTCGCGACCTCGGCGCCCAGCCCCTCGTCGGCGAGCAGCCGCAGCACGGGCACGAGGGGCGCGGCCTTCACGGCGAAGGCGTGCAGCGCGTCCGGGGCGCCGACCTCCGCGAAGGCGGCGCGCAGGCCCGCGGCGGCCGCGCGGATGCCGCG
>KL569463.1:46062-50244 GCA_000715685.1 Streptomyces lilacinus
CGCGGATGCCGCGGACGTCGAGCAGGCCGACGACCGGGCGCCGCTCGTCGACGACGCCCTGCCGCACCGCGGCCCGCACGGCGGCGTCCCGGCGCCGTGCCGCCGCGCTGTCGCCCGTGCCCGCGCTGTCGCCTGCGCCCGCGCTGTCGTCGGTCGCACTCCCCGCGTCCGTGGGGCGGTCCTCGAGGCCCATGTGGGCTCATGTGCCCGCTCCGACCTGTTGACTAGCAGTATTCAGCGCTCCAGACTGTGCAGTGTTCTATTCAGAGCCAGGGAGGCAGGGCCCATGTCAGGACCGCGACCCGTCCGCGCGCCGCGAGGCACCGAGCTGAGCACCAGGGGCTGGCAGCAGGAAGCCGCGCTGCGGATGCTGCAGAACAACCTCGACCCCGAGGTCGCCGAGCACCCGGACAAGCTCGTCGTCTACGGCGGCACCGGCAAGGCCGCCCGCGACTGGCGCTCCTACGACGCCATGGTCCGCACCCTGCGGACGCTCAAGCAGGACGAGACCATGCTGGTCCAGTCCGGCCGGCCCGTCGGCGTCATGCAGACCCACGAGTGGGCCCCGCGCGTCCTCATCGCCAACTCCAACCTCGTCGGCGACTGGGCCAACTGGGAGGAGTTCCGCCGCCTCGAGGCCCTCGGCCTGACGATGTACGGGCAGATGACCGCCGGCTCCTGGATCTACATCGGCACCCAGGGCATCCTGCAGGGCACGTACGAGACCTTCGCGGCCGTCGCGGCGAAGAAGTTCGGCGGCACGCTCGCCGGGACGATCACGCTGACGGCCGGCCTCGGCGGCATGGGCGGCGCCCAGCCGCTCGCCGTCACCATGAACGACGGCGTCGCCATCTGTATCGACTGCGACCCCCGCGCGATCGAGCGCCGCATCGAGCACCGCTACCTCGACGTGAAGGCCGACAGCCTGGAGCACGCCCTCCAGCTCGCCACCGAGGCCCGCGACCAGCGCAAGCCGCTCTCCATCGGCGTCCTCGGCAACGCCGCCGAGCTCGTCCCGCAGCTCCTCGCCATGGGCGCGCCCATCGACATCGTCACCGACCAGACCTCGGCCCACGACCCGCTGTCGTACCTGCCGGTCGGCGTCGCCTTCGACGACATGGCCGACGCCGCGGCGAAGGACCCGGCCGGCTTCACCACGCGCGCCCGCGAGTCCATGGCCCAGCACGTCGAGGCCATGGTCGGCTTCATGGACGCCGGTGCCGAGGTCTTCGACTACGGCAACTCCATCCGCGGCGAGGCCCAGCTGGCCGGCTACGACCGCGCCTTCGCCTTCCCCGGCTTCGTCCCCGCCTACATCCGCCCCCTCTTCTGCGAGGGCAAGGGCCCCTTCCGCTGGGCCGCCCTGTCCGGCGAGGCCTCCGACATCGCCAAGACCGACAAGGCGATGCTCGAGCTCTTCCCCGAGAACGAGTCCCTCGCCCGCTGGATCAAGATGGCCGGCGAGCGCGTCCACTTCCAGGGCCTGCCGGCGCGCATCTGCTGGCTGGGCTACGGCGAGCGCGACAAGGCCGGCGAGCGCTTCAACGAGATGGTCGCCGACGGCACGCTCGCCGCGCCGCTGGCCATCGGCCGCGACCACCTCGACTGCGGCTCGGTGGCCTCGCCGTACCGCGAGACCGAGGCCATGCTCGACGGCTCCGACGCGATCGCCGACTGGCCGCTGCTCAACGCCATGGTCAACGTCGCCTCGGGCGCCTCGTGGGTCTCCCTCCACCACGGCGGCGGCGTCGGCATGGGCCGCTCCATCCACGCCGGCCAGGTCACGGTGGCCGACGGCACGGCGCTGGCGGGCGAGAAGATCCGCCGCGTGCTGACGAACGACCCGGGGATGGGTGTCATCCGGCATGTCGATGCCGGCTACGACATCGCCGAGTCGGTGGCCGAGGACCGCGGGGTCCGCATCCCGATGCGGGAGGGCGAGTGAGCCCGACTGCGGGCAATCGTCCCGCAGGGCGGGACGGGTGGGCGCAGCCCGACCACCGGCCCGCACCGGAAGCGGGTGCCCCCGGTGGGGTGGACGGTACGCCGCCGGAGCAGCGCGCCGCAGGCGCGAGTTTCCACGAGATGTGGCGCGACCTCGCGCCCATCGGCCGGGACAAGGACTCCGGCGGCTACCGCCGCTTCGCCTGGACCGGCGCCGACGCCGACTGCCGGGCGTGGTTCCGCGCCCAGGCGGAAGGCCGAGGCCTCGCCTACGAAGTCGACCGCAACGGCAACCAGTGGGCCTGGCTCGGCGACCCCGCCGCCGGTGACGCCGTCGTCACCGGCTCCCACCTCGACTCCGTCCCCGACGGCGGCGCCTTCGACGGCCCCCTCGGCGTCGTGTCGTCCTTCGCCGCGCTCGACGAACTCCGCGCGCGCGGCGCCCGGCCGAGCCGCCCCCTCGCCGTCGTCAACTTCGGCGACGAGGAGGGCGCCCGCTTCGGCCTCGCCTGCGTCGGCTCCCGCCTGACCGCCGGACAACTCTCCCTCGACAAGGCCCACGCCCTCCGGGACGGCGACGGCGTCTCCCTCGCCCAGGCGATGGAGCGCGCCGGCTACGACCCGGAGGCCATCGGCCCCGACCTCGAACGCCTCGCCCGCATCGGTGCCTTCGTCGAGCTCCACGTCGAGCAGGGCCGCGCCCTCGCGGAGACGGCCCACCCCGTGGGCGTCGCGTCCGCGATCTGGCCGCACGGCCGCTGGCGGTTCGACTTCCACGGCGAGGCCAACCACGCCGGCACCACCCGCATCGAGGACCGTCGCGACCCGATGCTGACGTACGCCAACACCGTGCTCGCCGCCCGCAAGAAGGCCCACCTCGCCGGCGCCCTCGCCACCTTCGGCAAGGTCGGCGTCGAGCCGAACGGCGTGAACGCCATCGCCTCCCTCGTGCGCGGCTGGCTGGACTCCCGCGCCCCCGACGAGGAGACCCTCGCGGCCGTCGTCGCCGAGATCGAGCGCGCGGCCGTCGAGCGCGGCGCCCGCGACGGCGTCGACGTGCGCGTGACCCGGGAGTCCTTCACGCCCGTCGTGGAGTTCGCGCACGACCTGCGCGACGAGCTCGCCGGGCTGCTCGGCGGCGTCCCCGTGCTGCCCACGGGCGCCGGACACGACGCCGGTATTTTGTCCGGCGTCATCCCCACCGCCATGCTGTTCGTGCGGAACCCCACCGGCGTCTCCCACTCGCCCGCCGAGACGGCCGCCGAGGACGACTGCCTGGCCGGAGTGACCGCACTCGCCGACGTACTGGAGGGCCTCGCGTGCAGGTGACCTACTGGGCCGAGCACGCGTGGCTCGGCACCCACGTCGAGCCGGGCGTGGCCGTCGACGTCGCGGACGGCCGCGTCACGGCCGTCCGGACCGAGGTCCCGACCCCGCCGCCGGGCGCGGTGAGCCTGCGCGGCCTGACCCTGCCGGGCCTGGCCAACGCCCACTCCCACGCCTTCCACCGCGCCCTGCGCGGCCGCACCCAGGTCGGCTCCGGCACGTTCTGGACCTGGCGCGAGGTGATGTACAGCGTTGCCGACCGGCTCACCCCGGACACGTACTTCGCCCTCGCCCGCGCCACGTACGCCGAGATGGCCCTCGCCGGCATCACCTGCGTCGGCGAGTTCCACTACGTCCACCACGCCCCCGGCGGCACCCCCTACGCCGACCCCAACGCGATGGGCGAGGCCCTGATCGCCGCTGCCGCCGAAGCCGGCATCCGCATCACCCTCCTCGACACCGCCTATCTTTCTTCGGGCTTCGGCGAGCCCCCCAACCACCACCAGCTCCGCTTCTCCGACGGCACCGCCGACGCCTGGGCCGAGCGGGCGGCCGCCCTGAAGCCGGACGACCACGCCCGCATCGGCGCGGCCGTGCACTCCGTGCGCGCCGTGCCCGCCGACCAGCTGGCGACCGTGGCCCGCTGGGCGGACGAGCGGGAGGCCCCCCTCCACGTCCACCTCTCCGAGCAGACCGCCGAGAACGACGCCTGCCTGGCGGCGCACGGCCGCACCCCCACCCGGCTCCTGGCCGACCACGGCGTGCTCGGCCCCCGCACCTCCGCCGTCCACGCCACCCACCTCACCGACGAGGACATCCGCCTCCTCGGCGGCGCGGGCTCGACCGTCTGCATGTGCCCCACCACCGAGCGGGACCTGGCCGACGGCATCGGACCTGTCTCTTATACACATC
>KL569464.1:0-3072 GCA_000715685.1 Streptomyces lilacinus
GTGCGCCGGGCCGCCGCCGGGGTGTACGGGCGCGGGGGCCGGTACGGGCACGGGCACCGGGGGGAAGCGCACGGGCAGGGCGGTCAGGGCGCGGTGGAAGGGGCCGGGCCGCCACACCAACCGGTCGACGGGGACGGCCAGCTCCAGGTCGGGCAGCCGGTCGAGGAGCTTCTCGACGGCGGTGGCCGCGATGAGCCGGGCGGGGTCCTTGGCCGGGCAGTGGTGCGGGCCGGCGCTCCAGGCCAGGTGGGCGCGGTTGCCGGTGCGGCGGTCGGAGTGCAGGGCCGGGTCGGTGTTGGCGGCGGCGAAGCTCACCACGACGGGCTCGCCGGGGCGCAGCGGCACCCCGCCCAGCTCCACGTCGGAGGTGGGGTAGTGGACGGCGTAGTTGGCCATGGGCGGGTCGAGCCAGAGGACCTCGTCGAGGGCGTCGTCGACGGGCATGGTGCCGCCGGCCAGGTCGCCCGCGAAGCGGTCGTCGGAGAGCAGCAGCCGCAGCGCGTTGGCGATGAGGTTCTGCTGGGGCTCGGTGCCGGCGCCGATGAGGACGACGAGCTGATGCAGCATCTCCTCGTCGGTGAGCTGCACCGGATGGGCCATCAGCCAGGACGTCATGTCCGCGCCGGGCTGCCGGCGCTTGAGCGCGATGAGCTCCAGCAGGGTGCTGGTGATGAGGGCGTCGGCGCGCTCGGCGTCCACGCCGTCGAAGATGCCGGAGAACCCCTCGACCAGCCGGTCGCCCAGCTCGGTCGGGCAGCCGAAGAGCTGCTGGAAGACCAGCAGCGGCAGGGTCTTGGCGTACGAACCGAGCAGGTCGGCCTCGCCGAGCGCGGTGAAGCGGTCGATGAGGCTGTCGGCGCTGCGCTCGACGTAGCCGCGCAGGGCGTTGGGGTCGATGCGGGCGAGGCTGTCGTCGACGGCCT
Organism: Streptomyces lilacinus; assembly: GCA_000715685.1. GTDB lineage: Bacteria > Actinomycetota > Actinomycetes > Streptomycetales > Streptomycetaceae > Streptomyces > Streptomyces lilacinus. The sequence goes on from KL569464.1 coordinate 924, forward strand.
GGCGGTAGCGCAGGTGGTGGTCGCCGTCGGAGAAGAGGCAGTTGGGCCGGTACGCCATCATCGGCACGACCGGGTTGTCCGCCTCGACCCGGCCGTCGGCGAGGGCGCGCCAGTGGCGGGCGTCCTTCACGAACCGGTCGGGGCTGCGCAGGACTTCGAGCGCGGCCCGGTAGTCGGTGACGAGCGTGGCCCGCACACGGGGTGACAGCTCCACGGGCGCGGCGGGCCCGTACTGCCGCAGCCGGCGGTAGACGGCGTGCGGGTCGGCGGCGAAGTCCGGCCCGTAGAGGGGGGTGGGCGGGCCCTGCCCCACGGGGCCTTGGTGAGCCGAGCCTTGGTGCGCGGGGCAGCCCGGCGGCGGGGATCCGTCGGGGCGGTGGGTCACACGTACTCCTGGACGGTCTCCGGGGCGGTGCGCTTGCTGAGGTACTCCACGAGGGTGATGAGCGCTCGGGTGGAGGAGGCCCGGTCCCGGGCGTCGCAGGTGACCAGCGGGGTCTCGGGCAGCAGGTCGAGGGCCTCGCGGATCTCCTCCTCGGGGTGCACGGGCGCGCCGTCGAAGTGGTTGACGGCGACCGCGTACGGCAGCCCGTGCTCCTCCAGCAGCCCCATGACCTCGAAGGACTGCTCGAGCCGGCGCGTGTCCGCGAGGACGAGCGCGCCGAGCGCGCCCTGCGTCATGTCCTGCCAGAGCCGGGTGAAGCGCTGCTGGCCGGGGGCGCCGAAGAGATAGAGGACGAGGCTCTCGCTGAGCGTGAGCCGGCCGAAGTCCATGGCGACGGTGGTGGTCGTCTTGCCGTCGATGCCGGCGAGGTCGTCGACGAGCGCGCCGGCCTGCGTCATGGTCTCCTCGGTGCGCAACGGCCGGATCTCCGACAGCGAGCCGACGAAAGTCGTCTTGCCGACGGCGAAGTGGCCGACGACGAGGATCTTCACCGCGGTGCGCACGGTCCGCGGCAGATAGAGGTCCTCCGCGCCGGACGCTCGCTCAGAGGCGGGCACGAAGTCCATCCAGCACCTCCTGCAGGATCTGGGCCTCGGGCAGCTGTGCCGAGGGGATGGGGGCCCGGGTGGAGAGGTGACCGCTGTCCACGAGATCGCCGAGCAGCACCTTGACGACGCTGACGGGCAGCACCAGGTGGCCGGCGATCTCGGCGACGGACAGGGCGCCGCCGAGGCAGAGTTCCATGAGGGCGCGCTTCTCGGGGCTCAGGCCGCCGAGCGGCCTGTCGTCGTGCGCCATGACCAGGGTGACCAGGTCGAAGGTGTTACGGGTGGGGTGGGAGCGGCCCTCGGTGACGACGTAGGGACGTACCAGCCCTTTGTCGCGCCGCGACGCCGGCGGTGTCATGCCGGTGCCGTGCCCGGCATGCCGAGCGCGCCCTGGCGGGGCGGGGTCACGAGCTCCTTGCCGAGCCGGTCGACGGTCTTCTGCATGCGGTACGTGACCGCCTCCATGTCGACGTCCGCGCCGGCCGACACGGCGAGGAAGGCGCCGGGGCCGGCGGCTATGAGGAAGACGTAGCCGTGGGCGAACTCGATGAGCGTCTGCCGCCAGGGGGTGTCCTGGTGGGTGGGGTGGGTGCAGAAGTCCGCGGTGGACCGGCTGATGGACTGCAGCCCGGACAGGGCGGCGGCCTGGCGCTCGGCCTCGTCGCGGTCGATGCCGCAGGAGTGGCCGCGCAGCATGCCGTCGGCGGACAGCAGGATCGCGTGCCGGGCCTCCGGCATCTTCACGACCTCGTCCAGCATCCAGCCCAGCTCTTTGTTCATGTGCTCGTTCACGCGTACGGGTTCCCTTCGTCGTCGACCGGCGCGGCGTGGCGGCCGCCGCCGGGGTGGTGCGGGGGGTTGCGATGAGCGGGCCGCTCGCCGTCTCGCTGCGCTTGGCCGTCGGGGTGTTCGGTGCCGGGTCGCTGCGCGGGGCCGGGCCGCTGCTCGGTGCCGCCGCCTCGCTGCGCGGGGCCGGGGTGGTCGGTGTCGCCGAGGTGCTCCGTGCTGCCCGCACGGGCGGTGTCGCCGCCGGGGTGTTCGCTACCGGCTCGCTGCGCGGGGCCGGGGCGGTCGGTGTCGGGCCACTGCGCGGGGGCGGGCCGGCCGACGCCCTCGGTGTCGGGCCACTGCGCGGGGCCGAAGTGGCCGGTGCCCT
>KL569464.1:3352-3619 GCA_000715685.1 Streptomyces lilacinus
GCGCGGGGCCGAAGTGGCCGGTGCCCTCGGTGTCGGGCCGCAGCGCGGGGGCGGGGTGGCCGGTGCCGGGGTACGCGGTGCCGCCCGGCTGCGCGGCGCCAGGCCGCTGTACGGAGCCGGGGTGGCCCGTGCCGGGATGCGTGGGGCCGGGGTGGCCGGTGCCGCGGTGCTCGCTGCTGCCCGCATGGGCGGTGCCACCGGGCTGCGCGCCGCTGCCGGGGGAACCGGTGCCGCCAGGCTGGCCGGGCCCGCCGGGGTGACCGGGGG
>KL569464.1:3881-4554 GCA_000715685.1 Streptomyces lilacinus
AGATGTGTATAAGAGACAGCCGCCGGGGTGACCGGTGGCCGAACCGTCGAGGCCCGAACGGTCGGGGCCGGGCCGGCCGGGGCCGCCAGGCTGTACGAAGCCGGAGTGGCCGGCGCCGCCCGGCTGCACGCCACCGGGGTACGCGGTGCCGCCCGACTGGGCGGTACTAGGGCGGTCGACGCCGGGGCGGTCGACGCCGCCCCGGCCGGATTCGGAGTACATGGAGCCGGAGTACGCGGAGCCCGGGTGGCCAGGGCCGGAGTTCGCGGAGCCGAAGTGGCCGGCGCCGCCCGAGCCGGCCGTGCCAGGACGGTCGATGTCAGCACGGCCGGAGTCGGCGCGGCCGGAATACGCGGAGCCCGGGTGGCCGGGCCGGCCGGCGTCATCGGGGCCCGACCGGTCGGAGTCCGGGTGACTGACGTCGGGGCGGTCACTGCTGGGATGCGCCGGACTCGGGCGGTCGGGGCCGAAGCGGTCGGTACCCGGCTGCGCGCGGTCGGAGCGGTCGGTGCCGGGACGGTGCGTGTCGAGGCCGTCGGCGATGGGGAGGCCGGTCCGGGTGTCCTCGCCGCGGCCGGCCCGGGTGCCGCGCGCGAAGGCGCCCATGCGGCGGGCGGTCTCCTCGGCGGTGCGCTCCTTGGGCGGCTCGGCCGCCGGCCGTACGGCGGCGGAC
>KL569464.1:4803-5954 GCA_000715685.1 Streptomyces lilacinus
GCTCAGAGATGTGTATAAGAGACAGGCCTGCGCCTGCGCTTGGGAAGCCCGCCTGCGGTGGTGCCGGTGACGAGGGGTGCTTCCGACGCGGCGGGCTCGCCGGGGGCCCCGGGCGTGCCACGCTCGGCGGGCACCCCGGGGCTCGCGGCCACACCAGGCGCCACGGGCCCGGCGGCCCCAGTGGACCTGCCCTGCCCCGTTGCCCCGGCTGCCGCCACAGGGCCCGTAGGCCCAGTCGGCCCGGCCGACCCGGCCGACCCTGCGGGCGCACCTGGAGCCGCGGGCGCGGCATGCGCAGCGGACCCGTTGGACTCGCCAAAACCAGGCCCGGTCGGGCCGGTGGCCCCGAAACGCTCGCCAGGTGCGGCGGCTGCGGCGGAGCCCCTGACCCCGGACGGGCCGGCAGCCCCCTGCCCCGTCGACCCGTCGGCCGCCGCGGGCCCCGTGGCCCCGGTCGGGGCGGCCGGCCCCGTAGGCCCGCCGTCCCCCGTCGTACCCCCCGCGGCCCCCGCCTGCAGCCCGAACGGCGGCGGTTCCGCAACCGAACCGAACGGGTCGCCGCCAAAGCCGGCGCCCGGCACGACCCCCCGGTCCGGCGAGGACCCCGTACCGCCCCCGCCCCGCCCGCGGAGCGGCCTCGTGCCGGGGCCGTCGACGTCGAGTTGCGTGAGCAGCGCGCTGGGCAGGAAGACGACGGCGCGTACGCCGCCGTACGGCGAGCGCGTGTCGACCGAGACGCTGAAGCCGTAGCGCGCGGCGAGCACGCCGATGACGGGGAAGCCGAACTGCGGGGGGTCGCCGAGGCGGGAGACGTCCACGGGCCTGCGGCCCGAGAGCATCGCGACGGCGTTCTGGATCTCGCGGCCGTCCATGCCCACGCCCGCGTCGTCGATGACGACGCACGCGCCGTTGTGCACGGGCTGGATGCCGACCTCGACGGTGGTGTTGGGCTGGGAGTGGCGCGCGGCGTTGTCGAGGAGTTCGGCGACGGCGAGGACGACGGGCTCGACGGCGCGGCTGACGACGGCGAGCGGCTCGGCGTGGCTGTGCACGCGGACGCGGCGGTAGTCGCGGACGCGCGAGGTGGCGCCGCGGACGACGTCGGTCAGCGGGGAGGCGACCCGCTGGCGGCCGGGCCAGGAGCCGCAGAG
>KL569464.1:6205-6320 GCA_000715685.1 Streptomyces lilacinus
GGCGGCCGGGCCAGGAGCCGCAGAGCACGGCGATGGCCTGGGCGCGCCGGCCGAACTGGGAGTTCGTGTGGTCGATCTCCAGCAGGTCGCGCAGCACGTCGGGGTTGTCGTGACG
>KL569464.1:6576-8877 GCA_000715685.1 Streptomyces lilacinus
ATGTGTATAAGAGACAGGAGTTCGTGTGGTCGATCTCCAGCAGGTCGCGCAGCACGTCGGGGTTGTCGTGACGTTCCTGCATCTCGGAGATGGCGATCTGCTGCTCGTGCGCCAGCCCCTGCAGGGCCCGCATGGACGCCTTGAGCGCGGCCTTCGCGGACTGGTCGGCGCGGGACTGCGCCTTCTCGAAGGCCTGGGCGAAGAGCTCCATCACGGACTGGAGGCTCTGGGCGAAGGCGGTGCCCGCGAGGCGCCCGTCGAGCGGCCCGGGCAGCGGCACCTCCTGGCCGACGGCGTCCGCGACGGCGGGCAGCCGCACCGCCACCAGGTGACTCATTTCCTCGTCACGCGCGCCGAGGCTGTCCTCCAGCTGGGCGACGCGCCTGCGCACTCCGTTGGTGATCGTCCGCTGGCGAACCAGCAGCACCGCGACGACGGCCAGCGCTGCGAGCAGGCACCAGATCACCACCTCCGGTATGTGATGCGACATCAATTCCTCTTGGACGAAGGGGGCATGGTCACACGGGACAGGTCGGCGTCCTGACGTCCCGTCCAGAAGCGGAATAGCGCGATCATCCTAACCACGAGGGTGACCGTGTGTCCGATCTTGGTGACGAATACCGAACAAGTTTGCGTATTACACGGTCCTGGGCCCCGGTCGGCGGTCCTGGGGCCCGGTCCTCCGGGCGTTGCGGATACGGTGGTGGCATGCGCCGACGCGGGGCCCCCGCCCTCCGCCGGACGCATCGCGTCGTACCCACGGGCTTGCGGCCCCTGGGGCCGTGAGCTGGAGAAGAGAGTTGTGAGCAGGGTGTTGGTGCAGGTCAGCGCGGTAGTCCGGAGCATGGGGTAGGCGTTGTGCACATCGTGATCATGGGGTGCGGGCGAGTGGGCTCGGCCCTCGCGCAAACCCTGGAGCAGCAGGGCCACACGGTCGCCGTGATCGACCAGGACCCGACGGCCTTCCGCCGCCTGGGCTCCGGGTTCGGCGGCCGCCGGGTCACCGGCGTCGGCTTCGACCAGGACACCCTGCGCGAGGCGGGCATCGAGGAGGCCGGCGCCTTCGCGGCCGTGAGCAGCGGCGACAACTCCAACATCATCGCCGCCCGGGTGGCCCGCGAGATGTTCGGCGTCGAGAACGTGGCCGCCCGCATCTACGACCCCCGCCGCGCGGAGGTCTACCAGCGTCTGGGCATCCCGACCGTGGCCACCGTCCGCTGGACGGCGGACCAGATGCTGCGGCGGCTGCTGCCCTCGGGCGCGGAGCCCCTGTGGCGGGACCCGAGCGGCGGCGTGCAGCTCGCCGAGGTCCCCGCGGCGGAGGGCTGGGTCGGTCACAAGGTGAGCCTCCTCCAGGAGGAGACCGGGGTGCGGGTGGCCTTCATCACCCGTTTGGGCGAGGCGATGTTGCCGACGTCCGCCACGGTCCTGCAGGAAGGCGATCTGGTGCACGTGATGATGCGCACCGACGAGGTGGAGAAGGTCGAGGCGGCCTTCGCTGCCGGTCCGGAGGAGGCGCACTGATGAGGGTTGCCATTGCCGGCGCGGGCGCCGTGGGCCGCTCGATCGCGGGCGAGCTGCTGGAGAACGGGCACGAGGTGCTGCTCATCGACAAGGCCCCCTCGGCCATCTCGGTGGAGCGGGTGCCGCTGGCGGAGTGGCTGCTGGCCGACGCCTGCGAGATCACCTCGCTGGACGAGGCCGCGCTGCAGCGCTGCAACGTGGTGATCGCCGCCACCGGTGACGACAAGGTCAACCTCGTCGTCTCGCTGCTCGCCAAGACGGAGTACGGCGTGCCGCGCGTCGTGGCCCGGGTGAACAACCCCAAGAACGAGTGGCTGTTCAACGAGTCCTGGGGCGTGGACGTGGCCGTGTCCACCCCGCGCCTGATGTCCGCGCTGGTCGAGGAGGCCGTGAGCGTCGGCGACCTGGTGCGCCTGCTGCGCTTCAGCCAGGGCGACGCCAACCTCGTCGAGCTGACCCTCCCCCCGGAGGCCGCCCTGGCCGGCACCCGTGTGGGGGACGTCGACTGGCCCGAGGACACCTCGCTGGTCACCATCATCCGCGGCACCCGCGTCCTCACCCCGAACCGCGAGGACGTGCTCGAGGCCGGCGACGAGCTGCTGTTCGTCGCGGCCCCCGCGCGCGAGGAGCAGCTGGAGGACCTGCTGTCCGTGCGCCGCGAGGAGACCTCCGACTGAGGTCGCCGACGGTACGTACGAGGAAGGGCCCCCGGGATGTCCCGGGGGCCCTTCCTCGTACGTACCGAGTCCGCACCGAGTCCGTACCTGTCTCTTATAC
>KL569464.1:9115-11904 GCA_000715685.1 Streptomyces lilacinus
GTCGGGGACCGCGCGGGCCGCCGCGGCCTTCGCCGCCTTCTCCTCGGCCTCGGCCGCCTCCATCTCCGCGAAGACGTCGATCGGCGGCGGGGCCTTGGAGAGGAAGATCCAGGTCAGATAGACCGAGATCAGCATCGGCGGGATGCCGAGGGCCACCTTCACCCAGCCCAGCTGGGTCGCGTCGCCCCAAAAGTAGAGCGGGAAGAGGATCGCCGACTTCGCGAGCAGGATCAGGCCCCACGCCCAGCTGGCCTTGGTGTAGGCGACCTTCCGGCCGGGGTTGCGGGTCCGCCAGGAGAGGTTCTCCTTGAAGATCGGGCCCAGGATCAGGCCCATCAGCGGATAGCCGACGAGGGCCGAGACGATGTACCCGATCGCGAGGCCCAGGGTGTAGAGCATGCCCGGCAGGTAGAAGTTCTTGGCATCGCCGGACATCATCGCGAAGACGGCACCGAAGGCCACCCCGAAGACACCGCTGAAGGCGTGCTTGAGGGTGTCGCGGCTGATCAGTCGCGCGATGCCGAGCAGCAGGGAGAGTCCCAGGGCGGCGATCGCCGCGACGTGGATGTCCCGCTTGACCGTGTAGATCGCGACGAAGACCAGGCCGGGCACGGTGGTCTCCACCATGCCCCGGACGCCGCCGAAGGCCTCGAACAGGGCGGCCTCCGTGACCGCTCTGGAGTCCGCGTCCCGCGCTCCCTGTGTCGTTTGCTGATCCGTCGGCTTGTCGATGGACGGCAACGGCTACTCCTGTCCGAGCGGTCGGAGTTCGTATCTGGGGTTGAACAGCACTCGCCGGCCGCGGCTCATGGAGATCCTGCCGGAGGCGATCAGCTTACGGCCGGGCTCTATGCCCGCTATCGAGCGGCGTCCCAGCCAGACCACGTCGAGCGCGGCCGAGCCGTCGAAAAGCTCGGCCTCGAGCGCGGGCACCCCGGCACGGGGCCGCAGGGTGACGGTCCGCAGCGTGCCGGTGACCTTGACGATGTCCCGGTCGTCGCAGTCGCATATGCGCGTGCAGCCGGTGGCCGCCGTGTCCTGCTGCAGTTCGGCGTGATGCAGCTCCTCCTGGGAGGACGACAGCCGGTCGAGCATCCGGCGGAAACGGCCGGTCGGCTTCTCGGAACGGGGTTCGGCACTCATGTCACCAGCGTAGCGGGGCCGGGGGGACGCCGGATCAGGCGTAACGCCACGAAGCGGTCCCCCACGGCGCCGCATCGCGCCGGCGGCGCCGGCTCACACTCGAAAGCCGACTCACACCTCGAAGCGGTACCCCATCCCCGGCTCGGTAATGCCGCACCTCCCGGGGACAACCCCCGGACCCCCGGCCGGGGGCGCCGCGCTCACACCTCGAAGCGGTACCCCATCCCCGGCTCGGTAATGAAGTGCTTCGGGTGCGAGGGGTCGAGCTCCAGCTTCCGCCGCAGCTGGGCCATGTAGACCCGCAGGTAGTTCGTCTCCGTCCCGTAGGACGGTCCCCAGACCTCCTGGAGCAGTTGCTTCTGGCTCACGAGACGGCCCGTATTGCGTACGAGCACCTCCAGCAGGTGCCACTCCGTCGGCGTGAGACGTACGTCCTTCCCGCCGCGGTTGACCTTCTTCGCCGCGAGGTCGACCGTGAAGACCTCCGTCTCGACGATGGCGTCGTCGCCGGCGGCCGACGCCCCCGTGGGCTCCGCGCGCCGCACCGCGGCCCGCAGTCTCGCCAGCAGCTCGTCCATGCCGAACGGCTTGGTGACGTAGTCGTCGGCGCCCGCGTCGAGGGCCTCGACCTTCTCGTCGGAGGTCTGGCGGGCGGACAGGACGAGGATCGGCACCCGGGTCCAGCCCCGCAGGCCCTTGATCACCTCCACGCCGTCCATGTCGGGCAGTCCGAGGTCGAGGATGACGACGTCCGGGTGGCGCGCGGCGGCGAGCTGGAGCGCGGTGGCGCCGTCGGGCGCGGCGTCGACCTCGTACTTCCGCGCCTTGAGGTTGATCACGAGAGCGCGGACGATCTGCGGCTCGTCATCCACCACGAGCACCCGGTTCATGCTGAACCACCTCTACTGTTCGTGCGGGCCCCGCAGTGGGGCCCGGTGTCCTGGTCCGGTTCGTTCTGTGTCCGTACGGCGGCGGCCGGCGTCACGTCGTGGCCTGGGCCGGCAGGTCCGGTCGTACGGGCGCGCCGCCGGGGGCCGCGCGCAGCGTCAGGACCATGGTCATCCCGCCGCCGGGGGTGTCCTCGGCGGCGAGCGTGCCGCCCATGGCCTCCGCGAAGCCGCGGGCGACCGCGAGGCCCAGGCCGACGCCGGCCCCGCGCGGCGCGTCGCCGTAGCGCTGGAAGGGCTCGAAGATGCGGTCCTTGGCGCTGTCGGGGACGCCGGGCCCGCGGTCGGCCACCCGCACCTCGACCCGGTCGCCCAGGGCGCTGGCGGCCACGAGGACGGGGGCGGCGCCGTCGGGGTTGTACTTGACCGCGTTCTCGACGATGTTCGCGACGCCGCGCTCCAGCAGGCCGGGGTCGACCGCGACCATCGGCAGCGTCTCGGGGATGTCGAGGGCGACGCTGCCCTCGGGGACGCCGCCCAGCGCCATGGGGACCACCTCGTCGAGGTCGATCTCCCGGATGAGCGGGGTGACGGTGCCGGTCTGCAGGCGGGACATGTCGAGGAGGTTGCCGACCAGGTGGTCGAGGCGGTCCGCGCCGTCCTCGATGCCGGCCAGCAGCTCGGCCTCGTCCTCGCGCGACCAGGCCACGTCGTCGGAGCGCAGGGAGGTCACGGAGGCCTTGATCCCGGCCAGCGGGG
>KL569464.1:12126-15412 GCA_000715685.1 Streptomyces lilacinus
TGTGTATAAGAGACAGGGACCACGGCGGCCTGCGCGGCGAAGGCGGCGAGCACCCGGCGGTCCTCGGCGGGCAGGACGCGGCCGGAGAGCGCGAGGGCCATGTTGTCGCCGACGGGCATGTCGACGTCCGCGTCCTCCGGGCGCCCCGGGGGCTTGCCCGTGCCGGTCACGACGCTCGCGGCACAGGTCCACGGGTCGACCTCGCTGGCGCGCTCGAGCAGGGCCACGGACTCCATGCCGAACGTCTCGCGGACCCGCTCCAGGAGGGCGTCCAGGCTGGTCTCGCCGCGCAGGACGCTGCCCGCGAGGAAGGAGAGGATCTCCGACTCGGCGCGGAGCCGGGCGGCCTGGTGGGTGCGGCGCGCCGCGAGGTCGACGACGGACGCCACGGAGATCGCGACGAAGACGAATATCGCGATGGCGATGATGTTCTTGGTGTCGGTGATCGTCCACTTGTGGAGCGGCTCGACGAAGTAGTAGTTCAGCAGGAGCGAACCGAGGGCCGCCGACGCCAGGGCGGGCCACACGCCGCCGAGCAGGGCCGCCACGATCGTCGCGCAGAGGAAGATCAGCATGTCGTTGGCGAGCCCGAGCGGCGGGACGACCCGCGTCAGCAGCAGGCTGAGCAGCAGGGGCACCAGCAGGCCGACCGCCCAGCCGGCCACGATCCGGCCCCGGCCGAGCCGGGCGCCGCGCGCCACGGGCAGCCCGCGCCCCTTGGCGACCTCCTCGTGCGTGACGATGTGGACGTCCAGGTCGGGGCCGGAGTCCCGGGCGACGGTCGCGCCCACGCCGGGCCCGAAGACGTACTGCCAGGTCTTGCGGCGGCTGGAGCCGAGCACGATCTGCGTGGCGTTGACGCCGCGGGCGAACTCGAGCAGGGAGGCCGGCACGTCGTCGCCTATGACGTGGTGGAACGTGCCCCCCAGGTCCTCCACCAGCGTGCGCTGGACGGCGAGCTCCTTCGGCGAGGCGGACGTCAGTCCGTCGCTGCGGGCGATGTACACCGCGAGGATCTCGCTGCCGGAGCCCTTGGCGGCCATGCGGGCGGCCCGGCGGATGAGCGTACGGCCCTCGGGGCCGCCGGTGAGGCCGACGACGATGCGCTCGCGCGCCTGCCAGATCGTCGAGACGTCGTGCTCGGTGCGGTACTGCCGCAGGTACTCGTCGACGCGGTCGGCCGTCCACAGCAGGGCCAGCTCGCGCAGGGCGGTCAGGTTGCCGGGGCGGAAGTAGTTGGAGAGGGCCGCGTCGACCTTGTCGGGCTTGTAGATGTTGCCGTGCGCCATCCGGCGGCGCAGGGCCTGCGGCGACATGTCGACCAGCTCGATCTGGTCCGCGCGGCGGACGATCTCGTCCGGCACGGTCTCGCGCTGGCGGACGCCCGTGATCGACTCGACGACGTCGCCCAGCGACTCGAGGTGCTGGATGTTGACGGTCGAGATGACGTCGATGCCCGCCTGCAGGATCTCCTCGACGTCCTGCCAGCGCTTGGTGTTGCGGGAGCCGGGCACGTTCGTGTGGGCCAGCTCGTCCACGAGGACGACGGCCGGGCGGCGGGCGAGGACGGAGTCCACGTCCATCTCCGTGAAGACCGAGCCCCGGTAGTCGAGCTCCCGGCGGGACACCTCCTCCAGGCCGTGCAGCATGACCTCGGTGCGGGGGCGGCCGTGGTGCTCGACGAAGCCCACGACGACGTCCGTGCCCCGCTCCACGCGGCGGTGCGCCTCCGACAGCATCGCGTACGTCTTGCCGACGCCCGGTGCCGCGCCGAGATAGATGCGAAGGTTGCCGCGTCCCATGGCCCCATTGTCTTTCACGAGTCGCGACGGTGTTCGGGTCGGTTCTCCGTCCTGAGCTGCAGCACCGTCGTGCGGTGTCGACCTTACGGCGAAGGTTTCGGACATTTCGGTCCGGAGGCCGCCTGCCGGCGGGTATTGACGCACCTCTGACGCTCGCGGGCGTAACCCCGCCCCCCGGCGCCGGCTCCTTGACACCCGCGCCGGCGGATTGCGAAGTTGATCCGCATGACGGACATACGCACCGCCCACACCAGCGAGCTCACCCCCGTCGAACTCACCGCGATCCGCGACCTGCTGAACGAGGCCTTCGAGGGCGACTTCACCGACGAGGACTGGGACCACTCGGTGGGCGGCATGCACGCCCTCGTCCGCGAGGGCGGCGAGCTGGTCGCCCACGGCTGCGTGGTGCAGCGCCGGCTGCTGCACGGCGGGCGCGCCCTGCGGACGGGGTACGTCGAGGCCGTCGCCGTACGGGCCGACCGGCGCCGGCGGGGCCACGGCTCGGCCGTCATGGAGGCCCTGGAGCGGGTGCTGCGCCGGGGCGCGTACGAGGTGGCCGCGCTCGGCGCCGCCGACGAGGCGGTGCCGCTGTACGTCGGACGCGGCTGGCGGCTGTGGCGGGGGCCCTCCTCCGTCCTGTCCCCCACCGGCATCCGGCGCACCGAGGAGGAGGACGGCTGCATCTACGTGCTGCCCCTGTCGGCCGAGCTCGACCTGGACGGGGAGCTGGTCTGCGACTGGCGGCCGGGGGATGTGTGGTGAGGGGTGCGGGGTGCGGTGCCGTCGCGCGTACGGGCTACGGGGCGCCGCGCCTCGTCATGCGTATCCGCCCGGCGTCGAGGTCGACGCCGGCGCGGCGTGGAGCGCCGTCCTGCTCGTCGTCCCTGAGGACCAGCTCGATCCGGCGCTGCTCGAGCTGGACCCGCTTGCTCGGGTAGATCAGGGCGTGCAGCTCCTCCGTCGCCGTGGCCCCGGTTCCCCGGCCGGGCCGGGCCAGACCGATGGCCTTGCGCGTGGCCGCCAGGAGGAACAGCGGGACGACGATCAGCAGCGGCGGGGCCGGGCCCGTCAGCAAACTCAGCACGACGGCTCAACGCGCGTCAGCGCACGGGCGTTCCCGTCAACGTGCCGACGACGACCGTCGCGTAGAGGTCCTCGCACGTCACCGACCGGGCCTCCAGGCCGTTGGCGGCGAAGAGTTCGATCGTGTGCGGTGCTTGGCGCTCGCTCGTCTCGATCAGGAGGTGGCCGCCGGGCGCCAGCCATCGCGCCGCCTCGGCGGTGACGCGACGCTGGACGTCCAGGCCGTCCGTGCCGCCGTCCAGCGCCACGAGCGGCTCGTGCTCGCGGGCCTCCGGGGGCAGGAACTCGATGGCGTCCGTGGGGACGTAGGGGGCGTTGGCCACGAGGACGTCGACGCGACCCCGGAGCGCGGCGGGCAACGGCCCGTAGAGGTCGCCCTCGTACACCCGACCGCCGCACCC
>KL569464.1:15637-23491 GCA_000715685.1 Streptomyces lilacinus
CTCGTACACCCGACCGCCGCACCCGGCGACGTTGCGGCGGGCGCAGCGGACCGCCGCGGGGTCGATGTCGGCGGCGTGGAGCTCGGTCCCCTCGGCGGCCGTTGCCACCGCCGCGCCCAGCGCGCCGGTGCCGCAGCAGAGGTCGAGGACGACGGGTCGGGGCGGCGCGAGGGCGAGGGCCTGGGCGACGAGGAATTCCGTGCGGCGACGGGGGACGAAGACGCCCGGGTCGACGGCTATGCGCAGGCCGCCGAACTCGGCCCAGCCGAGGACGTGTTCCAGGGGGAGGCCGGCGGCGCGCCGGTCCACCATGACCTCGAGGTCGGCCGGGGTGCGCGCTGTGGAGACGAGCAGGTCCGCCTCGTCCTCGGCGAAGACACAGCCGGCGGTGCGGAGCTTGGTGATGATGGCGGAGAGGGACGACATGAGAGCCTTTCGGGGTACCGAAGGGCGCTCTCCCGGTCACCTGTCCGTGGCGACCGTAAGGCCGTAGGAGGAGAGCACCCAGCCTGCTGCAGCGGTAATGGGTCTCACCTCCTAGGTGGTTCGGCGCGTTTCGCACCGTTAATGGCAAGATCGTTTCTTGCCATCGTTGACTGTACATGACCGTCCGTCGGGTCCGGTAGCCCGAAGGGCCGGGCGGCTGCCCGGCCCTTCGCACCGGCGACCGGTCAGCCCTTCAGCTTCTTCAGGGCCGCGTTCAGCCGGAGCACGTTGACGCGCTCCTCGCCCATGAAGCCCAGGAGTCGGCCGTCGACGCGGTCCTCGACCAGCTTCTCGACCTTGTCGGCGGGCAGGCCGTTGGCCTTGGCCACGCGGGCCGCCTGCAGGCGGGCGTAGGCGGGCGAGATGTCGGGGTCGACGCCGGACGCGGAGGCGGTGAGGGCGTCGACGGGGACCGAGGACGGCGGGACGCCGTTGAAGGCGGCCACGTCCGCGCGGCGCTTCTCCACGGCGTCCAGCAGGACCTTGCTGTCCGCGGCCAGGTTGGAGGCGCCGGAGACCAGCAGCTTGTACTGCGTGTTCTCGGTGTTGGCGCCGGCCGCGGAGGGGCGGGGCTGGAAGTACCGGGGGTCGGGCAGCGGGTTGCCGTCCTTGTCCTTGCGGTCGAGGTCGTAGGTCTGGCCGAGTCGTTCGGAACCGACGGACTTGCCGTCGACCGTGACCTCGGAGCCGTTGGCCTTGTCCTTGAAGGCCGCCTGGGCGATGCCGGTGACGACGAGCGGGTAGACCACGCCGCAGACCACCGTGAGGACGAGCAGGGCGCGCAGCCCCGCGGCGACCAGGCGGGCCGTGTTGCGTACGGAGTTGTTCATGACGTCACCCGATGCCAGGGATGAGGGAGATGAGCATGTCGATGAGCTTGATGCCGATGAACGGGGAGATCAGGCCGCCCAGTCCGTAGATAAGGAGGTTGCGGCGGAGCATGGCGTCCGCGCTCATCGGGCGGTAGCGGACGCCCTTGAGGGCGAGCGGGACGAGGGCCACGATGATCAGCGCGTTGAAGACGACCGCCGAGAGGATGGCCGACTCCGGCGAGGTCAGGCTCATGATGTTGAGCTTGTCCAGGCCCGGGTAGGCCACCGCGAACATCGCCGGGATGATGGCGAAGTACTTGGCGACGTCGTTGGCGATCGAGAAGGTCGTCAGGGCGCCGCGGGTGATGAGCAGCTGCTTGCCGATCTCGACGATCTCGATGAGCTTGGTGGGGTTGGAGTCCAGGTCCACCATGTTCCCGGCCTCCTTGGCGGCCGAGGTGCCGGTGTTCATGGCCACGCCGACGTCGGCCTGGGCCAGCGCCGGGGCGTCGTTGGTGCCGTCGCCGGTCATGGCGACGAGCTTGCCGCCGGCCTGCTCGCGCTTGATGAGGGCCATCTTGTCCTCGGGCGTGGCCTCGGCGAGGAAGTCGTCGACGCCGGCCTCCTCGGCGATGGCCGCGGCCGTCAGCGGGTTGTCGCCCGTGATCATGACGGTCTTGATGCCCATGGCGCGCAGTTCGTCGAAGCGCTCGCGCATGCCCTCCTTGACGACGTCCTTGAGGTGGATGACGCCGAGGACGCGGGGGCCCTTGTCGTCCTCCGCGGCGACGAGCAGCGGGGTGCCGCCGGCCTGGGAGATGTCGTCGGTGAGCGCGCGGGCGTCGTCGGCGACGCGGCCGCCGCGCTCCTCGACCCAGGCGATGACCGAACCGGTCGCGCCCTTGCGGACCTTGCGGCCGTCGACGTCGACGCCGGACATGCGGGTCTGGGCGGTGAAGGGGATCCACTCGGCGCCGACGAGCTCGCCCTCGTGGCGCTCGCGCAGGCCGTACTTCTCCTTGGCCAGGACGACGATCGAGCGGCCCTCGGGCGTCTCGTCGGCGAGCGAGGAGAGCTGGGCGGCGTCGGCGACCTCGGCGGCCATGGTGCCCTTGACGGGTACGAACTCGGCGGCCTGGCGGTTGCCGTAGGTGATGGTGCCGGTCTTGTCGAGCAGCAGCGTGGAGACGTCGCCGGCGGCCTCGACCGCGCGGCCCGACATGGCCAGGACGTTGCGCTGGACGAGACGGTCCATGCCCGCGATGCCGATCGCGGAGAGCAGCGCGCCGATGGTGGTCGGGATGAGGCAGACCAGCAGGGCGGCGAGCACGATCATCGTCTGCTCGGCCTTCGCGTAGATCGCGAAGGGCTGGAGGGTGACGACGGCCAGCAGGAAGACGATGGTGAGCGAGGCCAGCAGGATGTTGAGGGCGATCTCGTTCGGCGTCTTCTGCCGGGCGGCGCCCTCGACCAGGTTGATCATCCGGTCGATGAAGGTCTCGCCGGGCTTCGTCGTGATCTTGATGACGATGCGGTCGGACAGCACCTTCGTACCGCCGGTGACCGCGCTGCGGTCGCCGCCGGACTCGCGGATGAC
Organism: Streptomyces lilacinus; assembly: GCA_000715685.1. Lineage (GTDB taxonomy): Bacteria > Actinomycetota > Actinomycetes > Streptomycetales > Streptomycetaceae > Streptomyces > Streptomyces lilacinus. The sequence goes on from KL569464.1 coordinate 18,533, forward strand.
CGGCGCCGACTCGCCCGTGATGGCGGACTCGTCGACGGAGGCCACGCCCTCGACGACGTCGCCGTCGCCCGGGATGATGTCGCCGGCCTCGCACACGACGAGGTCGCCCACGCGCAGCTCGGTGCCGGGCACCGACTCCTCGGCGGCGCCGTTCAGCCGGCGCGCGACCGTGTCGGTCTTGGCCTTGCGCAGGGTGTCGGCCTGGGCCTTGCCGCGGCCCTCGGCGACGGCCTCGGCGAGGTTGGCGAAGATCACGGTCAGCCAGAGCCAGATCGTGATCGCCCAACCGAACCAGTCGCCGGGGTTCTTCACGGCCAGGACGGTGGTGCCCACCGAGCCGACCTCGACCACGAACATCACGGGCGACTTGGCCATCACCCGGGGGTCGAGCTTGCGGAAGGCGTCGGGCAGCGACCGCACCAGCTGGGCCGGGTCGAAGAGACCGCCGGAGACCCGGCCGGGCTCCTGCGATCCGTGCGGCTGGGTCGCCCCGGAGTCCTCGGGCTCGGTACGGACAGGGGTGGTCGTGCTCATGAAAGTCCCTCCGCCATCGGGCCAAGGGCCAGGGCCGGGAAGTAGGTCAAGCCGGTGATGATGAGGATCGCGCCCACGAGGAGGCCCGCGAAGAGCGGCTTCTCGGTGCGCAGCGTGCCCGCGGTCTCGGGGACGGGCTTCTGCTCGGCGAGCGAGCCGGCGAGCGCCAGGACGAAGACCATCGGCAGGAAGCGGCCGAGCAGCATGGCGAGGCCGATCGTGGTGTTGTACCAGGGCGTGTTGGCGTTCAGGCCGGCGAAGGCGGAGCCGTTGTTGTTGGCGCCGGAGGTGAAGGCGTAGAGCACCTCGGAGAAGCCGTGGGCGCCGCTGTCGTGCACGGAGTTGCCCGCGGTGTTGAGGATCGACTCCGGCGGCGAGGCCAGCGCCATGGACAGGGCGGTGAAGCCGAGCATCAGAGATGTATATAAGAGACAGGGCCGCGAGCTTGATCTCGCGGGTGCCGATCTTCTTGCCGAGGTACTCGGGCGTCCGGCCGACCATCAGGCCCGCGATGAAGACGGCGATGATCGCCATGACGAGCATGCCGTAGAGGCCGGAGCCGACGCCGCCGGGCGCGATCTCGCCGAGCATCATGCCGAGCAGGGTGATGCCGCCGCCGAGGCCGGTGAAGGAGGAGTGGAAGGAGTCCACCGCGCCGGTCGAGGTGAGCGTCGTCGTGGTCGCGAAGATCGCGGACGCGCCGACGCCGAAGCGCTGCTCCTTGCCCTCCATCGCGCCGCCCGCGGCCTGGAGCGCCGCGCCGTGGCCCGCGTACTCGGTCCACATCATCAGCGCGGTGAAACCGAGCCAGATGACGCCCATCGTGGCCAGGATCGCGTAGCCCTGCTTGACGTTGCCGACGAGCGTGCCGAAGGTCCGGGTCAGCGAGAACGGGATGACGAGGATCAGGAAGATCTCGAAGAGATTGGTGAAGGCGTCGGGGTTCTCGAAGGGGTGGGCGGAGTTGGCGTTGAAATAGCCGCCGCCGTTGGTGCCGAGTTCCTTGATGACTTCCTGCGAGGCCACGGCGCCGCCGTTGACCTGCTGGGTGCCGCCGGTCAGCTGCCCGATCTCGTGAATGCCCGCGAAGTTCTGGATCGCGCCGCACGCGACGAGAATCAGCGCGCCGACGACGGAGAGCGGAATCAGAATGCGGAACGTGCCGCGCACGAGGTCGGCCCAGAAATTGCCCAACTCGCCGGTGCGGGACCGGGCGAAGCCCCGGACGAGCGCGATCGCGACGGCCATGCCGACGGCGGCGGAGACGAAGTTCTGTACGGCCAGGCCGAGCGTCTGCACGGCGTGGCCCATGGCCTGCTCGCCGGAGTACGACTGCCAGTTGGTGTTGGCGACGAACGACGCGGCGGTGTTGAACGCCTGGTCCGGGCTGATCGCGGAGAAGCCGAGCGAGACCGACTTCGGCAGCAAGCCCTGGACCCGCTGCAGCAGGTAGAGGAAGAGCACGCCGACCACGGAGAAGGCGAGGACGCCGCGCAGATACGCGGGCCAGCGCATTTCGGCGTTCGGGTCGGCGCCGATCAGGCGGTAGGCCCACTTCTCCACGCGCAGGTGCTTGTCGGATCCGTAGACCCGGGCCATGTGGTCGCCGAGCGGGCGGTAGGCCAGGGCGAGCGCGGCTATGAGCGCGGTGAGCTGGAGAATTCCGGAGAGGACGGGACTCATGTCTGTGCTCAGAACCTCTCCGGGAAAACGAGGGCGAGGATCAGGTAGCCCAGCAGGGCGACGGCCACGACCAGGCCGACGACGTTCTCGACGGTCACAGCTTCGTCACCCCCTTGGCGACGAGAGCCACCAACGCGAAGACCGCGATCGTGGTGACGACGAAGGCCACATCGGCCATCGTGTGCTCCTAGAAAGGTTCGGATGAACGGACCTCTCGAGGAAACATCTCCCACCGACCGGTACGGGTCCCGTTGACGTGTCCCTTACGGCCATTAGCGCGCCTTTGACGGGATCCATACGCGCCCGTTCGGGACCTGCGGAAACACCACCGGGCCGGAACCCGCACTGCGGATTCCGGCCCGGTGAAACGCTCCATTCCGGCCGCTCGCCGACCGGCGAGCGGCCGCTTTGTCAGCGCACCTCGCTGATCTCCGGCCCACGCTGCAGGCGGTCCACGCCGCCCGCGAAGCGAGAGCCCTGCTCCTCCGGCTGCAGGCCCTCGGCGACCATCTGGGCGTCGTCGGGCAGCTTCAGGACGATCGGGTCGCGCGGCGCCATCGGCGACTCCCCGCGCACCACGACGGTGTCCCGGAAGATCTGCTCCAGCAGCCCGGCGGTCTGCGGCTGCACCGCGCCCTGGCCGGAGATGACACCGCGCAGGAACCAGCGCGGCCCGTCACAGCCGACGAAACGCACGAGCTGCACGCCCTGCGTCCCGTCCGGCAGCGCCACGGGCACCTGCGCCCGCAGCTCCCAGCCCAGCGGACCCTCGATCTCCTCGACGACACCGCCCTGCTGGGTGATGCCGCCGGCGATCTCCTCGCGCACCTCGCCCCAGATGCCCTCGCGCTTGGGCGCGGCGAACGCCTGGAGCTGGACGGCGCTGTCGCGCAGCACCACGGTCGCGGCGACGATCGCGTCGCCCGCGACCTCCACCCGCAGCTCCATGCCCTCGACGCCCGGCACGAACAGTCCGCCCAGGTCCACCCGGCCGTCGCCGGGGTCGCGGACCTCGGAGAGGTCCCACGGCCCGTCGGGGCGCGGCTCCGGCTCCAGCCGGATCCGGGTGGAGGCCTCCGCGGCCTCGTTGGCGAGGGGGTCCTCAGCCGAATTTTCGGAGGTCACGTCGTCGAGGCGATCGGTACGCCCGACAACGTCCTCGCTGCGCTTGCGGCGACGACCGAACACGTCACTGTCCTTCCCGGTCGCTGGCGACCGAAGCGAATCCATTCCCCACGGCAGCGTGGCCACCGGTGGACCCGAAGCCCCCTTCGCCCCGTGCCGAGCCGGGAAGCTCCGCCACCTCGTGGAAGCGGACCTTCTCGACCTGCTGGACAACCAACTGGGCGATCCGGTCGAACCTGTCGAACCGGACGCTCTCGCGCGGGTCCAGATTGACCACAATCACCTTGATCTCTCCACGGTACCCGGCATCGACGGTGCCCGGGGCGTTGACCATGGAGACCCCGCACCGGGCGGCCAGGCCCGAGCGCGGGTGCACGAACGCCGCGTACCCGTCGGGCAGGGCGATCGAGATGCCGGTGGGCAGCACCATCCGCTCACCGGGGGCGAGCACGGCGGCCTCGGTGGTGACGAGGTCGCAGCCGGCGTCGCCGGGGTGCCCGTACGCGGGGATCGGCACCTCCGGGTCCACGCGGCGGATCAGAACGTCAACAGGCTGTCGCACTAGGGGTTCACCTCAAAAGCTCGCGCGACCTTCATCCGGTCGGGGTCCGAGAGCGCCGCCTGGATCTCTTCCTTGCGGCCGTTCTCGATGAAGTGGTCGACCTTGACCTCGATGAAGACGGCGTCCGCGTGCACCGCGACCGGCCCGTCGGGGCCGCCGATCCGGCCCGTGGCCGTGCAGTAGATCTTGCGGCCGTGCACCGCCAGGGCCTCGGCCCGCAGGTGCAGCACGGCGTCCACCGGCACGGGACGGACGAAGTCGGTCTCCAGCCGCCCCGTCACCGCGATCGCGCGCAGCAGCCAGCCCAGCGACCCCAGCGTCTCGTCCAGGGCCGTGGCCAGCACCCCGCCGTGCGCCAGGCCGGGGGCGCCCTGGTGGGCCTCCCTGACCCGGAACTCGGCGGTGACGCTCACACCCTCGCCGGCCCGCGTCTCCAGGTGCAGCCCGTGCGGCTGACCGCCGCCGCAGCCGAAGCAGTGTTCGTAGTGCGACCCGATGACCTCTCCGGGCGCGGGGGCTTCGGGGTGCCGCACCGGGGCCACGGCGTCGGCCGGCGGTGTCAGCGCTGTCGTTCGTCCACTCACAGGGGCTGACCTTACCCGCGCGGACGGCACCCGGTCCCGTCCGTGCCAAGCTTGTGCGTATGCAGCCTTACGAAGAACGCCTGACCGCGCCCCGTTCCTGGTGGTTCATCGCGGTTCTCGTCGGGATCGCCATGGGGGTGATCCTGCTGCCGCTGGGTCCCCTGCCCATGATCGGCGGCCTGATCGGCGGCGTTGCCCTGGCCGCGGTCGCGGTCAGTTCGTACGGCTCGGTGCGGATCAGGGTGGTGGGCGACGCCCTCGTCGCCGGGGACGCGAAGATCCCCCTGGCGGCGCTGGGGACGCCGGAGGTCCTGGACGCGGACGAGGCCCGCGCCTGGCGCACCCACAAGGCCGACACCCGCGCCTTCATGCTGCTGCGCGGCTACGTGCCCACGGCCCTGCGGATCGAGGTCACGGACCCGGCCGACCCCACGCCGTACCTCTACCTCTCCACCCGCTCCCCCGAGCGCC
>KL569464.1:23742-27837 GCA_000715685.1 Streptomyces lilacinus
CCTGACGGCCGTACGGACCTAGCCGCCGGTCGTACGACGGCGGTACGGGCTCGGGGGCGCTAGGCCAGGCCCAGGCCCTCGTCCGGCAGCTCGGGAAGGGCGTCCCACGCCACTCTCCTGCCCCGCAGGTCCTTGCGGACCTTCTCGGCGAGACGCTTGGTGTCGCGGCTGTTCATCACCGCGCCGACGGCGGCGCCGATCATGAACGGGGCGAGGTTGGGGAGGTTGCGGAACGAGCGCTTGAGGATCCGCTGACGCAGCTCGCGGCGCAGCTGACCGCCGAGCGCGGCGTTGACGGTCAGGGGAGAGGTGACGTCGATGCCACGCTCGTCGGCCCAGGCACCGAGATAGGCGAGGGCGCGCTGGCGCACGTTGCCCGGGGCACGGACGCCGTACACCTCGTGCAGCTCGGCGATGAGTTTGTACTCCACGGCGGCGACGCCGATGATCTCCGCCGCCAGTTCGGCCGGCATGGCGGGCGGCACCGGCAGCATGGCCACCGCGCCGACGCCGGCGCCGACGGTGGAGGTGCCGTAGACGGCACCGGCCACCAGCTTGTCCGCGAGCTCCTCCGGGCCGAGGCCGGGGAACTGCACGCGAAGGGTCGCGAGGTCCCGCACGGGAATGCGCGGGGCGTTCGCGATGATCCGGTCCACGACGGCGGTCAGGCCCGCCCGCGCGCCGCGGCCGACGGCCGCGGCGAGCGAGGCCCCGCGGCCTCGCTCGTCGGTCGGGTCGACGTCGGCCGGGGCCGGGCCGCCGGGGACGTTCTCGGCCTGCCCGCCGGTCACCTCGGGCTGCCGGGAGCGCCGCTTCCGGAAAGGGGTCGAGCCTGCCATGGCAGACCCTCGCCTCACTCGCAGTCGCGGCAGATCGGCTGACCGTTCTTCTCACCGGCCAGCTGGCTGCGGTGGTGCACGAGGAAGCAGCTCATGCAGGTGAACTCGTCGGCCTGCTTGGGCAGGACGCGGACGGCGAGCTCCTCGTTGGACAGGTCCGCGCCGGGCAGCTCCATGCCCTCGGCGGCCTCGAAGTCGTCGACGTCGACAGAAGACGCCGACTTGTCGTTCCGCCGGGACTTCAGTTCTTCGATGCTGTCCTCGTTGACGTCATCGTCGGTCTTGCGTGGGGTGTCGTAGTCCGTTGCCATGTCGCTCTCCCCCTCTGGGTGTCTGCGGTATCTCCAGCGCACGTAACGCGTGGGAGGCCGGACTTGTGCCCGACCCGAGGCGGAGATTTTGCCTCACATCAAGGTCTGTTACTCAATCGACACCCAACCGCACACCTGAAGAGGTGATCGGGATGGGTGGCGATCCGGACCGTACACGGTCGAAAAGCCGTGTCCGGCCACACCATCTCGTGTACTTCCCGTGATCAGGACCCCCGGAAACCCCCATTTTTCAGGCGTTCCCGAGCCGGATTCGGTCACGGAGAGTAGATGGCCGGAAGTCTGCGCATGTGACCGATCACACACGGCCACCGGGCCGCCCGGAACGGGTAAATTCCGCCCAAAGCGAACCTCTGGCCGCCCTATTCTCGCAGACTCTCCGTCCGGGGCCACCGGCGACCCCGGCCGGCCGGGGTCGCGATCACGTGGGCAGCCGTCACAGCGGTCACGTGGGCAACTCCACCCTCATGACCAGGCCGCCTCCCTCGCGGGGCGAGGCGGTGATCCGCCCGCCGTGCGCCCGGGCGACCGACCGCACGATGGAAAGACCCAGACCGACGCCCTTGTCGCTGCCCGTGCGCTCCGTGCGCAGCCGACGGAACGGCTCGAATATGTTGTCCACCTCGTACGCCGGGACGACCGGGCCGGTGTTCTCCACCACCAGCACCGCCTGGCCCGGCTCGGCCCGCGTGGTGACCTCCACCCAGCCGTCGGGGGTGTTGTAGCGCACCGCGTTCTGCACGAGGTTCAGCGCGATCCGCTCGAGCAGCACGCCGTTGCCCTGGACGACGGCCGGCTGCCGGGTCCCGCGCAGCTCCACGCCCTTGGTCTGCGCCTCCCCCCGGGCCTGGTCGAGGGCCTGGGAGGCCACCTCGGCGAGGTCCACGGGCTTGCGGTCGACGATCTCGTTGTCGCTGCGCGCGAGCAGCAGCAGGCCCTCCACGAGCTGCTCGCTGCGCTCGTTGGTGGCCAGCAGGGTCTTGCCGAGCTGCTGGAGCTCCGGGGAGGCGCCGGGGTCGGAGAGGTGGACCTCCAGCAGCGTCCGGTTGATCGCCAGCGGGGTGCGCAGCTCGTGCGAGGCGTTGGCCACGAAGCGCTGCTGGGCGGTGAAGGCCCGCTCCAGCCGGTCCAGCATCTCGTCGAAGGTGTCCGACAGCTCCTTCAGCTCGTCGTCCGGCCCGCCCAGCTCGATGCGCCGGGACAGGTCCGTGCCGGCCACGCGACGGGCGGTACGGGTGATCTTGCCGAGCGGCGAGAGGACCCGGCCGGCCATGGCGTAGCCGAAGGCGAAGGCGATCACGGCGAGGCCGAGGAGGGCGAGCAGGGAGCGCTGGAGCAGGGACTCCAGGGCCCGCGCCCGCTGGTCGCGCATGCAGGCCTCGAGGATGCCGTTGGCCTGCTCGGCGGTCAGGGACGTGGTCAGCCGCGGGCACGAGTTGTTGGTGACCCGTACCTGGCTGCCGTCTATGAGCTTGATCAACGGCTCGCTGCCGGTGCTCAGGGCGTTGGCGGCGAGCAGATAGATGATCGTCAGCAGCAGGACGCCCGCCATCAGGAACATCCCGCCGTAGAGCAGGGTGAGCCGTATGCGGATGGTCGGGCGCAGCCACGGGAACGGGCGGACGACCGGCTGGCGCGGGTCCCAGGTCGGCTTGGGCGGGGTGGCCGGCGGCGCGGGTGCGGCGGGTGGCGGGGTGGCGGACATCGCGGTCAGATCCGGTATCCGGAGCCCGGGACGGTGACGATCACCGGGGGCTCGCCGAGCTTGCGGCGCAGGGTCATGACGGTGACCCGGACGACGTTGGTGAACGGGTCGGTGTTCTCGTCCCAGGCCTTCTCCAGCAGCTGCTCGGCCGAGACCACGGCTCCCTCGCTGCGCATGAGCACCTCCAGAACGGCGAACTCCTTGGGCGCCAGCTGCACCTCGCGGCCGTCGCGGAAGACCTCGCGGCGGTTCGGGTCCAGCTTGATGCCGGCCCGCTCCAGCACCGGCGGCAGGGCCACGGTCGTCCGCCGGCCCAGCGCCCGGACGCGCGCGGTCAGCTCACTGAACGCGAAGGGCTTGGGAAGGTAGTCGTCGGCACCCAGCTCCAGGCCGGCCACCCGGTCGCTGACGTCGCCGGAGGCGGTCAGCATCAGCACCCGGGTGGGGATGCCGAGCTCGACGACCTTGCGGCAGACGTCGTCGCCGTGGACGACCGGCAGGTCGCGGTCGAGGACGATGACGTCGTAGTCGTTGACGGCGATGCGCTCCAGGGCGGCGGCTCCGTCGTACACGACGTCGACGGCCATGGCCTCCCGGCGCAGTCCGGTGGCGACGGCGTCTGCGAGCAGCTGCTCGTCCTCGACGACGAGTACGCGCACGGCGCTGGTCCTTCCTCTGGGGCCCTCTGAGGGGCGGATGGGGGTCACTCCATCCTGCCTCGGATGTCGATAAACCGGCTGTAAGGGCCACCGGAGGGGGGTCCGGAGCGGTTCGCTTGCGGATCGCTTCCGGATCGCAGGTTTCCGCTCGGCCGTGGATGGGGAAGACGTCTGCACACCCGCGATCACGCTCTCCGTACGCTTCCGCGTACGCGGGTACTCCACGCACGTGATCGTTTTCGCCGTGGCACACCCCCGTGCCGCCAACCCACGACGAGGGGGCGCAGCACCATGGACGCGTTCACCGCTGGACTTCTGCAACGCATAGAGAGCACCCGGTCCGACCTGGACCACGCCCGCCGTACGGGCGACGACTACCTCGCCGACGTCGAGCAGGCGGAGCTCGACGAGCTCCACCGCCTCGCGGCGGAGCACGGCGTCAGCGTCGGCCCCGTCTAACCAGAGCGCGAGCCCGCCCGCCCCCGGCACCGACTCCGGTGCCGGGGGCGCGGCTTGTCTCCCGGGGCTCCGCCCCGGACCCCGGTCCCCCGGACGGGCTGGAT
>KL569465.1:0-1779 GCA_000715685.1 Streptomyces lilacinus
TCGGCCAGCCTAGAGGCTCGACGCGCCGTCGGAACAGGGGTGTTCAGGTGACGGACGTGCCGGCGGCCTGTGCCATGGGCCACTGTTTGCGAGGCCGGGGACTGGGCACTTGGCCCTTGCGATCGCGACAACGCGCGTCGGCGCCGGGCCCCCTCAGGCCCGGCGCCGACGCGCGTGCGGGTTCGCTCAACCCCGGTCGTACGTGTGGAACCCCCTTCCCGTCTTGCGTCCGAGCAGACCCGCCTCCACCATCCGCAGCAGCAGCGGGGGCGGAGCGTAGAGCGGCTCCTTGAACTCGTCATAGAGGGAGCGTGCGATGGAGACGACCGTGTCCAGGCCGATCAGGTCGGCGAGCCGCAGCGGTCCCATCGGGTGGGCGCAGCCCAGCTCCATGCCGGCGTCGACGTCGCGGGCGGTGGCGAAGCCGGATTCGGCCATGCGGACGGCCGAGAGGAGGTAGGGGACGAGGAGCGCGTTGACGACGAATCCGGCCCGGTCCCGGGAGCGGACGGCGGTCTTGCCCAGGGTGCAGGTGGCGAAGTCCTCCACGGCGGCGACGGTGTCGGGCGCGGTGTGCAAGGAGGCGACGACCTCCACGAGGGGCAGGACGGGCACCGGATTGAAGAAGTGCAGTCCGACGACGCGGTCGGCGCGCCGGGTCGCCATGCCGAGCCGCATGACCGGGATGGCGGAGGTGTTGGTGGCCAGGACGGCCCCCGGGTCCTCGACGATCTTGTCGAGGGCGGCGAAGATCTCGGTCTTCACCTCGGCGTTCTCGACCACGGCCTCGACGACGAGTTGGCGGTCGCCCAGGTCGTCGAGGCCGTCGGTGAAGGCGAGCCGGGCCAGGGCGTCGTCGGCGGCCGTCCGGTCCAGCCTGCCGCGCTCGACGGCGCGGTGGAGGGACGCCGTGACGCGGTCGCGGGCGGCGCGGACGGCGGTGGCGTCCGCCTCGCAGACGATCGTGTCGAGCCCGGCCCGGGCGCAGACCTCGGCGATGCCGGCGCCCATCTGTCCGCCGCCGACGACGCCGACCCGCTGGATGTGGCGCGCGTTCATGACTCTCCTCGGTGCCTCAGTGGAACTGCTCTTCTTCGGTGGAGCCCGTCAGCGCCGTGGTGGAGGAGGCGGGGTTGATGGCGGTGGAGACCTGGTCGAAGTAGCCGGTGCCGACCTCTCGCTGGTGCTTCACGGCGGTGAAGCCGTGGGCCTGCGCGGCGAACTCCCGTTCCTGCAGCTCGACGTACGCGGTCATGCCGTGCTCGGCGTAGCCGCGGGCGAGGTCGAACATGCCGTGGTTGAGGGAGTGGAATCCGGCCAGGGTGATGAACTGGAAGCGGTAGCCCATCGCGCCCAGCTCGCGCTGGAACTTGGCGATCTGGTCGTCGTCCAGGGCGGCCTTCCAGTTGAAGGACGGCGAGCAGTTGTAGGCCAGCATCTGGTCGGGGTACCGGGCGTGGATCGCCTCGGCGAACTCGCGGGCCTGGGCCAGGTCGGGGGTGCCGGTCTCGACCCAGAGGAGGTCCGCGTACGGGGCGTAGGCCAGGCCGCGGGCGATCACGGGCGCCATGCCGCCGCGGACTCGGTGGAAGCCCTCCGCCGTGCGCTCGCCGGTGCAGAATGGTGCGTCGCGCTCGTCGACGTCGCTGGTCAGGAGGTTCGCGGCGAGCGCGTCGGTGCGGGCCACGATCAGGGTGGGGACGTCGGCGATGTCGGCGGCGAGGCGGGCGGCGTTGAGGGTGCGGATGTGCGCGGCGGTGGGGACGAGGACCTTGCCGC
>KL569465.1:1981-2353 GCA_000715685.1 Streptomyces lilacinus
TGGATGCCCGCCGCGCCGGCCGCGATCATCGCCTTGGTCAGCTCGAAGGCGTTGAGGGGGCCGCCGAAACCGGCCTCGGCGTCGGCGACGATCGGGGCGAGCCAGTCGACGGAGCGGTCGCCCTCGGCGCCGGCGATCTGGTCGGCGCGCAGGAGGGCGTTGTTGATCCGGCGCACCACGGCGGGGACGGAGTTGGCGGGGTACAGGCTCTGGTCGGGGTAGGTGTGGCCGGCCAGGTTGGCGTCGGCGGCGACCTGCCAGCCGGAGAGGTAGATCGCCTGGAGGCCGGCCTTGACCATCTGGACCGCCTGGCCGCCGGTGAGCGCGCCGAGGGCGTGGACGTAGTCGCGGTCGTGGAGCTGCCGCCACAGC
>KL569465.1:2600-5753 GCA_000715685.1 Streptomyces lilacinus
TAAGAGACAGGGGCCAGGGTGTGCTCCTCGCGGACGCTGCCGGACAGTCGGATCACGTCCTCGGCGCCGTAGGTGCGCTCGATGCCCTGCCAGCGGGGGTCGGTCGCCCACCGCGCCGCCAGTGCTTCCGCCGCCGTCCGTGCCTGTGCCTGTTCCTGTGCTTGGGCTTGTGCGTGCGCCATGGCCGTCTCCCGGTGGTCGCTCGGCGAACTCTGCGAACTCTGTGAACGCTTCGACGACTCTGGCAGTGGCACCGAGGGCCAACAAGCTTGGCCGGATGCCAACTGTTGCGAATCTTCCACGCGTGTTCTGCGAAGACTGCGAAGGTTTCGGGCCGGGCTCTTCCGCCTAAACTCCCCGTCGGGGAGGCGAGTCGACGGTGAGCAAGACGTATGCGGGCGCGCGGCTGCGGAGGTTGCGCGAGGAGCGGCGGCTCAGTCAGGCGGGGCTGGCCCGTGTCCTGGGCATCTCCCCCAGCTACCTGAACCAGATGGAGCACGACTCGCGGCCGCTGACCGTCCCCGTCCTGCTGCGCCTGACCGAGGCGTACGGCGTGGATCCCGGTTTCTTCTCCGCGGCCGACAGCACGCGCGTCCTCGCCGACCTGCGCGAAGCGCTCGCCGACGAGGTCGCCGCGGCGCGCGTGTCGCCCGCCGACCTGTCCGAGCTCGCCTCCCGGCTGCCGGCGGTGGCCGCGGTCCTGCTCGACCTGGGCCGGCGCAACCAGGCCCTCACCGAGCGCCTGGCCGAGGCGGCGGAGGGCCGCGCGGGCGTCGCCGATCCGGCCGCGCCGCGCCCGCCGCACGAGGAGATCCGGGAGTTCTTCTACCGCCGTCAGAACTATCTCCACGACCTCGACCTCGCCGCCGAGCGGCTGGCCGCCGACCTCGGCGTCCGCCCGGGCGGCGTGCTCGCGGCCCTGTCCGCGCGGCTCACCGGGCGCCACGGCGTCCGCCTGCTCGAGGACTCCGACCGCCTGCACCACTACGATCCGGTGCGCCGCGTCCTGCACCTGTCCGACCGGCTGCGCCCGGGCCAGCGGGCCTTCCGGACGGCCACGCAGCTGGTGCTGCTCGAGTTCGCCGAGGAGTTGTCCGCACTCGCCGCGGAGGACTACGCGGAGGGCTCCCCCACCTGGTCGCTCGCGCGGATCGGCATCGCCAACTACGGGGCCGCCGCGCTGATCCTGCCGTACCGGGCCTTCCACGCGGCGGCCGAGGAGATGCGCTACGACATCGAGCGGCTCACCGACCACTTCGGGGTCGGCTACGAGACGGTCTGCCACCGCCTCAGCACGCTCCAGCGCCCCCGGCTGCGCGGGGTGCCCTTCTCCTTCGTCCGCGTCGACCGCGCCGGCAACATGTCCAAGCGGCAGTCCGCGACCGGCTTCCACTTCTCGCGGGCCGGCGGCACGTGCCCGTTGTGGAACGTCTACGAGGCCTTCGCGGCCCCCGGCCGCATCCACGTACAGATCACCGCCATGCCCGACGGGCAGCGCCACCTGTGGACCGCGCGCACCGTCACCCGGCAGCGCGGCGGCTGGGGCGAGCCGGGCAAGACCTTCGCCATCGGACTGGGCTGCGAGATCCGGCACGCCGCCCGGCTGGTCTACTCCGACGGCCTCGACCTCGGCAACGCCGCCGCGGCCACCCCCATCGGCATGGGGTCTGTCTCTTATACACAGAGACAGACCGTATCCCGTGGCGGACGGGTGACGCGGCCGGAACAGACGTTCCGGTCGTGAGCCGGACACGAGGCTGGGCAAGGGCCCGTGTTTACCGCGACAATCCAGGGACTCGAGGAGATGGTCGTACCGGAAGGTGCAGCCCTACCGCGTGTCCGTTGGGAGTGAACGGGGTGGCCGTGGAACTGACGTTATTTCTGACCCCGGAGGAAGCGGCCTACGGGGTCACCAAAGTGGTCGACTTCCCTTCGGGGCCGGCCAATGTGCGCATCCCGCCCGTCCAGGACGGCAGTCTCATCAAGGTTCCCGCCGACGGCGGCGAGGTGCTCCTGCGGATCCGCCTCAGAAGCGCTTCCCCGCCGGCCCCTTCCGCGCCGCAGCGGCCGCGGAAGAGCCCCTCCCTGGCGCCCTTGCTGGTCCTGGGCGCGCTCGGCGTACTGCTGGTCTTCATCCTGGTGAACGCCGGCGACGACTCCTCCTCGTCGAGGTCCGGACCGGCCGTCAGCAGCCCCAGCCCGTTCGCGTCCTACGCCCGCCCCACGCCCGACTCCCGCGGCCCGTACTCCGGCACCGGCGGCACGGACGGCTCCCGCGCTCCCGTCCCGCGCTTCACGCTCCAGGCCCCGGAGCCCACGCCGTACCGCGCCGGCACCTGCCTCAACGGCACCCTGCCCCACTCGACGACCCCGGTGACGGTGCGCGACGTCGACGTGGTCGACTGCTCCGCCTCGGACGCCCACTACCGGGTGATCCAGACGTTCTACGGGACGACGGACATGGACAGGTGCCGCAGCAACCCCGACACGGAGTACTCCTTCTCGTCCAGGACGACGCGCGGCGGCACCACCATCAACTCCTACGTCTACTGCCTGGTGGGCCTCGGCGCGTACGCACGGGGGTGAGGCCGGGGGCCGGGGGCGATTGTCGGGCGACGGCAGCCCTTCGCGCAGGCTGTCACCCCATGAGCCGTGCACAGCCGTGCATGAGTCATGATCGGTGACCGTGACGCTCATCCTTCCCCCTCGTCTGACCGTCTCCGCCGAATCGGTGCGGGAGGCGGCGCACCGGCGCGGACTGCGCACGGTTCGGCTCGCGTCGTTCATGCCGCCCGAGGGCCTGCGCGCGGAGCACCTGCACGCCGGGCCGAGCTTCGCGGACGCCGTCGCGCCGGCGCTCGGGATCGCGCCGCTCGAGGCACCGCCGGGCTGGCTGGCCGGGCTGTCCCGCGCGTTCACGCGACGCGAGGTCCTGGTCATGCCGATCGCCGAGGCCTACGCCCTGCGTCGTCCCGCGTTCGTCAAGTCGCCCAACGACAAGGGCATACGGGCGATGGTGTACGCCGACGGGTCGCGGCTTCCGGGGCCGGACGCCGTCGATCCACAGACGCCGGTCCTGGTCAGTGACGTCGTGGAGTTCACGGCCGAGTACCGACTCCACTGCCTGGACGGAACGGTGCACACCGGCAGCCG
>KL569465.1:6061-10333 GCA_000715685.1 Streptomyces lilacinus
CAGCCGCTACGCCGAGCGGGGGCGACTGGCGCTGGGGCCGCTGTCGGACGGCGCGCGGGCGTTCGGCACCGAGCTGCTGGCCGCGGTCGACGGGACGCTGCCCAGCGCGATCGTCGTCGACGTGGGCAGGGTCGACGGACACTGGGCCGTGATCAAGGCCAATGCCGCCTGGGCCAGCGGTCTCTACACCGCCGACCCGGACCGCGCTCTCGACGTCGTCCTCCGGGCCGCCGGCCCCGCGGGGGCCGTGGCCCCGCGCGACCGGCGGTTCCTGCGCACGCCCCAGGCGGTGGGCCGTGGCGGGTCGGCTTGACGCGTCCCGCACAGTATGGCGCGTGAAACAAGTCACGACGCGTAACAGGCCCACCCTTTCCCTCCTGGCGGCCGGTGCCCTCCTGCTGGTACCGGCGGTGGCCGGCTGCGGCAGCGGTGGGGACGACGGCGGGGTGCTCGGCACCGTGTACAAGGACGTCGATCCGCCGCACGATGTGTCTCACCCCGCGCCGTTGGACCGCGTCGAGGGTCCCCTCAAGGTCCGCCGGGGCGAGCGGTTCTCGATCGCGATGCGCACGAATCCGTCCGCCCGTCTCGACTGGAGCCTGTCGGGCTCCGGGTCCGACCCGCGGATCGTCCGGTCGGAGGGAACCTCCAGCCACCAGACCGCCAGGGAGAAGGAACTGATCGGCGGCGGCTACACGACGTACTTCACCTTCGAGGGCGTGGGCCCCGGCAGCACCACGGTCGTCCTGGCCAACGACTGTGGGACGGACCCGGGTCGGGGCTGCTACTCCGCCACGTTGCCCCGCACCGTCACGTACCGCGTCACCGTCCGCTGACTCAGCCCGGTCGTGCCGTCACGAGACCGTGAGCACGATCTTTCCCGTCACCCGTCCCGTGTCCCCCACCGCGTGGCCCTTGGCCGCGTCCTCGAGCGGGAACGTGGCCTCGACGACGGCCCGGAGCCTGCCCGCCGTGATCAGGTCGCTGATGGCGCGCATGCCCTGCTGGTCGGCCTCCACGAGGAGGGGGTAGGCGCGGATGCCGCGGGCCGCGGCCTTTTCGTAGAGGTCGGCGGGGGTTGCGTTGATCGCGATGGACACCAGCTGTCCGCCGGGCCGCAGCACCTCGAGGGAGCGGACGGAGGTGTCGCCGCCGAGGGTGTCGAGGACCAGGTCGACGGGGGCGACCCCGGTGAAGTCCTCGGTCCGGTAGTCGACGAGCTCGTCGGCGCCGAGCTCGCGCAGGACCGCGTGCTTCGGCGCGCTGGCGGTGCCGATCACGTGGGCGCCCCGCGCCTTGGCGATCTGCACGGCCAGGTGGCCGACGCCGCCGGCCGCGGCGTGGACGAGGACCCGCTGGCCGGGCCGGACGTCGGCGGCGTCCACGAGGGCCTGCCACGCGGTCAGGGCGGCCAGCGGGATCGCGCCGGCCTGGACGTGGTCGATGCCCTCCGGCTTGGGGACCAGCGCGCGGGCCGGGGCCACGACGTACTCGGCGAACGAGCCGACGCCGTAGGGGTAGGGCAGCATGCCGAAGACCTCGTCGCCGGGCTTGTGGAGGGTGACGCCCATGCCGACGGCCTCGACGACGCCGGAGACGTCCCAGCCGAGCACCAGGGGGAGCCGGTCGAGGAGGCCGGCGAACCGGCGGTGCTTCCAGTCGGTGGGGTTCATGCCCGCGGCGCGGACGCGGACGAGGACTTCGGAGGGGCCGGGCGAGGGGCGGTCGAGCTCGACCTCCCGCAGGACGTCGGGGCCGCCGTAGGTGTTCTGGCTGATCGCCTTCATCGTGGTCATGGGCTCAGGATGGCTCGGCCGCGACCTGCGCAAACAGTGGCCCGAGGGCCATGGTGTGCAAGGATCGGGCCATGCATCGTGTGGTGGTCCTGGCCCTGGACGGCGTCATTCCCTTCG
This sequence comes from Streptomyces lilacinus, assembly GCA_000715685.1. Lineage (GTDB taxonomy): Bacteria > Actinomycetota > Actinomycetes > Streptomycetales > Streptomycetaceae > Streptomyces > Streptomyces lilacinus. The sequence continues at coordinate 7,975 of KL569465.1, forward strand.
AGCTGAGCCTGGCCTCGCGGCTGTTCGGCGTCGCGACCGGTCCCGACGACCGGCCGCTCTACGAGGTGATCACCTGCTCGGTGGACGGCCGGCCGGTCCGGACCGCCGCCGACTTCGCGGTCGCCGTCGAGCACGACGCGTCGGCCCTGGCCCGGGCGGACACCGTGGTGATCCCCGCCTCCGAGAAGTTCGCCGAGATCGTCGACAGGGACGCGCTGCCGGGCCGGACGGCCGAGGCGCTGGCGCTGATCCGCCCCGACGCCCGGATCGTGGGGATCTGCATCGCCACGTACGTCCTGGCGGCGGCCGGGCTGCTGGACGGCGGGCCTGCGACCACGCACTGGTACCACGCCGCCCGGTTCCGGCGGCTGTACCCGCGGGTCGAGCTCACCCCGGACGTCCTGTTCGTGGACGCGGGCCGGGTGCTGACGTCCGCGGGCGCGGCGGCCGGCATCGATCTGCTGATGCACGTGATCCGGCGGGACCACGGCAGCGGGATCGCCAACCAGGTGGCTCGGCGCTGCGTGGTCCCGCCGCAGCGGGAGGGCGGTCAGGCGCAGTACGTGGAGCGGCCGGTGCCGCGCGCCTCGGACACCGGCACGTCCGAGACCCGCGCCTGGGCGCTCGACCGGCTGCACGAGCCCCTGCAACTGGCGGACCTTGCCGCGCACGCGGGCATGAGCCGCCGTACGTTCACCCGGCGCTTCCGGGCCGAGGTGGGGCTGAGCCCGGGGCAGTGGCTCACGCAGCAGCGCGTCGACCTGGCCCGCCATCTGCTGGAGAGCAGTGACCTGCCGGTCAGTCGGATCGCCGAACGGGCCGGCTTCGGGACGGACGCCACGCTGCGGCAGCACTTGCACGCCGCGATCGGCGTCTCCCCCGGCACCTATCGGCGCACGTTCCGCGCCTGAGCACGCCCACGCGCACGACGGTCCGGGGGCCGACCTGCCTACGCCCCCGCGCGGTACCGTGCCCGGCCGACGGCCGCGGCCGCGGTCAGGGGGACGGTCAGTACGGCGGCGGTCAGGAAGAGCGGTCCGTAGGCGTGGCGTTCGGCCGCGCCGGCGGCGAGGCTGCTGGCCAGGGCGCTGCCCACGTAGAGGGCGACGCCGAACATCGCCACGCCCGTGGCACGGGCCGTCGGGGAGAGGCCGGTGGCCCAGGACTGGATGGTGGAGTGCATGAACGACCAGCCGCCGCCGAGCAACAGCGCGGTGACGATCAGGGCGGGCACGGACTGGCTGAGGCCGGCGACGAGGTAGCCGACGGCCATCTGGACGCCGCCGGCCAGGATCAGCCGGGCCGGCTTCCAGCGGCCCACCAGGCGCTTGACGGACTGCGCGGCCGCCATGGAGCCGACGCCGTACAGCGCGGACACCGCTCCGGCCAGCGCGGTCGGGGCGCCGTGCGCCTCGAGGGCGGGGGCGAGGTAGGTCAGGAAGCCGAGGAGCACGGCGCCCTCGAGCATCGCCACGGCCATGACGAACCACTGCCACCCCGACCGCAGCACCACGCCGATGGGCGCGAGCAGCGGGCCGGCGGGCTCGCGTTCGGGCTCGGGCAGGCGGCGCAGGGCGATGGCGAGGTAGGCGGCGAAGAGGCCGGGGAGGGCGAAGACCAGCCGCCAGGAGGCGTAGAGGGCCAGCACCCCGGCGACCACGGTGGCCACGGCCGTGCCGAGGGCGAAGGCCGTCATCAGCCCGCTGAGGGGGCGTTGGCGCGTCTCGGCGGGCACGGTGTCGCCGACGTACGTGAGCGAGGCCGCGATGGAGGCGGCGAAGAACGCTCCGGCGACGGCGCGGGCGGCGATGAGGACGGGCGCGTCGGGGGCGGCGGCCGAGCACAGGGCGGCGACGGCGGCGCCGGCGAGCGAGAGGCGCATCACCCGCACGCGGCCCAGCCGGTCGCTCAACAGCCCCCACACGGGCTGCATCAGGCCGTAGCTGAGGTAGTAGAGGCTGGCGGCGAGGACGACCGTCGCCAGGGGCGCGCCCAGGTGGGTGCCGATCAGCACGAGCATGGGGGCGATGCAGAAGCGGTCGAAGTTGCTGATGAATCCGGCCGCGCTCAGCAGCCGGAGCGACCGGGCCGGCAGGCCGGTCGTCGCCGCGGCGTCGGCCGCGGTCGAGGGAGGGACGGTGGTGGTCACGAGGACGTTGCTCCTTTCTCCATCCGTGACTCCAGCCCATCACCCGGCGGCCCGGCGTGATCGCCTCAACCGATTACCATCACTGACAGCCTGCCGCGCGGGGCGGCCGGCGACGGGGAGGGAACGGGTCGATGAGCGCCGGGCACACCGCGGCGGACCCCGCGCGCCGGGAGCTCGGCGCGTTCCTGCGCTCGCGCCGCGAGCGGCTGG
>KL569465.1:10570-11525 GCA_000715685.1 Streptomyces lilacinus
ACGTGGGCCTGCCCGGCTCGCCGCGGCGGCGCACGCCGGGCCTGCGGCGGGGCGAGGTGGCGGCCCTGGCCGGGATCAGCGGTTCGTGGTACGCGTGGCTCGAGCAGGGCCGGGTGCGCACGTCGGAGCAGGTGCTGCGCGCGGTGGCGCGGGCGCTGCGCCTGGACGAGGCGGAGACGGCCCATGTGCTGTCGTTCGTCGAGCGGGCCCCGAGGGCCGGCACGGCGCCGGGCTGGGTGTCGCGGAATCTGCTGTCGCTGGTGGAGGCGATGGACCCGAACCCCGCCGTGGTGATCGATCCGCATTGGGACCTGCTGGCGTGGAACGCCGCTTACGCCGCGCTGCTCACCGACCCGGCGCGGTTGCCGCCGCGGCAGCGCAACCTGCTGTGGCTGGTGTTCCGTTGGCGGCCGGCGCGGACGCTGCTGGCGCAGTGGGAGTCGGAGGCGCGGAGCCTGCTGGGGCAGTTCCGTGCGCACGCGGCGCCGCACCCCGACGACGCGCGGTACGCCGAGATCGTCGAGGAGCTCATGGCCGATCCGGAGGCGGCCCGGTGGTACGGGCAGCGGGAGACCGCGGCCTTCCATCCGGCGGTGCGGCATTTCCGCCATCCCGTGGCGGGTGATCTGCGGCTGCGGTACGTGAAGTTGGCGGCCGTGGACGAGCCCGGTCATCACCTGCTGGCCTACGTGCCCGACGACCCGGCCACGGCGTCGGCCCTGCGGACGCTGGGCGACGGTTCCATCGACGGTTCCATCGACGGACCCTGAGCACGCCGGGAGCCGCCCGCGGCGGCGGGCGGCTCCCATGAAAGGCGCAGCTCGGAGGTTCAGCTGGTGAGGACGGCCTTCATCACCGTTCCGGCGGCGACCGCCGCGAGCGCCTCGGCGTGCCGTTCCAGCGGGTAGGCCGTCACGAGGCTCGCGAGGTCGAAGCGGGCGGCCAGCATCGGCAG
>KL569465.1:11774-14722 GCA_000715685.1 Streptomyces lilacinus
AGATGTGTATAAGAGACAGGTACGTACTCGACGAGATGGGCGCCGGTGAAGGCCCAGGAGCCGATGACGTCCAGCTGGCGGTAGACGATCTGGTGGGGGTTGACGAGGGTGTCGCCGGCGTCGGTGTACTGGCCGATGACCAGGTACGTGCCGCCGCGGCGGGCCAGGGTGAGGCCCTGGGCGACGGCGGCGGGCACTCCGGCGCACTCGATGACGAGGTCGGCCCCGGCGCCGCCGGTGGCGGCGCGGACCTCGTTCAGCACGCTCTCGGTGTCGCGGTCCCCGGTGATGTCGATGTGCGCGTCGCCGATGCCGGCCCGGGCGGCGAGGGCCAGCCGTTCGCTCGGGCCGCCGACGACGATGACCTTGGCGGCCCCGGCGAGCTGGGCGAAGGCCGCGGCGGCGAGGCCGACGGGGCCGCTGCCCTGGACGACCACGACCTCGCCGAGCCGTACGGGCCGCCGTTCGTACAGCGCGTGGACGACGGTGGGGCCCGCGCAGGCGAGGGACATGGCGGCGAGCGGGTCGACGCCCTCGGCCGCCTTGACCACGGTGGTGCCGGGCTGGAGGACGATGTGGTCGGCCCACGAGCCGGACAGCTCGGGGCCGTCGGCCAGCGAGCGGTTGACGCCGTAGGTGCGGCGGTTCTCGCACAGGGTCGGTTCCCGGTGCAGCCGGCACGGCGGGCAGACGCCGCAGGCGATGGAGGAGGCCCACATCACCGGGTCGCCGGGGGCGAGCGGCGCGCCGGTCGCGTCCCGGTACTCGCCGGCGCCGAGTTCGCGGATCACGCCGTGGCCCTCGTGGCCCAGGACGAGGGGGGTGGGGATGGGCAGGTGCCCCTGCTGGAGGCTGTCTGTGTATAAGAGACAGACCGAACTCCTCGAGGACGACGGCCCGGCCGGTGCGCGCCGTCATGCCGTCACCGCCGCGAGGATCTCGTGGGCGCCGGGGGCGTCGAGGAAGGGCCCGTCGAGGGGGCGCAGCGGCTCGGTGTCGCGGCACACGACGTAGGCGGGGCGGGGTTCGCCCGTCGGTCGGGGGAGGTTGGTGACGTCGTTGTAGGTGGCGATGAGCAGGCGGCGGGCGAACGGCGACATGTTGGGCGCCGATCCGTGGACGATCTCCGGGGAGAAGAGCACCACGGAGCCGGCCGGGCCCTTGGGGCTGACCATGCCGTGCCGGTCGACGTGCTCGGCGAGCTGCTCGGGGGTGAGGGAGATGTCGTCGGGGTCGAGGTGCTGCTCGGACTTGGCCTCGGCGCTGCGGCCCTCGCGCACGAGGCCGTCGCGGTGGGAGCCGGGCAGGAAGATGACGGGGCCGTTGAACTCGGTGACGTCGTCGAGGAAGACGGCGATGTTGACCTGGCGCGGGGCGGGGAGGCCGTCGGCGATGCGCCAGGCGAGGTAGTCCTGGTGCCAGGCCCACTTGTCGCCGCCGAAGGCCGGCTTGGCGTTGATCTTGAACTGGTAGACGTAGACGTCGTCGGTGAGCAGCTGCTGGACCGGGGTCAGCACCCGGGGGTCGCGGATCAGTCCGGCGTACTCCGGCTGCCGGTGGTGGGAGGCGTAGACCGCCCGTACCTCCGCGCTCCCCTCCTCGGCGACCACGTGGGGGCCGGGGACCTCGCAGTCGCGGAGGAACGCCTCGCGCATGCGCTCCACCTCCCGGGAGTCGAGCAGGGACTCCAGCAGCAGGAAGCCGTGGTCGCGGTAGTGGTCGAGCTGCTCCTGATTCAGACGCATTCTTCTTCTCCAGGTGTGTGGTGGGGTGTTCGCGATCCGGCCGGTGGGGTCGGCCGGTCCGGCCCGGGTCAGCCCATGAAGTGCCCGCCGTCCACGATCAGCTGCTGTCCGGTGACGTAGGCGCTGCGGGAGGTGACGAGGAATTCCAGGGCGTCGGCGATGTCCTCGGGGGTGCCGAGGCGTCGCCCGGGGACGGCCGCGAGGACCGCGTCGAGGCGGGCGGGGTCGTCGAGGCGGTAGCGCTCGACGACCTCCGGGGTGTCGGTGAAACCGGGGATCAGGGCGTTGACCCTGATGCGGGGGGCCAGTTCCAGGGCCATGCACTTGGTGAGCTGCAGCAGGCCGGCCTTGCTCGCGCAGTAGTTGGCGCCGTCGGTCCGGGGCCGGATCGCGGTGGTGGCGCCGACGTTGACGATGCTTCCGCCGCCGGCCTCGAGCATGGCCGGTGCGAGGGCCTGGCTGAGGTGGAAGGGACCGGAGAGGTTGGTGGCGACGACGTCGTCCCAGTCCTGTGCCGTGAGGGACAGGAACGGGCGGTCCCGGTTGATCCCGGCGTTGTTGACCAGGACGTCGGGGGCGCCGTGGTCCGCGAGGAGCGCCGCGCACGCGCGGCGGACCTCGGCGGGCCGGCCGACGTCGACGCGGACGGCGGTGAGGCCGCCGTCGCCCGCCTTCTCCGCCTGCTCGGCGGCCTCCTCGTCGCCTCGGTAGAGGGCGAGCACGTGGTGGCCCAGGGCGCGCAGGCGCAGGCTCAGCGCCAGCCCGATGCCCCGCGTGCCCCCGCTGACCACGGCCGTCGGCCGGTGGCCGGCGCGCATGTGTATAAGAGACAGACCCTCGGGTACGTCGGCGGGGTCGGCTCCCTCGGTCAGGACGGCGTTGTGCTCGTCGACGAAGACCACGCGCGGCTTCAGCTCGCGGGCCTCGGCGTCGGGGACCGTCGTGTAGGCGATGAGGATGACGAGGTCGCCGGGGCTGATGAGGCGGGCGGCGGCGCCGTTGATGCCGATCACCCCGGAGTCGCGGGGGCCTTCGATGACGTAGGTGGACAGGCGGGCACCGTTGTCGATGTCGACGATGTCGACCTGCTCGCCGGGCAGCAGGTCGGCGGCCTCCATGAGAGCGGCGTCGACCGTCACGGACCCGACGTAGTGCAGGTCGGCCTGGGTGACGGTGGCACGCTGAATCTTGGACTTGAACAGA
>KL569465.1:14913-15761 GCA_000715685.1 Streptomyces lilacinus
GTCGGCGGCCTCCATCAGGTCGGCGCTGACGGTGACCGAGCCGACGTAGTGGAGGTCGGCCTGGGTCACGGTGGCCCGGTGGATCTTGGACTTCATCATGGTGCGGTACACGGGTTCTCCCAGTTCTCGGTGGTCCGGGGCTTTCGGTGGTCCGGGTGGTCGGGATGCGGCATGCGGGACGCGGGTCGGCGTCAGGCCTGCCAGGTGGCGTAGCGGCGCATGCCGTACAGCAGGGGTGCGGAAGAGGGTCCGTCGGCGGCGTCCGTGGCGTCGATGCGGACGACCTCGCCGAGGACGACGGTGTGGTCGCCGGCCGGGATCGTGCGGACGACGCGGCACTCCGCGACGGTGTGGGCGTCCTCCGGCAGCAGCGGCAGTACGGTGGCGGGCGAGCGCTGCCAGGGCACCGCGGAGAAGCGGGCGGACCTGCTGCCGGCGAAGGCCTCGGCGGCCCGGCGCCCGGCGCCGTGCAGGAGGTTGACGGCGAACGCGCCGCTCTCGGTGATCACCGGCAGGGTGTTGCCGGTGTTGGACACGCACACCAGGAGCAGCGGCGGGTCCAGGGAGACGCCGCACCAGGCGGTGCAGGTGAAGCCGTACGGCTCCCCCAGGGCGTCCGTCGCGGTGACCACCGCGACGCCGCCGGGGTGGGACCCCATCAGTGCGCGGTAGGCGTCGGGGGTCACCGCGGGTGCGCTCCGGAGGGGTGTCACGGGCGTCACCACGCGAACGCCTGGGCGTTGTGGAGGTTGACGCCCAGGTCGGCCTTGCCGAGGTACTCCAGGCACTCGTCCGGCTTGGCGGGCATCACCGCGGAGAACGCCGCCTCGCGGATGAGCCGTTCGAGC
>KL569465.1:16031-20854 GCA_000715685.1 Streptomyces lilacinus
AGAGACAGCCGCAGATGCGCACGGCGTCCTGGGCGAGCGCGCGGCCGGTCTCGCCGGCGACGTACTTGGCGGCGTGCACCATGGCGTTGGTCTCGATGCTGCCGCGCTGCCGGTCGATGCACGCGCCCGCCTCCTGCACCAGGGCCCGCGCCGCCCGCAGCTGTGCGGACATGCGGCCCAGGTCGCGCTGCAGGACCGGCGACTCGGCCCGCTGGGGCGAGGCGGCGACGTAGTCGGCGGTGAAGCGGTGGATGGCCTCGGCGATGCCCAGGTAGGCGCCGGTGTACCCGGCGGCCATCCAGTGCGGCTCGCGGACGAGCTTGAACAGCGACATGCCCTCGACGCCCAGGTAGAGGCGGGAGCGGGGCACGGTGACGCGGTCCAGGGTCATGGCGGCGGTGCTGGTGCCGTACAGCGCGGAGAGGTTGTGCACCTCGCCGAAGCCGACACCGGGGTCGTCGGCGGCCACGACGAAGTGGGAGACCTCGCTGCTGCCCTCGGTCCCCTCGGCGCGGGCGACGACGATGTAGTAGTCGGCCGCGCCCGCCAGGGAGACGAAGGACTTCTCGCCGGTGAGGACGTAGTGCTGTCCGTCGTCGGAGCGCCGGTAGCTGGTGCGGATGCCGCGCAGTTTGGCGCCGGTGCCCGCCTCGGAGGTGGCGGAGGCGAAGAGTTTGCGGCCGCCCACGACCTCGTCGAACATCCAGGCGCGGAAGGCCTCGGCGGCCGGCGGCAGGGTCGTGCCGACGGATTCGGAGAGGGCGCCGATGACGACGTTGTGCATGTTGTAGCCGAGGGCGGCGGCGCCGTTGTGGGCGCCGAGCACGGCCAGGACGCGCGAGTACTCGGCGAAGCCGAGGCCCGCTCCCCCGGCCTCGCGGGGCACGAGGAGGCCGAGCAGTCCGCTGTCGCGGAGGATGCGGTAGGCCTCGTGGCCGTCGGCGCGCTGGGCGTCGACGTCGGCCGCGAGGGGGGCGAGGAGCTCGCCGGTCTTCTCGGCGAGTTCGAGGATGTCGTCGAGGTGCGGGGGCGGCGCGGGCGGGGCCGCCGGGGTGGTCGTGGTGGACGTCATGGAGGTCCTTCCTCGAGTCGGTTCTCGGCTCAGGTCTCGACCGGGAGAGTCGGTTCTCGACCGGGGTGCGGTTCTGGACCGGGGTTCAGTTCTCGACCGGGAGGCCGAACTGGCGGGCGACGCCGACGCGCAGCAGGTCGTTGGGGCCCGCGTAGGTGAGGGCCGCCAGGGGGCTGTGCGGGTCGGCGGCGAGGCCGGAGCCGGGGACGAAGGCCCGTACGCCGGCCAGGGCGGTGGCGTGCTCGGTGAGGCGCACGTAGTCCTCGGACACCGAGATCTTGGTGAGGGCCGCGTCGGCGGCCAGCTGCCGCGCGGGGACGCCCGCGTCGAGCCGGGCCGCCATCGCGTACAGCTGGACGCGGGACCGGTGCAGGGCGAGCGCCATGTCGCTGATCCGGGCGGCCACCTGGTGGCTGGCGCCCATGCGGCGCCCGAAGTGGTCCCGGCCGCCGGCCCATTCGACCGTGCGGCGCAGGAGCAGGCGCATGGGGCCGAGGGCGTAGCCGAGGATGACGGCGCGTTCCCAGGCGGTGGTGGAGGACATCACGGCGAGGCCCGAGCCCTCGTCGCCGATCAGCGCCGTGGCGGGGAGCCGGGCGCCGTCGAAGACGAGCTCGCCCATGGGTACGGAGGGCAGCGCGGTCTTCTCGAAGCTCTCGCCGCGGCGCACGCCCGGGGTGTCGACGGGGAAGAGGAAGGCCGAGAGCGCGAACGGCGAGCGGCCCTCGCCGGTGCGGGCGAAGACGATCGCGAGGTCGGCGACGGGGGCGGCCGTGATGAAGGTCTTGGCACCGTCGAGGACGTACGCGTCGCCGTCGCGCCGGGCGCGGGTGTCCATGGACAGCGGGTCGCTGCCGCCCTTGCGCTCGGTGAGGGCGTGGCACAGCAGCGTGCGGCCGTCCTGCACGTGGGCGAGTGCCTGCCAGTCGGGGTCGCGCAGGGTGGCGCGCAGCGGGAACTGCATGCCGAAGACCTGGGAGGCCAGGGCGTAGCAGATGCCCGGGTCGGCGCCGGCCAGTCCGATGCCCTCGATCATGGCGAGGGAGCGGGTGACGGGTCCGGGGTCGACGCTGTCGGCGTCGGCCAGCCGCAGCACGCCGAGGTCGGCCATGGCCTGCCACTGGGTGCGGAAGTCCTTGCCGTCGACCTGCTCGACGACCGGCCGGGCGCGGTCGCGGAAGGCGTCGACGATCTCCTCGGTCGCCGCCGGGCCGCCGCGCAGCAGGTGGTCGGTGGGCGCGGTCACTTGCGGCCACCGCCGGAGGCGTCCTCGATGGCGACCCACAGGGCCTTGGGGGTGCGGAAGTTGGCGGCGACGATCTCGGTCTCGGGGAGGGCGATGCCGGCGTCCTTCTCCAGGGCCGCGACGATGTCCATGATGGCCAGGGAGTCGAGCAGGCCGAGTTCGAGGAGCGGGGTGTCGGGCGTCAGGCTCTGCGGGTCCTCGCCCCGGCCCCAGGTGATCTTGCTGCTGATGAGGGCGCAGAGGTCCTCGACGCTGTTCATGTGCGGTTCTCCTCGGGGGTACGGGTGGTGCCGGCCGGGTCGGTGCCGGTCGCGGGGGTGTCGGTCAGGGTGCTGAGGGCGCGGCGGTCGACCTTGCCGCTGGTGGTCGTGGGCAGGTCGGCGACGGGCACGATCCGGTCGGGCAGCATGCGCTTGGGCAGGACGGCGCGCAGCTCGGCCAGGACCTCGCGTTCGGAGGCGTCGGTCCGGGCGTAGACCCAGATCTCGCCGGAGTGGGGGCCGCCGTCCTTGGCGACGACGGCCGCGGTGGAGACCGCGGGCAGCTCGAGGACGGCGCTCTCCACGTCGAGCAGGTCGATGCGGTGGCCGCGGCGCTTGACCTGCGAGTCGCGGCGGCCGCGCAGGAAGACCCGGCCGTCGGGGGTGATGCGGCCGATGTCCCCGCTGGCGTAGGCGCGGCGGGCGACGCCGTCGCGGAAGGTCGCGGTGACGGTGGGGTCGGTGAGTTCGCCGTCGCGCAGGTAGCCCTGGAAGACGGTGGGGCCGGCGATGTGGATCTCGCCTTCCCCGTCGGTGGGGCGGCCGTCCGCGTCGAGGACCTCGATCAGGACGCCGCCGATGCCGCGGCCGATGGTGAGCTCCTGGTCGGCGGTCCAGTCGGTGGGCATCCGGAAGTAGGTGCAGGCGTTGGTCTCGGTGGGCCCGTAGAGGTTGTAGAAGGGCACGTCGCCGAGGAGGCGGAGGTACTCCTGCAGCAGGACGGGCGCGAAGGGCTCGCCGCCGAAGGCGGCCACGCGCAGGGTCGGCGGCAGGTCCTGGGCGAAGCCGCCCTGCTGGAGCATCGCGTGGTAGAGGGACGGGACGGCCATGAAGGCCGTGACGCGTTGCTCGTTGAGCCAGTTGACGACGTCGCGCGGGAAGGCGCGCAGCACGTCCGGCATGAGGACGACGCAGGCGCCGGCCGCGGCGGCGCTGTACAGGTCGAACGTGGTGAGGTCGAAGGTGAGGGCGGCCTGGGAGCCGATCCTGTCGTGCTCGGTGAGGCCGAACTCGGCCGCGGCCCACAGCGCGTAGTGGGCGACGTTGGTGTGCGACAGCAGGACGCCCTTGGGCCAGCCGGTGCTGCCGGAGGTGAAGAGGATGTACCCGCCGCGGTCGGTGGGGGCGGGCAGGGGTGCGGGGCGGTCGGTTCCCTCGAGGACCCGCAGCCGGTTGAGCCCGTGCTCCAGTTGACCCTCGGGTGCCGCGCCGCCGTCCTCGCGGGCCAGGGCGGCCGCCTGCCGGCAGCCGGCGAGGGCCCGGTCGGTGGTGAGCAGCAGGGAGATGCCGGCGTTGCGGACCATCCGCGCGGTACGGGCCGGGGGGTCGGCGACGTCCAGCGGGGCGACGACGGCGCCGGCGCGCAGTGCGGCGTACAGGGCGATCACGGTGGCGGGGGTCTTGGGCGCGTAGACGCCCACGCGCTCGCCCGGCGTGAGCCCGGCGGCGGTCAGCTCGGCGGCCAACGCGTCGACGGCCCGGTCGAGTTCGGCGTACGTCCACTCCTCGCCCGGTCCGGAGAGGGCGGGGCGGTCGGGGTGCAGCCGTGCCGAGCGGGCGAGGAGGGCGTCCAGGCGCACGGTGGCCGAAAGGCCGGGGTCGGGGGCGTGTTCGGTGAGGGGGGCGGTGGTGGTCGTCACAGCGGGATCTCCGAGGGGCTGCGGCCGGGGGCGTGCTCGGCGAGGAAGGCGCGGGTGGCGTCGGCCACGAGGTCGGGGCACACCAGGTGCGGGTAGTGGTCGACGCCTTCCGGCACCAGGCGGCGCACCGGGCCGCGGACCGCGCGTTCGGCGGAGTCGAGCTGGGCGAGGGTGCCGTACTCGTCCCGGTCGCCCTGGATCAGCAGGACGGGGGCGGTGACGTCGAGGTCGTGCTCGATGTTCCAGTCGCGGAACTCGGGCGACAGCCAGACCCGGCTCCAGCTCTCGAAGACCGAGCGGGGGTCGTCGTGGACCAGGGCCAGCTTCTTCGCCAGCGGCCCGGCCTCGAAGGAGGCGCGGGCGGCCTCGATTCCCAGCCGGTTCTGCTCCTCGAAGTACAGGTGCGGGCCCATGGCGACGACGGCCGTGGCGGGCCGGACGGAGGCGTACAGCAGGGCGATGGAGGCGCCGTCGCTGTGCCCGACCAGGACCGGGTGGTGCACACCGAGCAGGTCCAGGAGCTCGGGCAGGTCCTCCTGCCCGTGCTCGTGCATGTAGCGGGGGGCTGTCTCTTATACACATCTCTGAGCGGGCTGGCAAGGCAG
>KL569465.1:21057-22822 GCA_000715685.1 Streptomyces lilacinus
AGATGTGTATAAGAGACAGGACCAGGGTGCGCCGCCCGGTCTCCGCGGCCATGCGGGCGGGGAAGCGGCCCCAGGCGGCCAGGCAGCCGAGCCCGCCGTGCAGGAAGACCAGGGGGGCGAGTTCCGGGTCGCCGTCGATGAAAACGTACTCAATGGGACCATGTCGGGTTTCGGCCACGGGCACGTCGATTTCCCTCTCAGTCGCATGAATGGGTCGGGGGCGCGAGGAATGCGATCCACTCGCGAGAATGGTCATGGCATGACGGCGGCAGGCCGCCGCCCACTGCGGCACAAATGAGCCACAAGGAAAGTGGGCAGGCAGGAGCGACGACATGACGGATTATTCGCATCCGGCGATGACATCCGACACCGATGGACGAAGGGTGCAACAGCCATTGATGCGGCCATTGCATCAGCCATGTGATGTGGTCCGGATGCCCGGGATGCACGGGAAAGAGATGCGGACGCACAGCTCAACGGCGTGCGGGGGCCGCCATGGCCACCACATGAAACCGCCGTCCGGCGGCCGTGCGACGGCGGGGTCGACCCTGTTCCGCCGGAGCGTCAGCCCTTGTTGAATATTTCTTTGATCGGACTTGACCATGCCGTTGACCGATTACCGGTTGGACAAGGGTAAATCCGCATGTTCAGCCCCCGTTTCACTGACCTGACATCGCGTCCGATGGGCGGGGGTTTCAACCGCCGCCGCGCGACACCAAGAAGACTAGACAGGGACGGATGCAGAGAGAAATTACTTTGCTGAATCACCTATGCTCTGGCCGTATGGATGTTGATCTACGTCATCTACGCAACTTCGTGGCCGTGGCGGAGGAAGGCGGCTTCACCGCCGCCGGCAGGCGACTGCACCTGGCGCAGCCCACCCTGACGCGCAGCATCCGGGGCCTGGAGGAGGCCCTGGGAATCCGCCTCTTCGACCGCACCACCCGCAGGACACGACTCACCGCCGAGGGCGAGGCGCTGCGCGACGCGCTCGTCCCGATCCTGCGCCGGCTCGACGCGGCCCTCGCCGGCGTCCGCGAAGGCCAGACCCTGCGCATCGGTTTCAGCTGGGGCCTGCCCGACGGCCTGTCGGGGCTCGCGGCGCGCCTGGGCGAAGCGGCGGGCGTACGCGTGGAGTTCGTGCGCTGCGACACCGCCATGGCGGGTCTGGACACCGGCATGGCCGATCTGGGACTGCTGCGCGGCGACTCCCTGCCGCAGGGCATGCGCGGGGTGTTCCTCTTCGAGGACACCCGCGTCGCCGCGGTCCCCAGCGACGGCCCTCTGGCCGCCCGCACCCGGCTGAGCTGGGAAGAGCTGGCCGACTGGCCCCTGATCGTCAATGTGGTCAGCGGCATCACCCACCCACGGATGTGGCCCGAGGGCCGACGTCCGGCGGTCGGCGCCGAGTGCCGCAACTACGACGAGTGGCTGGAGAAGGTGGCCGCCGGGCTCGGCGTGGGCACCGCCCCGGCCGCGGCCGCGCGCCGCTACACCCACCCCGGCGTCCAGGTCATCCCGCTCGACGGCGCCCCCTCGGTCCGCGCCTTCCTCGCCCACCCCTCGCACGGGGCGCACCCCCAGGCCGCCAGGTTCGCGGAGGGGGTCCGGCGCGCCGTCCACGAGCTGGTGCCGGAGAGCGCAGCCGCCGTCCCGGGGGGCTGACCGCGACCGCACAGGCCTCGACGGAACAGGCCTCGGACCGAACAGACCTCGGACTGAATAGACCGAGAGGCCGTCCCCTGGGGGACGGCCTCTCGGTTCG
>KL569465.1:23143-25769 GCA_000715685.1 Streptomyces lilacinus
CTATAGCCCCTTGTTCAGTTTTTCGTCCGGTGTGCCCGGCGACATGGACAACATTACACGGACATCCCACCCCATCGCCAAACCGGTTCCCGGCCGGAAGGCGACGTGCCCGGGCCCGGAAGGCCCAGGTCGTCTCGCGCCGCGACGACGGTGGGACGACACTGGCCGCGCGGCGCCCGGCCGGGCGCGCGTCCTCGTACGGCGGAAGGACATGCCCATGCCCACGGATGCCCACCCCGGTCCGCTGCGGGTCCTCGTCTTCGGCGCCGCCATGCGGGCCGGATCGACCAACGCCCGCCTCGCCTCCCTGGTGGCCGGCCTGATCGCCGAGACCGGCGCCACGGTCGACCTCGCCGCCATGCGCGACTTCGACATGCCCCTGTACGACGGCGACCTCGAGGCCGCCACCGGCATTCCGGACGGCGCCCTCGCCCTGCACGGGCGGGTGGAGCTGGCGGACGCCGTCGTGATCTCCTCCCCCGAGTACAACGCCTCGGTGCCCGGGGTGCTGAAGAACGCGATCGACTGGGTCTCCCGGGTCCAGCCGCAGCCGTTCAAGACCAAACACGCGCTGCTCCTCTCCGCCTCCCCCTCCCTGATCGGCGGCAACCGGGGACTGTGGGCGCTGCGCGTTCCCCTCGAGCACCTCGGTACGCGCGTCTACCCGGACATGTTCAGCCTCGCCCGCGCCCACGAGGGCTTCACCGACGACGGCCTGCTGGCCGACGCCAGGCTGCAGCAACGCCTCGCCGAGACCGTCGGGGCGTTCCTCCAGCTCGTCGAGGCGGACACGCGGTACGTCGGTCTGCGGCGCCGGTGGTACGAGTTCCTGGGCGACTGCTCCGAGGCACCCGTCACCCTCCGGGCGGAGGACTGAGTACCGGTTTACTCACGCGACGCATGGGCACCCGATCATCTCTCACGCCGTGGAACGAACGGAGGAGGTCACATCGTGAGCTCGAGCGAGAAGGCCAAGGCGAAGGCCGAGCAGGTCAAGGGCAAGATCAAGAAGGAGGCCGGCCGGGCCGTCGGGAACGAGCGCGCGACCGCCGAGGGTCAGGGCCAGAAGACCAAGGGCGACCTGCGCGGGGCGAAGGAAAAGATCAAGGACGCCTTCGAGGACTGAGCACGGTCCGAGTGCGGCCTGAGCACTGCCTCAGTGCAGCCCGAGTACGGACTGAGGACGGCAGCCGCAGGACGACGGGGCCGGGGCGCCGACCGGGCGCCCCGGCCCCGTCCCTCCGCGAGCGGCGACCCGTCCCGCCGCGATCAGCGGAATTCGTGGACGAGCTCGATCTCGCCGACGATGTGGGCGTTGAAGTCGTCGAGCTCCTCCGCCGGCACCCACAGCTCGAGGATCGTCCGCCCGCCGGCCTGCCGCACGGGGTACCGGCTCAGGAACTCCGTGTCGACCTCGAAGCGGGTGACGAAGCCGACGCCGTCGTGCCGCACGTTCCAGTCCCTCGCGATCCTGATCGCGTAGTCCTCGTTGAGGACCGGGTAGAAGATCGGCTGCTCGGGCAGCCGGGGCGGCCACGCGCGCCACTCCAGCTCCCGGACCAGGTCCAGCTCCTGGGGCCCCGTGGGGCGCCACAGGGTCGTCGTCGCTCGCCGGCCGGTCATGGTGTCCATCGCTCTCTGCGCATCTGCACATGGGAAGGGGAAACGCCCCGAACGCATCGGGCGCGGGCGTCGGACCCTACCGGCCCGCCGGGCCGTCGGCCACGGAGTTTCCATGGTCGTCGGGACGGGCCGGCACGCCCGGGTTTGGGCGCGCCGTCCCGGGCCAGCCGCTGGGGAAACGACCGGAAAGGAGTGCGCGGTGGACAAGCACACCGAAGCACGCACCAGGCAGGAGACCTACGGCACCCCCGGCGTGCCGCGGCAGCGCGACCGCGACCGGAAGCCCCCGACCGCACCGGCACCACCACCCGCGGACGGCACGGACCTCGAGCGCGAGGACACGACCGCCGACTCCACCGCCACCGCCGGCCCCGAGCGAGCGGGAACGCCGGAGGCCACGAACGGCACCCTCCTGCGGCCGGCCGAGCGCGCCGACATCGCCGCGCACCTGCAGCGGGCGGTGAACGGCTTCCTCGACGCACCGCGCGGTTCGGTGGAAGCGGCGGACTCGCTCCTCGACACCCTCTCCGCCCGCCTCACCGACCTCCTCCGCGAACGCCGCCACGACCTGCGCACGGCCTGGCACGAGGACGACGCGACGCGGCCGCGAACGGAGGAGATGCGGCTGGCCCTGCTCGGCTACCGCGACACGGTCGAGCGGCTGCTGCGCCTCTGAACCGTCTCCGGCCCCGTCTCCGAATTCCCCGTCTCCGAATCGCCGGAGCGTCGGCGCAGCGTTGCGGTGGCAACGTCCAGGAAGTCCGGTACGGGTCCCGCGCAACTGCTCTCCGGTACCGCCAGGCACGTTTCGACGGGCAGGGCGTCGGTGACCGTCAGGTAGACGAGGTCGGGGCGGGAGTACGAGCCGGCGATGCTGACGGGGACGAGCGCGATGCCCTGGCCGGACGCGATGAGCTCGAACTTCTCCTCCAGCGAGGAGGTCCGCCGCGTCCTGCCGCCGAGGACCGGTTCACCGTCGAGATCGGCCAGCGTCAGGGTGCGG
>KL569465.1:26030-27923 GCA_000715685.1 Streptomyces lilacinus
AGATGTGTATAAGAGACAGCGTCACGGGCAGGCACGCGACCTTGGTCTCGTGACCGATGGGGAGGGTGCGCAGTCCCGCGTCGTCGAAGGGGCGCCGGAGGTACGCGACGTGCGCGCGGCCGTCGCGGAGCGGCGCGTCCCGTTCCCACCAGCGCAGCGGAAAGACATCGATCTCGACCTTCGGATGGCTCGCCGTGAACGCCCGGATCGCGTCCGACACGTGCAGGCCGGGCGAGAAGCCGACGACGAGCCGCTGCTCGCCCCGCTGGGCTTCGTGCACGCGCCGCAGTGCCACGTCCACCACCGTGGTGATCCTTGATGCTTCGTCGTAAAGCTGCTTCCCCGCGGGGGTCAGCTCAACGCTGCGCGTGGACCGTGTGAACAGCGGACATCCCAGCTCCTGCTCGAACGCGCGGATCTGCCGACTGAGGACCGGCTGCGCGATGAACAGCGCCTGTGCCGCCCGGCCGAAGTGCCGGTGCTCGGCCACCGCGACGAAATAGCGGAGCTTTCGCAGATCCAGATCCATACCGCGACGGTATCAATGCGGTGCGAAGGGTATTGGACGACCGGCCGAACCGCTCGGAGACTTGCGGCGTCATCGCCGCAATCACTCCGACAGTGGACGACGGCTGTGGACGAAGACTGTGAACGACGCTTCGTGACAGCTCTGACGCCCTGTTCTTGAGAAGGAATCACATTGGAAAGCACCCGCAAGACAGCCGTCATCATCGGGGCTTCACGTGCCCTGGGCCTCGGGCTCGCCACCGAGTACCTCCGTCGCGACTGGAACGTCATCGGCACGGTCCGCGGCAGCGGGCGCACCGGCCTCCACGACCTGGCCGAGGCATCCGAAGGGCGGCTGACCGTCGAGTCGCTGGAGATGACCGAGCCGGAGCAGATCTCGGCACTGCGCGACCGGCTGGCACAGCACACTCTCGACCTGCTCTTCGTCAATGCCGCCATCACACGCGGCGATATACCGATCGGCGAGGTTCCGACGGACATGTTCACCGAAGTCATGGTCACCAACGCGCTCAGCCCGATGCGTGTCGTGGAGACCCTCGGCCCGCTGGTCGCGCCGACCGGGACCATCGGCGTCATGTCCTCCGATCAGGGAAGCATCGCTCTGAACACCGAAGGCGGGCAGGACCTGTACCGGGCCAGCAAGTCCGCGCTGAACCAGTTGATGCGCAGCTACGCCGCCCGCCACGCCGAGGACACGCGGACGCTGCTGCTCATGGACCCGGGCTGGGTCCGCACCGAACTCGGCGGGCCCGACGCCGATCTCAGCGTGGAGGAGAGCATTCCCGGGGTGGCGGAGACGATCGAGCGCCACCAGGGGGAGCCCGGCCTCCACTTCCTTGATTACCAGGGGCAGGTCGTGCCCTGGTAGGCGTGGAGGTGGGGTTCGCCGCAGCCGTACCTCTTGCCTCGTCGGACCTCGTGGGACCTCATTGGACCTCGTTGGAGGAGCAGTCCGGCCGCCCGACCATTTTCGAAGGCCGGTTGAGCGAACGAATCGATCTTGGCTAGTCTCGCTGTGGAACCAGGTCAAGTGAAGAGCGGGGCACGTGTGATGAGCGGGGACAAGTCCGCCGGGGTATTCCAGCCACTCGGGGCGGACGACCCGTCCGCGATCGCCGGTTACCGGCTGGCGGCCCGCCTCGGTGCCGGCGGAATGGGCAAGGTCTACCTCTCGTACACCCCGGGCGGCCGTCCCGTCGCGATCAAGGTCATCCGGCCCGAGTTCGCCGAGGACCCGGATTTCCGCCGGCGGTTCCAGCGGGAGGTGGCCGCCGCCCAGCGCGTCCAGGGGCTCTACACCGCGCCGGTCGTCGACAGCGACACCGAAGCCGCTCAGCCCTGGCTGGCCACGGCCTACGTGCCCGG
>KL569465.1:28194-30623 GCA_000715685.1 Streptomyces lilacinus
ATGTGTATAAGAGACAGGCTGCAGGCCGTTCACGGCACGGGCATCGTGCACCGGGACCTGAAGCCGTCCAATGTGCTGCTCGCCTCCGACGGCCCCCGCGTCATCGACTTCGGCATCGCGCGGGCGGCCGACTCCACCGCGCTCACCGTCAGCGGGGCCTCGATCGGCACCCCGGCCTTCATGGCCCCCGAACAGGCCACCGGCGGCGCCGTCGGCCCCGCCACCGACGTCTTCGCGCTCGGCCAGGTCGCCGCCTTCGCCGCGCTGGGCAGATCGCCGTACGGGGACGGCCCCTCGCAGGCCGTGCTGTACCGCATCGTCCACGAGGAACCGGACCTGTCGGACCTGCCGCCCGCGCTGCGCTCCGTCGTGGCCGCGTGCCTGGTCAAGGAGCCCGCGGGACGTCCTTCGCCGGCCGAGATCGTCGACATGTGCCGGGCGGCGGCCGAGGACCAGCAGCTCCGGCGCGACGAGAACTGGCTGCCGGCCGCGGTCACCGCCGAGATCAGCGCGCACCACGCCGCGCCGACCGCTTCCTTCACGCAGCCGAGCATGCCGCCCGCGCCGCCCGCCCCACCGGCGCCACCGGCGCCGCTGGCACCCCAGGCACCGTATCCGCCCGGTGGTTTCGGCATGCCGCACCCCACTCCCCCGCCCCTGACCCCGCCACGGCGGAAGAACAAGGCCCTCGTCGTCGCCCTGTCCGTCGTCGGCGCGCTCGTGGTGCTCATCGGCGGCGGCGCCCTGGTGAACGCGGTCGGCGGCAGCGACGACGGCGCGCGGCGCGACGCCGGCGGCACGAAGCAGAGCCCCGAGGCGCGGCGGTCCGCCGCCCCCGCGCCGGCCACGTACCCCAACGTCCGGCTCCCCGACGGATACCACCTCCAATTCGCCGACCAGCCGCCGCGGCCCCGCAGTTCGAACTACGACGACCTCTACTACATCTGCGACTTCAACGGCTGCGGCTTCGGCTCGTACAACACCAAGCTCGTGCTGCTCGACAGCGGGCAGAAGGGCTCGCTCGAGACCTGCCTGCAGGACACGCGCTTCACGACGCAGATCCCCCTCGACCGACTTTCCGAGGGTTCCCAGCTGTGCGTGCGCACCAAGACGGGCGTCCTCGCGCTGGCCACGTTCAAGGGCGCCTCGTCGCCCTCCGAGCCCAGCCGCTACGTCACCTTCGACGTGACGGTCTGGCGCAATGCCGTCAAGGACGACTGACTCAGGCATCGCACATCAGACATCGCACATCAGACATCGCGCATCAGACATCGCGCATCAGGCGTCGGCGCGGAGCGCGGCGTTCCAGGCGGGGCTGTCCACGTAGTGGTTGTCGAAGCGCTCGGAGGAGTCCTTGATCTCCTGCGGGCTCGCCTCGCCGCGCATCACCCGCCCCAGCAGCCGCAGGTAGTCGAAGCGTGCCATGCCGGGAGTGAAGACGAACAGGACGTCCGCCTCACACCCCGGGGCGGCGGCGAAGGCGTGCGGAGTGCGCGGCGGGACCACGAGCGAGTCGCCCGCGTCCAGCACGGTGATCTCGTCCCCGACGAGGACGCGCAGCGAGCCGTCGAGAACGAAGAAGAGCTCGGCGGCCCGGGTGTGGAAGTGCGCCGGCGCACCGACCGCGCCGCGGCTGAACTGGGAGCGGTAGCTGGTGAGGAGGCCGCCGGTGGTGTCGGAGTCGGCGAGCAGCGTCATGACGCTGCTGGGGTCGCTGGTGGTCTCGGCCTCGGCGGCACGGGTGAGCACCGCGGCGAAGTCGGGGGTCGTGCTGTGCTGCTGGGCTGCCATGTCACTGTCCTCTCGGTCGCACCGGCGGTGTTCGCCGGCGTCGTGTGATGACAACTCTAGGAATGCGAAAGACCTCATGAGGGGTGCAATGGCCGCCCGGATCGGGTGGTCAATTCTTCCGCCGCCGCGTGAACCCTGGTGACCTGTGTGGTGGGCGAGGCCGACCGGCGGGGCTGGGAGTGGTCGGGGTTTCGTGGCACCCGGCCGGTGGGGTAATCCCCCGCGTCGGGGCGGGGGTTCGCCGGATTCTGTCTGTTCGTGCGCGCTCATAGCGTCGTCGCCATGGCAACCTCACTGCCCCCTCTCTCCCGATTACCGCGGCGCCGCGCCGTACCTGTGTTCCTCGTCGTGGCCTATCTGGGCATGTGGGCGGCCATGACGCCCCTTCTGGCCGGCGGGTTCCGGCGCGAGGACGCCCGGGCGGACACGGGGGCGCTGGAGCAGTGGTGCATCGCGGCCGCGATGTGCGCGCCGGCTCTCGCCGCGGTCGTCGTGGTGCGGTACGTCGAACCGGTCGGCCGGCTGCGGGACGTGCTGGCCCTGCGGTGGCCGCGGCCCTGGGGTCGCGCCGTGCGGGCGTGCCCGGCGGCTCTGGCGGTGCCGGGGTGCCTGACGGCCGCCGCCCTCGGCCTGTCTCT
>KL569465.1:30896-34884 GCA_000715685.1 Streptomyces lilacinus
TGACGGGGGTCTACCCCTTCGGCGGCGTGCGCTGGGGCGGGCTCGGCGCGTGGGGGGCCGGGGCGCTGCTGCAGATGCTGCTCTCGCTGCCGTTGTTCTTCGGGGAGGAACTGGGCTGGCAGGGCTATCTCTTTCCGCGCCTGGCGCGCGGCGGTGGGACCGCGCGTCTGGTGCGGGCGTACGTGGTCACCGGCGCGGCCTTCGCCCTGTGGCATCTGCCCACGCTGCTGATGGGCGGGCAGTATCCCGACCGGCCGTGGTACGTGTCCGTGCCCGCGATGCTCATCAGCTGCACCCTTGTCCTGCCGATCCTCACGTGGCTGCGGCTGCGCTCCGGCTCCGTCGTCCCCGCGGTCATCGGGCACGCGTTCGTGAGCTCGGCGAGCATCGCCATGGTCAAGGAGTTCGCCGCGTCCGACGCGCGCCTGGATCCCCTGCACATGGGGCTGGCCGGCTGGCCGGGCTGGCTCGTCATGGGGACGTTCGTGGCCTTCCTCGCCCTGACGGGACGCCTCCGGCCCGGTGCCGGCGCCGGCACCGACGCCCCGCCGGCGGCCCGCTGTTAGGCTCCCCCGGGTGTCCGGAACAGCCGATGCCCTCCCCCTGACGTTCGAGCCGTGGAGTCGGGCGACGGCGGACGCGGTGCTGGGCGCCCTCGACTCCGCCGTGCACTGGTCGGTCGCCCAGGGCCGCCATCTGCTGGGACCCGACGAGGACGGTGTCGCCTTCCGCCGTGCACGACTGGTCCGCGCCGCCGCCACGGGTGAGCCGGTGGGTTTCGTCGTGGTGCGCCGCACGAACGACGACCCGCACTGGCTGTGGGCGCACACCGAGATCGTCCCGGAGTACCGCGGGCGGGGCCTGGGGGCCGCGGCTCTCGCCCACATGAGCGAGCTGGTGGCGGGGACCCATCGGGGCATGCGGGGCAAGGCCGTGACCGGTTCCGCGGAGCATCGGTGGATGACGGCTCACGGCTTCCGCCGGGCCCAGCGGCACCGGACGTTCCGCGTCCGTCCCGGGGCGCTCGGTCCCGTGTCGCACGGCTACGCCCTCGAGTGGTTCGACGGCGCCACCGGCCCGGTGCCCGACGACGCCGTCCGTGCCTGGGGGGATTTTCTGGACGCCACCAACTGGTGGCACACGCCCGAGCGGACTCCGTTGGAGCAGCTCCGGCCGTACATCGACGACCGCTCGGACGCACCCTTCGTCACGGCCCGCCGGCCGGACGGGGCGGTCGCGGGCGTCGCCTTCCTCGACGACCCGTTCCACGGCAGCGATCTCGACTTCAGCGGCGGCGCCGTCGATCCCGCGGACCCGGACGCGCGGACGATCGCCGCGGCCCTGTTGCGCCTGTGCGGCGAACGTCTGCCGGAGCACGACCTCCTTCTCGAGCTGGGCGACATCCATGGGGAGACGGTCGCGCTCGCCGAGGACATCGCCGCCGCGGTCGAGGACGACGCCGTCTTCTGCGAGCGGCCCGACCGGGCCGCCTGACCGTCCCGCCCCGTCACGCCCCCTGCCGCCTCCGGCGTGCCGCCGCGCGTTCCTTCGGGGGTGACGTCGGAGGCGTCAGCGCCGCCGTCGCGCGGGCCAGCAGCTCGCGCAGCGTCCGTTCCTCGTCGGCGGAGAAGGCCCCGGACAAGCGGGCCTCCGCCTCCCTGGCGGCCTCGTCCGCCTCGCGCAGGAGGCCGGCGCCCTCCGGGGTGAGGCGGGTGACGAGGACCTGCGCGTGGTCGGGCGAGGGCGTGCGCTCGATCAGGGCCTTGGTCTCGAGGCCGGCGAGCAGGGAGGCCATGCTCTGCGGGGTGACCGCGCAGGCGCGGGCGAGCGCGGCGCCGGACGAGCCGGGGGCGAGGGACAGCGTGTAGAGGGCGGCGTACTGCGGGACGGTCAGGCCGAACGGCCGCAGGACCCGCGTCTTCTCGGCCATCAGGGCCTGCTCCGCCCGCTTGATGTGCATGCCCAGCCGGGAGTCCGCCGCGGCCGTGGCTCTTTCTTCGGCGCTCATGGTCAGAAGGCTAATCGAGCCCATCGGTCCCGAGTTGACGCCCGAGGCGACTGCGGGCATGCTTCGACCCGAAGCAACCATCAGAACTCTGATGTACATCAGGATTCGAACGAGCGCCATCAGGGGGCGACGACATGCCCGTCGTAGAGATCGAGCAGGCAGGCGGCACGACCGCGGTTCACTACCTCGTGGAGGGGAGCGGCCCCGGGCTCGTCCTGGTGCACGGCACCGGCGCCACCGGGCGCACGAACTGGGAGCCGCTGATCGAAGCCGTCCGCGACCGCTTCACCGTGGTGGCGCCGGACCTGTCGGGATCCGGCGCCACGACGGACACCGGCGGACCGCTGACCGTCGAGATGCTCGCCGAACAGGTCGAGGCCGCGGCCGCGCACGCCGGCCTGACGCGCTACCACCTCGTCGGGCACTCCCTCGGCGCCACCGTGGCCGCCGCGGTCGCCGGGCGACAGCCCGAGGCCGTACGCTCGCTCGTCCTGCACGCCGGGCTCGTCCGAACCGACCCGTGGATGGCCTTCATGACCGACTACTGGGGCCGGCTCATGCGGACCGATCCCGAGCTCTTCGCGCGACTGCTCCAGCTCACCGCGATGGCCCCGGACACCCAACGCGCCCGCACCTCCGAGGACTTCGAGGCGGCGACCGCCGGCTTCACCTCGATGCTCGAACCGGGGATCCTCCGACAGATCGACCTCGACGGGCGCCTGGACATCACCGCGCTCACGGCACGCGTCACCGCGCCCACCGTCGTCGTCGCGAGCGCCCACGACGCGATCGTGCCGACGCACCATCAGAAGGAACTCGCCGAGCGCATCGCCGGGGCCCGGTACGTCGAGGTGGCCGGCGGACACGGACTGCCCTTCGAGAACCCGGAGTTCTTCGTGGACGTCATCACCGGACACCTCGACCGGGAAGCAGAGAAAACTCGAGAGTTTTTCTAGAAACTCTCTCCACAACGCGCGCCTCCTGGTCCACACTCGAGCCATGACGGGTCACGAGAGCCGGGACCCGGAATCGGGCGCGGGCGCGTCGCCGCGGGCCGTTCCGCGGCCGTCGGGGCGGTGCTGCTCGTCGTGGTGTATCGCAGTACCCCTACGGGGGTGGGGTAGTGCAGACGAGCAGGTCAGGGGCGCGCGCCATCGCGTCGAGGGCCGCGATCCGTACACCGACGTACGTGACCCGACCGGCGCAGGCCGCACGGGCCTGCGCCTTCCGTCCGCTCAGGCGGCGGGCATGAGCTCGGGTCGTTCGAACGTCCGGGCGGCGACCGTGAGGACCGGGAGGTAGCCGAGGCGTTGGCCGTCGGCGTCGGGGTGGTAGGGCACCTCCAGGCTAAGCGGGAGGGGTGAGGTGAGCCAGGGGTCGGCGGAGCAGACCTCGTGGCCGGTGAACGCGGCCCGGACGTCGCCGAAGACGAATCCGTGGCGGAGCGCCACGGGCTTGATGGTGTCGTTCATCTTGTCGACGGCCGCGTTGAGCGCGGCGCGCTTCGCCGCGGTCATGCCGAGGAAGCAGTTGCCGGCGGCGAAGAGGTGCGGGTAGCCGAGAACGACGGCCCTGGCCCGCGGCGCCTTCGCGCGGACGGCCTTGTAGGTGGCGTCCAGCCTGGCGGGAAGGCTGTCGCGCATGTCGGCCACCGAACGGGCGACCTGGTCCAAGCAGACGCCGTCGGTGGCCAGCGTGCAGATTTCCATGACGTCGGCGAAGCGCACGTCGTTGGCGCCCACGGTGATGCTGACCAGGGTGGTGTCGCGGTCGAGCGGGCCGAGTTGGAGGCCGGTGACGTCCGTGGTCGTCGCCCCCGAGCAGGCGGTGAAGCCGAAGGCGGCCGCGTGGTGGGAGGCGGCCCACAGCACCGGGTACGCGTTGGCGCCGCGCCGGCAGAGGCCGCTGGTCGGGTCGTAGCGGCCGGCGCCGTTGCCGGAGGAGACGGAGTCGCCGAGCGCGACGTACCGGACGGCCGCC
>KL569465.1:35165-37843 GCA_000715685.1 Streptomyces lilacinus
GCGTGCGCGGTGCCGCCGGCGACGGCGGTCGGCAGGAGGGACAGTGAGCAGAGGAGCGCCGCCGTGAGGAGACGGCGCAGCGTGAGAGCTCTCGTCATGTCCGGGGAACGACGGGGCAGTTGGGGGGTCACGGCCTGGGACGTCCGGTCTTCGCGAGTCGGCCGCGGGGGCTGGGGTCAGCGCGGTCGACTTCGCGAGTCGGCCGCGCGGGCCGGCGTCGGCGCGGTCGCGTCATCCGACGCCGCGGGGGCGGAACTGGACGCTGATGCGGGGGCCCACGGGCTTGGCGGTCTTGGGGATCGCGTGGTCCCACGTGCGCTGGCAGGTGCCGCCCATGACGACGAGGTCGCCGTGGCCCAGTGGTTGCCGGACGTGTGCGGCGCCGCCGTCGCGCGGCCGCAGCATCAGGGGGCGGGGTTCGCCGAGGGAGAGGATGGCGACCATCGTGTTCTCCTCGGCGCCCCGGCCGATGCGGTCGCCGTGCCAGGCGACGCTGTCGTGGCCGTCGCGGTAGAAGCACAGGCCGAGGGTGCGGAACGGCTCGCCGAGCTCCTCCGCGTAGTGCGCGCTCAGCGCGTCCCGCGCCGCCGCCAGCGCCGGGTGCGGGGGCGCGTCGTCCTCCCCGTAGTGGGCGAGGAGGCGCGGGACGTCCACCACGTTGTCGTACATGTGCCGGCGCTCGGCGCGCCACGGCACGGTCCGCACCAGCGCTTCGAAGAGGAGGTCCGACCCGCCCAGCCATCCGGGCAGGACGTCGAGCCAGGCGCCGTGGGCGAGGACCTGTCTCGATGTGTATAAGAGACAGGCGAACCCTGGAGCTGGAGGGTCATGGGTTCAGCGTACGACACATATAGAACAGACGTACGGATCAGGTGTCGTGCCGAACGGGTCGGGCCCCGTCCCCGTCGCGCTCAGTCCCCGTCGCGCTCGGGCCGGCTGCCGTAGTGCACGGTCTTCGCGGTCAGCAG
This sequence comes from Streptomyces lilacinus, assembly GCA_000715685.1. Classification (GTDB taxonomy): domain Bacteria; phylum Actinomycetota; class Actinomycetes; order Streptomycetales; family Streptomycetaceae; genus Streptomyces; species Streptomyces lilacinus. Next base: position 36,134 of record KL569465.1, read on the forward strand.
GAACAGGTCGGGGCGCCGGTCGACGCCCGCGGGGTCGGCCGGGTCGAGCAGCCGGTCGAGCGTCGCCAGGTCCTCGGCGTCGAGGAGATCGGCGAGCACCGTGCGCTGCCGCTCGAGCGACTGCCGCGCGAACCGCCGGGGCCCGTCGGCCAGCGGCGCGGGGTGGTCGACGAGGAAGGTCCTGCTCCGCGCGTCGGTGAGCCCCGCGGCCCGCAGCATGGCGGGCCAGTCCTCGACCACCGCGACCGACCCCGGCAGCTCCGTCCGCATCCGGTCGAAGCGCTCGCTCATGGCCACGTCCAGCCGGGCGTGCAGCCCGGGGCGCCCGAAGCCGAGGTCCCGGGGCAGCCAGCGGGGCGGCAGGCCGCCCTCGACGATGGCGAGCACGCCGCCGGGCTCGAGCAGCCCCGCCAGCCGGTTCAGCGCGCCCTGCTGGTCGCCGACGTGGTGGACGACCTGCCCCGACCACACCAGGTCCGCCGGCCCCAGGTCGGCGAGTCCCTCGGGGAACTCCGCCACCCGGGTCCGCAGCCGCACGGCGAGCCGGTCGGCCCGTTCCTCGGCGCGCGCCAGCAGCTCCGGCGACCCGTCCACGGCGGTGACCTCGGCCTGCGGGAAGAGCGCCGCCAGCCGGCAGGCCGCGACGCCCGGGCCGCTGCCGATGTCGAGCACGCGCCGGGGGTTCAGCTGCCCGAATTCCTCGAAGGCCTGTCGCACATAGGGACTGTGCGTCTCGCCCTCGAGCTCGAGCATGTCGGCCATCGCGGCCCAGTCGAAGTCGTTCATCGCGCCCGCTCCTGATCGTTCGTGCGTGAGGTTCACGTCTGCGTTCGGCGGCTCCGCACCGCCTCCCGCCGACCATGCGACCGGGCCGACTCGATTGACAATCGTTGTTGCGGTTTCTGCAAGAAACCAGCGAGGTCAGCGCACCGTCTGGTCCCCGTCGGGCACGTCCTCGACCGTGACCTTCCCGCGCACCTGCCCCAGCCCGCGCGCCACGGCCTCGGCCAGGCCGTCGGGATCGGGCTTCGTGGGGTACGGCACGTCCTCGCCCGGCCCGTAACTCTCCACCGCCTTGGTGAACCAGCCGGGGTGCCAGGCACCGACGGCACCCCTGACCTCGACCGCCCGCACGGGCCGGTCGCCGACGCGGCCGCGCAGGGCGGCCAGGATCTCGTCCGAGCGGAGCTCCCCGGGCACCTGGAAGATGCTGGCGTGGGCCCCCACCAGGCCGCCGCCGGCCAGCCGCACGGTCACCGTGAGGCAACTGGTCACGCTGGGATAGGTGATGACCCCGCCCCGGCGGACTTCCGCGACCTGTCCCTCGGTGATGCGCACCTGAGCCGGCACGGCGTGCCGCGCGGGCGGCCGGGTCACGGCCGCGGCGTCGGTGCCGGCCTGGACGGTCAGCAGGGTGGTGAGGCAGGCGGCGGCCGAGGCCGCGCGCCGTATGCGACGGGCGAGCACGGGTGCTCCTTCGCGTGAGGTGGTGTGTGTGGTGTGGTGTGCGCTGCGGGAAGCGTCGTGCTCCCCTCGCACCAACATCTCATGGCACGGCGGATAGGCTCACCCGGTCGTAGAAGGCGAGTTCGCAAGGATTTCAGGCCGCGGGAGGCTCGAGCAGCATGGACACGTGGGGCAGGACGCTCACCGCCGCCGGCATCGACGACCCGGCGCTCCGCGCGGAGTACGGCCTGTCTCTTATACACA
>KL569465.1:38129-39599 GCA_000715685.1 Streptomyces lilacinus
CGCGGCGTACAAGCGCCACGCCTACGTCGCCGTACGGCTCCTGCTCCCGCCGCGGATCGTCCCGCACGTCATCGCGGCCACCGCCTTCATGCACCGCACCGACACCCTGCTCGACGCGGGTGCGGCGGGCGCGGGTGCGGCGGGCGCGGGCGCCGAAGACGCCTTCGCCGTCTGGGAGAAGGACGTCCGCGACGGACTGGCCACCGGGGCGAGCGACGATCCGACGCTCGGCCCGCTGCTGCACACCGCCTCGGCGCACCCGGCCGTACGCGCGCACGTGGAGCGGTTCCTCGACGGCGCGTCCCTGGACCGCGACTTCGCCGGTTTCGCCGACGAGGCGGCGTACCAGCACTACGTGGACGCGTACTCGCTGCCCGCGTTCATGCTCGTGGCGTCGCTGCTCCTGACGCCTCAGGCGGAGGACACCGGCGGGCTCGAGCTCTGCCGTTCCTACATCGACGGCAGTCAGCGTCTGGACTTCGTCAACGACCTCGCCGAGGACCTGCGCGACGACCGCCTCGCGCTCCCCCGGGACCTCCTGGACCGGCACGGCGTCTCCCGGGCCGACCTGGAGCGGGGCCGGGACACCCCCGGCACGCGTGCCGTGCTCGATGCCCTGCTGGACCGGGCCCACCACGATCTCCTCGCCAGCCGGCGCCTGCCGGAGTTCGCCCCGCCGGAGCACCGGGCCTTCGTCCGGGCCTTCGTCGCACTGGAGATCCTCACCGCCGAGGCGGCCCGGGCGCACGGCGGCGGTGCCCTGCGCACCTCGGCACGCCCTTCCCTCGGCGCCGCGGTGGGCGTCCTCGTCAGGGAGTACCGGCGGCGCGGTCGGTGACCCCGCGGCGGTTCCTCAGGCGAGGACCCGGGTGACGACTCCGTCGGCGACACCGCTGCCCGTGCGGTCGCGCATGGTGAGCCGCAGGGCCCGCTCCAGCGGGACCGCCTCGGAGAGGCGGACGGTCATGGTGGCGAGGCCGGGCCGGGCCTCCCGCAGGTCCTCGTGGCCCGCGCGGAGGGCGAGGATCTCGCCCTGGAGGTCCGCGGTGCGGAGCATGAACCGCCCCTGACGCGTCGTCGGGAACGCGATGGCGCGGCCGACCTCCTCCTCCGACCGGATGTGCACCAGGGCCTCGAACTCGCTGCGGGCGGCGACCGACCCCGGGGTGGCGAGGACCTGGCCGCGCTCGGCGTGCTCGCGACGGTCGACGCCCCGCAGCTGGAGGGCGACGTTGTCGCCGGCTTCGGCGCCGGCCGTGCTCGCGCCGAAGCGCTCGACAGCGGTGACGGTGTGAGTGCGGCCGGCCCGGAGTCCTACGAGTTCCAGGGCGTCGCCCGGCCGCACCCTGCCCCGCTCGACTCTCCCCGTCACCACGGTCCGGCCGTCCCGCAGGGTGAAGAGGTCCTCGACCGGCATCAGGAACGTCTCGTCCGCGCGGGACGGGGGCGGCGTGAAGGCCGTCTCCAGGG
>KL569465.1:39901-40119 GCA_000715685.1 Streptomyces lilacinus
CTCCAGGGCCGCCACCAGGACGTCGACGGCACCGTCGTGCACGGAGCCGAAGACGACCGGTGTCGCGTCGCCCGCGAAGCCGTTCTTCTCCAGCGCTTCGCGGATCTCCAGGTCCAGGACTTCGCGGAGCTCCGGGTCGACCGGCATGTCCGCCGTGTTCACGAAGACGGCCGCCTGCCGTACCGCCAAGTGACCGGCCAGCGCGAGCAGTTCGGCGG
>KL569465.1:40369-40710 GCA_000715685.1 Streptomyces lilacinus
CCGGCCAGCGCGAGCAGTTCGGCGGTCGACGGCGTCATGCCGTCGACCGCCGACACCACGAACACGACGCCGCGTCGGCCACCGCGGCACATCAGCCGCCACGCGGACGTGGGCCACGGATCGAGGATCTCGGCCTGGTGACCCGTGGCCTCCAGCACGGCTCTCTCCAACGCCGCGACTCCGGCACCCGGATCCCCGACGTACTCGGCGTCCCACGCCGGGTGCGTCCTGTCGCCTCGTGGCGCCCCGATCACCGAAATCCCCCCGGATATGGATGTACCCGTTCGTGAGCGTAGCGACGGCCAGGAGCGGCACGAGCGGGGGGCTGTCTCTTATACACA
>KL569465.1:40959-43328 GCA_000715685.1 Streptomyces lilacinus
TCGTCACGTCGTCCCGTCGTCAGAGCGCGCGGGTTTCCGTCCGCCTCATCGGCCGGACTTCCTCAGTGAGCACACGGCCTTCGCCGTCTTGCTCGGGTCGCTCTCCGAACGCGCCGTGAGCGTCACCGTGCCGTTGCGGTCGGCACCCGACGTCGCGGTCACGGCGACGTCGACGGGGACCGAGGTGCCGGCCGCGGTGGCGGCGAGGCGGTTGGGGAGCCAGGCGGACCAGCCGCGTCCGGTGGCCGTGGCCGAGAGGCGGTAGACGTCGGAGGAGAACCGGGGGTCGCCGTCGGGCGCGGCGCGCCCGGTGTTGGCGAGGTCGAAGGTGCACAGGGCGCGGCCGCCGTCGGGCACGCCCCGCGGTGCGCCGCGGCCGAGCGCGAGGCCGCGGGTCCGGGGCCCGGCGCCGTCCAGGGACTTGACGCCGACGCTGTAGGACAGCACGCCGGTGGCGTCGCGTCGCACGTCGAGGACGTAGAAGTGGAGCCGGTTGGCCCGGTCGACGTACTCGTACGAGCTGCCGGAGTCGGCTCCCGCGTGGAAGAGGGCGTCGCTGAGCTGGCGGTAGTCGCCCATGGTGATCTTCTGCGGGGTGCCGTCGGGGCGTACGAAGTCCACCATGCCGATGTCCTCCGGGTGCGCGTCGATCACCCAGGCGAAGGGGGCGCGGTCGGCGTTCTTGGTCTTGCTGAGCAGCACGCCGCTGTCCGGGGTGAACGAGTCCATGCCCATGCGGTCGACGACCTCGACGGTGTAGTTGTCGTAGCCGCCGCCGTCGCACAGCGGGTCGGTGGTGCGGTCGCAGGTCGGGGACAGGTCGCGGTTCATGGTGATGTTGACGCCGGCGAGGCCCTTCTCACCGGGCGGCGCGGAGCGGGCGGTCACGCGGGCGACGACGAGGCCACTGCCCTTGAGGGCGTCGCGGTCGAGCCGCAGGACGTTCTTCTCGTCGACGATTCCGAGCTTGATCTTGTCCCGCAGGACGTGCTGGGCGCCCATGGAGCCGCCGGCGGTGGCGGGTATCTGCCAGCGGGTGTGCGGGCCTCCGGGGCCGTTGAAGGAGCCTCGGGAGAGCATGCCCCAGATGCCGGTGTAGGCGCGGCTCAGGGGGGTGCCGTAGGGGTTGTTGTAGTTGTCGCCGATGCCCAGGATGTGGCTGAGTTCATGGGCGAAGGTGGCCATGCCGGAGCTCTCGGCCTGGGTGGAGGAGCCGTTCGCCGCGTTCGGCCAGATGCGGGCGGCCGCCTGCCAGGCACGTAGCGGGTCCTGGCGGCGTTGCCGCCGCCGGCGATGGGTGACGGTGGTCCCCAGGCGGCCGGGACGTCCTGCGGGGACGCGAATTTCATCTGGCCGAACTCCTGCCACGCGGAGGATTCGTCCACGCCGGCGGTCAGGTAGAAGACGAAGTCGAACTGCCCCGCCCTGTCGTCGCCCACGTCGGCGACCCAGGCGCGTTTGCCGTCGGCCCGGATGTCCTTGCCGCAGGTGTCGCCGAGGGGGCAGGCGCCGGGGTTCATCCCGGGCTCGATGCCGTACTGGTACGACTTCCACGGCATGCGGTAGACGCCGAAGGCGGTCAGGTCGACGCCGACGCGGCCGCCGGAGTCCTCCATCCAGTACTCGTTGATGGTGTGGCCGTGGTTGAGCGTGCCGGGTTTGTTGAGGAAGTCCTGGTAGAAGGCGGGCAGGCGCTCGCGGGGGATGCCGGAGGCGGCCGGCAGGGGGTTGCCGAAGCGGCCCGCGCCGGGCGGCTTGCTGACCGAGAACTCCTCGTCGGGGTAGTCCAGCAGCACGAGGGCGCCCTTGAACATGCGCTGCGTGGGCTTGCGGCCGGGGTCGGCCCAGTCCGTGCCGGGCACCGCGCGGTATTCGGCCCAGGTCATGTCGTCGGGATTGCGCCAGTGCTGCGGGTCGATCGGCTGGACGAGGGCCGGTCGCGCCGTGGCGGTGGCGCCGGGCAGCGCGCGGGCGGGCCCGGCGACGAGGCCGGCCAGGACGCCGAGGAGCAGGGTGACGACGGTTAATCGGCGGAGTCTGCGGACGCGTCTGAGGCGGAGGAACACGGCTCACCTCTCGGATGCGGACATGACAAGCAGCAGGCACGGGTGAGCCTGCCGTGGTCAAGGTAAGGCCGGGGGAAGCGTGACGCCAGAGTGTCCGTGCGACATCCGTGGGGCGGTGGAGGCCGAGGCGGCGCGGCCGTACTCGAGGTCGTATCTCGAGGTCGCATCCGAGGTCGTTCCTGAAGCGGTCGGGCTCGTCGAGCGAGGGACGTGCCCCCGCGCACGACGGTGGGCCCCGCCCGAGGGCGGGGCCCACTGGCGCGTCCCGAGCCCGCCGAACGGCTCGACTACGGGACGCGCCCC
>KL569465.1:43576-51405 GCA_000715685.1 Streptomyces lilacinus
TGTCTCTTATACACATTTCTGAATGTGTATAAGAGACAGGTACGCACCCGCTGTCCGATGTCAGCGGGCGTCATGACGTGCCCACCGACCCGTCAGGTGCGGTAGGCGTAGTACACCGCGTCCGGGTTGGACGCGATGATGCTCGCCACCGACTTCCGGTAGGTGTTGGTCGAGTGGTACGTCATGTACGGGACGCCGGCCCTGCTCTTGTACGTGGTGATCATGGAGTGGTCCTTGGACCCGTCACCCTCGAAGTCCATCTGCAGGATGTCACCGACCTCCAGCTGGTAGACGTTGGCGAGGTTCGTCGTCCGCTTGGAGTTCAGCGCGAACCACGACCACTCGTTGGCACCCACCCAGGATATGGACTGGCTCGAGGAGTTGGACCACCACTTGCGGTAGTCCGAGTCCGTCCCCGGCTCGTCCTTCCAGCCGCCGGCCTTCAGGGCCTGGCTGATGAAGTTGGTGCAGTCACCGCCGGCCGAGTTGTAGCTGCGGTAGGCGGGGTTGTAGTTCCGCCAGTACTTCTCCGCGTACGCCGCCATGGCCGCGTAGTTGTAGCCGGTGGAGGTCTGCTTCTTCGGCACCGGACGCGCCGCCCCCCGCGAGGTCGAGGCGGGGGTCGCCTTCGGCATCGTCGTGGAGGTCGGGGCCGTCGCCACCTTCGTGACGGGGGCGTTGATCTGACGGGGACCGTCGTCCTTGGACGCGATGCCCGTCAGCTCCCACTTCCCGCCGCGCGCGGCGGTGAAGGTCAGCTCGTGGTGGGCCTTGAAGCCGGTCGTCGAGGGCTCGTCGCCACGAATCCTCTTGTACGTGAGCGTCGTGGTCTCGGTGACGCGGGCCGTGGCCCGGCCGCCCTTCACCTGGACGCTGTCCACGGCGACCGTGGTGTTCCCGTCGGTGTACGCCTCGCCCAGATCGGCGAGGCGCTTCTTGCGGGTCATCAGCGAGGACAGAGCGGTGTCCTCGGTCCGCGCCAGACCGGACGACAGGCGGACGCGCTTGTCGAGCATCAGCATGCGCCACGTCGGCTGCTTGTCCAGCAGCGCCTGCGTGCGCTCGGACAGCACGGCGTCGGCGATGCGCCCGAAGGACTCGGCCGTCGCACTGTCCGCCGTACGGTTCCCCGTCGCGCTCGCGCCCGAAGCGGGCAGGAGCACAGCGGAGAGGGTCACTGTCAGAACCGCTCCCACAGCTGCTCTGAGAGTCATTGGTTTCATGTACTCACCTCTTGTCGCCTGGCCCGAACGGCCAGGAAACGGAATCTTCGCACGAAGATTCGCCCCGACGTATGGGTGGTTGGCCCACACATCGGACAAGGGGTCAGTTCGCCTGCGTCACCTAGGCAGGAACGGGTGAAGGGGTGATCACTCACCGAAACCTAGAGGGCGCGGAAACCGCCGCAAAAGGGGCGCTGTAGCCGTAAGCGGAACCCGAATCACCGCTGAGGGAAGAGTGGTTGCCGGCGGTCCCGGCCCAGGGGTCGACCGGGGCCGCCGGGGGGCGCGCCTGAGGGGAGCAGGCCGCCCGAACGGAACACCCGTCGGGCCGACGAGGAGGAGGTCGTCTCCGGGTGTCCTACCACTTTGGCTCCGGGGCTCGCCGTCGCGAGCGCTGTTCCAGGCTCAGCCCCTTGCGGGTCCGGGTGCCACCTGCAGTAAATATATATACCGTCGAGTAAGCAAGGGTATGAAAATTTTCATGCCACTCACCGGGCAAGATGATCTCCGCCGAACCACCCGAATCGGGACGAGTCGTACGCGGCTCAATCCTCGAGGAAGAAGTCGTGCTGCTCCGCCGCCTGCTCGTACTTCTCCAGGCGCAGCTGGGTGCGCTCCGGGTCGGCGTCGGCCATGGCCTGCAGGATCGCCGCGGAGAGGACGCCCGGGGCCGCGTAGGAGTCGAAGACGAGACGGGAGCCGGTGCCGGCGGTGAAGACGACGTCGGCCTCGTCCACGAGGGGGCCCATCGGCACGTCGGTGATCAGTGCGACGCGCAGTCCGGTGCTGCGGGCCGCCCGGAGTGCCGCCAGGATCTCGTTGGCGTGCCGCGGCATCGCGAAGGCCAGGACCCAGGTGCCGCCGGCCTCGCGCGACTGGAGCAGGGCGTCGTAGGCGACGCTGCCGCCGCGGGAGACCAGGCGGACGTCGGGGTGGATCCGCTTCGCGGCGTAGGCGAAGTACTCCGCGAGGGAGACGGAGATCCGCAGGCCCAGGATGGTGAGGGGGACCGACGTGGCGAGCTCGCGGCCGAGGTCCAGGATGCGGTCGGTGTCGGCGAGGACGCGGCGCAGGCCGGCCAGGTTGGCGATCTCGGCGTCGACGGCGGCCTGCAGCTCGTTGCGGCGGGTCTCCTCCGGGGTGGCCGGGGCGCCGGCGACGGCGCTGAGCGCGAGGGGCTGCAGCGCCTCGCGGAGTGCGGGGTAGCCGCTGAAGCCGAGGGAGGCAGCGAAGCGGGTCACCGACGGCTGGCTCACCCCGACGCGGTCCGCGAGGTCGGTGATCGACAGGAACGCGGCCTCGGTGAGGTGGTCGGTGATGTACTGCGCGATGCGACGCTGGCCGGGGGACAGCCGGTGGCCGCCGAACAACGCGCGGACCTTGTCCGCGGGGGCCGGCTCCGGCTCCGGGGACCGCTTCCCCGGTGTGATCGCGGACGCCTGCGCGCGGGCCCGCTGCTGCCCTGATGGCACCGGTGTGCCTCCTTTTCGCCTGTTCGGCTCAACATAGCCCACCCGTCGCGGTCAGCTGCCGCACCGCCTCCTCGACGGCCTGCTTGCCCGCCCGTTTGAACGTCCACTCGCTGGAGTCCACCTCGTGGTACCGACCCGCGGTGAGGACGACCCGGACGGCGCTGCGCGCGTAGGGCGCGACCGCCAGCTGCTCGCGCACGCCCTCCTCCACGGCGGCGGCGAACTCCTTCGGCAGCGCGCGCCTCTCCACCCGGTTGCCGAAGACGCATCCCTCCTCGCCCGGCGGCAGCGGCTCGAAGTCCAGCGTCACGTCCGCGAACGACGCCGAGCACGTCCCCAGGTGCTGCTTCCGCAGGACCCGCACCTCCCGTACGGCCCGCTCGGGGAACACCCGGTCCCGCCACCGGGCTTCGGTCAGGGCGTACTCGACGTCGCCCTTGTCCGAGCCCTCGATGGGGTCGGGCCAGTCCTCGTGGAAGGTACGGACATAAGTCAGGCCCGTCTTCTCCATGACGCGGCGGGAGCCGGCGTTGACCGTCATCGTGGTCGCGACGACCCGCTCGACGCCGAGCGCGGCGAACCCCTCGCGGACCAGGGCCCGGGCGCCTTCCGTGGCGAGTCCCCGGCCCCAGGCCTCCCGGCGCAGTCGGTAGCCGAGCTCGACGGTGCGCACCGGCTCCCCGTCCAGCGGCCGGAACTCGAACCAGCCCAGGAACTCCTCCCCCCAGGTCCGGTCCTCGGCGGCCCAGAAGCCGTGTTCGGCCGCCCACGGGTGGCGGCGCAGAAGCCCCGGCAGCGTCTCGTTCCGCACCCGGGCCCGGGTCGTGGGGAGACCGCCGTTGATGTACCGCATGACCTCGCGGTCGTTGTCGAGGGAGCGTACGTGCTCCACGTCCGCCTCGGTGAAGGGGCGCAGCACCATCCGGTCGGTTTCCAGGAAGATCGACATACGGGTCATCCTGGCCCGGGTCCCGGCCCGGCCCCAAACGTTTTTGTGCCTGCTCCGGCGCCTGCTCCTCCGCCTACTCCTCGATGGCTCCGCTACTCCTCGATGGCTCCGCCGATGCGGCGGAGGTGCTGCCGAAAGGTGTACGACGGGTCGGCGGCGCGCCGCGCCAGGTAGTCGTCGAAGGCCGTCTGCCGGCGGAGGGTGTCGCCCTTCCGGATGCGGTGGGCCTGGTCGCGTTCGGTCCGCCGGATCCCGCGTGCCGTGGTCAGGACGGCGTCGAGGTGCTCGGCGGGGACGAACAGCACGCCGTCGTCGTCGCCGAAGACGATGTCGTCGCGGCTGACGAGGTGCGGCCCGAACCGTGCGGTGGTGAGCGCCTCGGGCTCCCGCTCGTCCAGCCGCAGGGGGCCGGGCGGGTAGCTGCCGTAACTGAGGACGGGGAGGCCGATGTCGGCCAGCTCCGGGGTGTCGCGGTGCAGGCCCCATACGACGAGGCCGGAGACGCCCGCCGCCGCGGCCTCGAGGGCCGCCAGGTCGCCGACGCAGGCCTCGTCGGAGCGGCCGCCGTTGTCGATGACCAGGACGTCGCCCTCCTCAGCCTGGCCGAAGGCCTCCAGGAACACGTCCACGCTGCCGTAGTGCCGCACCGGCAGCGCGCGTCCGGCGATCCGGTGGCCGGGGACGACGGGGCGGATGCCGGGCGGGGCGGCCCGCAGCGGTACGCCCTCGCGGACGCAGGCGTCCGCTATCAGGGGCGTGGACAGGTCGGCGAAGGCCTTCGGCATGGTGCGCTCCCTGGTTCGGCCCGGCGCGACCGGTGGACGCGCCGAGGGGGCGGACGGTGCCGTGATCCTACCGGTGCGGCGGCGTCTGGTCCGGGGGTGTACGAGGGGGGCTGCCGGGTGTGTTTACCGGCAGGGTCCAGTCGTTGACGAGGCGTCTGGCCCGTCCGGCGTCGTCGGCGAAGACCAGCACCTGCAGCCGCCACGGCGACGACCGGCCCGCTCCGCGGCGCCGCCGGGGGCAGGGGGCGACGGTGGAGCGGATGCCCATGGTGTCGAGGAAGCGGCGGATCTCCTCGGCCGCGGTCGTGGTGGCGACGCGCGCCACCGGGACCAGCAGCCCGTACGGGTAGCGCCGTCGTCGGGCGAACGCCGGCACCCGGATGCCGAGCCGGGCCAGGTACCTCGCCGGTCTCACCGACACCTCTCCCACCTCATCGGCACGTACCGTCCGCCGCTCCGGGGCCTTTCCGGCCGGTCAGTGGTGGCCTTCGGTGACCCGGTGGTGCTCGGTGCTCTCGTGGGCCGCCACGACCTGCTGGTACTCGGTCGGGGTCGGCTTGGGGATCTGGCCGGTGCCGCCGAAGTAGGCGGCCGAGAGCCGCGCCCGGATCCGTTCCGACCAGGGGACCTTCCGGCGGATCCCGTTCTCGTCCACCTCGGCCGGCGCCTCGAGGGGTCGGGGCTGCTCGTGCGCGGTGAAGAAGTAGAGGTCGCTCTGCACCAGCGGCTCGTGGATCTCCACGTACTCGCCGTGCGGCCGGCGGGTGATGATGCCGGACTCGCGTCCGTGCAGCACCTTCTCGCGGTCGCGGCGCTGCAGGCCGAGGCACCAGCGCTTGGTGACGACGAAGACGAGCACGGGCAGGACGAAGAAGCCGATCCGGACCGTCCAGGTGATGGCGTTGAGCGACAGGCTGAAGTGCGTCGCGAAGAGGTCGTTGCCGCCGCCGACCAGCAGGAGCGCGTACTCGGAGATCCAGGCCGCGCCGAAGGCGGTGCGGGTGGGGTTGTTGCGCGGGCGCTCGGTGATGTGGTGTTCACGCTTGTCCCCGGTCAGCCAGGCTTCGAAGAAGGGATACCCCCACAGCGCGAGGAGGATGAGCGGGAAGACCAGCAGCGGGATGAGGACGCCGAGGACCAGCGTGTGACCCAGGAAGTTGATCTCCCAGCCGGGCATGACGCGGATCAGTCCCTCGGAGTAGCCCATGTACCAGTCGGGCTGCGCGTCGGTGGTGACCTGGTCCGGCCGGTACGGTCCGTACGACCAGATGGGGTTGACCTGCGCGATGGCGGAGAAGACGGCCAGCACGCCGCTGACGAGGAAGAAGAAGCCGCCGGCCTTGGCCATGTAGACCGGCATCAGGGGCATGCCGACGACGTTCTTGTTGTTCCTGCCGGGCCCGAAGCCCTGGGTGTGCTTGTGGTAGAAGACCAGGATCAGATGGCCCACCAGCAGCCCCAGCATGATGCCGGGGATCAGCAGCACGTGGACGGTGAACATCCGCGGGATCCAGATGGTGCCGGGGAATTGGCCGCCGAAGATGAAGAAGACCAGGTAGGTGCCGACGATCGGCAGGGAGAGGATCGCTCCCTCCATGAACCGGATGCCGGTGCCGGAGAGCAGGTCGTCCGGCAGCGAGTAGCCCATGAAGCCGTCGAACATGCCGAGGATCAACAGCCCGGCCCCGAGGAGCCAGTTGAGCTCCCGCGGCTTGCGGAAGGCGCCGGTGAAGAAGACGCGCATCATGTGCACGAGCATCGCCATGATGAAGACGAGCGCTGCCCAGTGGTGCAGCTGACGGATCAGCAGGCCGCCGCGGACGTCGAAGCTGATGTCGAGCGTCGACTTGTAGGCGTCCGACATCTGGATGCCGTCCAGCGGCGTGTACGCGCCGTGGTAGACGACCTCGGTCATGCTCGGTTTGAAGAAGAACGTCAGATAGACGCCGGTCAGGATGATGATGAGGAACGAGTAGAGGGCGACCTCGCCCAGCATGAAGGACCAGTGGTCGGGGAAGATCTTCCGCAGATTGGCCTTCGCGAGGGAGAACAGCCCGACACGACCGTCGGCCCACGTCGCGAGCCGCTCCCCCGTCGACGCCCGGGAGCCGGCGCCCGCCCCGGCGGCAGGGGTGTTCTGCGTGTTCGTCATGCGCTGCGCTCCCGGACCCTGTGGGCAGCGTGTTCCTGTCTGCCCCATATCCAACAAAAATCGCCATGCCTGGCACTTCGGCCCCATCTTCCACGCGTTTGGCCGCAGAACGCGTCATTTGCGTCGAGTGTCGGAGGAGTGGGCGCGGGAGCCGCGTGACGGGCGGTGCGCGGCGATACCTTGATTCTTTGGCGGCATCGACCGATCGCGAGATACGGAAGAGGAAGACACACGCTGATGACAATCAAGGGCATCGTCACCCGAGCGGCGACCGCGGCCGCGCTGGCCACGGCACTCGGCCTGGGAACCGTCCACCCCGCGTCCGCCGCACCGCAGCCGGCCCCTCCCTGGCCGCGAGCGACGAGGGCAAGGGCGGCAGGAGCGGCAACGGGGGGTGGCACCGCGACGGCCTCGTCCTCAACGCGGGCGACAACAAGAAGGTCGACGCCTTCCTCGCCCGCGCCCGGAAGGCCGAACGGAACATCAGCCCCCAGGTGAGAGCCGCCGCCCGGCTCAGCCACGCCCAGCTGATCGGCTTCGACCACCGCCTGAAGTCGCCGGACTCCCTCAAGCGCAAGGTCGCCACCGCCATGAAGGAGCACCCGGGCCAGTCGGCCGAACAGGCCCTGGCCACGATGAAGGACTCGGTCCGCTACACCCTGCAGTGGCCGGACGGCCGGTACGCGGTCGGCGTCACCACGGCCGCCTCGCTCCTGTCCGGGTGGGGCAACGACAGCGTCAAGTGGTCCAACACCTGGGGCAACAAGCAGGGCTACAAGGCCGTCAACTCGGCCTGGCGGGCACCGCACCACGGACACACCTTCGAGGTGCAGTTCCACACGCCCGCGAGCAAGCACGCCCAGGAGGCCACCCACAAGCTCTACGAGGAGCAGCGCCTGCCCACCACGACGCCGGCGCGGCGGAAGCAGCTCCAGGAACAGCAGGACGCCCTCTTCGCGGCCGTCCGCGTCCCCGCCGGCGCGGAGAGCCTGACGGCACCGGTGCGACGCCAGCCGGTCGGGAGCCGGCGCTAGGGTCTCAATCGCCGGACGGGCTGATTTATCAGCCCGTCCGGCGATTGAGGACCGGGGGCCGGGGGGTTGTTACGCTGCCGCCGTGATCCTGCCGACGGTCGACGACATACGCGCGCTGCACGAGAAGTACGCGCCCACGCGCGAGGCGTTCGACCTCGTGTACACGCACTGCGAGATCGTCTGGCAGGTCGCGGAGCTGTCTCTTATACACATC
>KL569465.1:51661-52459 GCA_000715685.1 Streptomyces lilacinus
GCTGGCCGCCGACGGCCACCGGCTCGACGCCGACCTCGTCCGCGCGGGCGCCCTCCTCCACGACATCGGCGTCTACCGCCTCTACGACGACACGGGCCGGCTCCGGGCCGGCGACTACATCCGCCACGGGGTGCTCGGGCACGAGATCCTCCGCCAGGAGGGCTTCCCGGAGCAGCTTTGCCGCTTCTGCTCCTGCCACACGGGGGTCGGGCTCACACGGCACGACATCGAGCGGCAGGAGCTGCCCCTGCCCGTGGCCGACTACGTGGCGGAGACCGGCGAGGAACAGCTCGTCATGTATGCGGACAAGTTCCACACGAAGACCACTCCCCCGGCCTTCCTCTCCTTCGACGCCTACGCCGCACACGTGGGCCGGTTCGGTACGGAGAAGGTCGACGCGTTCCACGCCCTGCGCGGCCGGTTCGGCGAGCCGGATCTCGCGTCGCTCAGGGCGCGGTACGGACACGCTGCCGCGCCGCCGCCTCGGCCTCGGCCTCGGTCCTGGGAAAGTACCGGGTGAGGATGCCCGCTTCGAGGGCAAGGACGCCGTAGAGGACCAGGGTCGCCCACCAGGCGGAGGCCGTCCCGGGGATGTCGAAGAGCAGGGAGCCTCCCAGCCAGTGGAGGAGCCCGGCGCCGGCGCCGGCCAGGAGTGCGGTCGGCACGGCGAGGCGGACGACGCCGCGGAAGGATCCCATGGTGCCGCCCACGGCAGCCGCGTAGCAGAGGCCGACGAGGAGGGCGGCGGCCGGCTCGCCCGGGGTGAAGTGGCGGTCGCGCAGGCAGACGGCCGCCGCC
>KL569465.1:52703-57074 GCA_000715685.1 Streptomyces lilacinus
TCAGAGATGTGTATAAGAGACAGGGATCAGGCCGCACACCAGCGCCCACAGACGTCTGCCCAGGCGCACGTATCCCCCGGCGACGGCCAACGCGCCGCCGATCACGACGAGGACGTGGCCGGGGAACGAGAACCACATGCCCGAGCCCGCCGCGACCGTCACCCACGTGAGCGCGGTCGCGGCGAGGGCCGCCCAGGGGGTCAGGAACACAGCAGGGGCCGGGCGACCTTCATGAGGCCGCGCACGGCACGGGCCCCGCCGCCGTCGCCCGAGGGCTGCAGCGCCTGCCAGGCGACGAGTCCGAGGCGCAGTGCCGCGCGGCGGGGGTCGGGCCGGGGCAGGAGGGCGGCGATCGGCTCGGCCCCGATGTCCCTGAGCGGCCCGAGGTCCTGCACGTCGATGGCCGCGGGCTCGGGAAGCGGCTGCTGGGCGTACTCGTCGATCTTCTGGTCGGACGGGGGTCCGTCGTGTCCTGCGAGTTGCAGGCCGTCGACCAACGGCAGTTCCTCGGCCAGGATGTGCTGCTGGATCCTGCGGGTGAGCAGGGCCCGCACCGGGTCCCAGGGGTTCCCCGTGCCGGAGGGGCCGGCCGACTCGCCGAGTGTCTCCTCGAGTGCGGCGGCGTCGGGGGTGCCGTACCGCGCCTTCAGACGGTCGTCGGTCGCCACGACGTTCACGAGGGAGACGGCGGTGTCGAGACGGCCCCAGGTCCAGTCGTTCAGCCGCCAGCGGGAGCTGAGGAAGGAGGCGAAGTTGCTCAGTTGGTTGCCACCGAGTTTCGCGTCGACCAGGCCCTGGGCGGGGTCCGGGAAGGCGAGGTCCGAGGCCCAGCTGGCGTTGGCCGCCGAGATCGTGTGGAAGCGGATGGGGGTGGGTTCGCCCAGGGGGTCGGGGCGTAGCGGGCCGATGAGGACCTCCGCGGCGAGGAGGGCTTTCACGAACGCGTTGGGCCCGGTGCGGGCGGCGTTGTGCAGTGTCTCGAAGCCCGGGACCGGTTCGGTCAGGCCGACCCCGACGAGCTGGCCCAGGTGGGCGAGGCGCCGCCACAGCGGTAGGTAGGGGTCGCTGGGCCAGTCCGTGCCGACGGCCGCGGCGTCGGAGGCGGCGGACATCGCGGCGACCAGTTCGTCCGGCCAGGTCCGCCAGGCCTCGCCGGCACCGGGCTCGGGCGCGGGTGTCCCGGTCATGAGCTGCTGGAGCCGGTCGGTGGCCTCACGGATCCGGTCGACGGGGTCCGTCACGCCGGTGCCGTCGGTGTCGGCGAAGCGCCGCAGCACGAGCCGGTCGCGTGCCGCGACGAGTACCGCGATCGCCAGCCTGCAGTCGTACAGAGCCATGCGGTCGTCGGGACTCACGGTCATGCCCGCGTCCTCCGCCGCTCTGATCCAGTCGAAGAGCAGCCGGACGGCCCGGGCGAGCGGCAGCGGCGAATGCCCCCTGACGCGCAGGTCGGTGAGCGAGATGACGCCGTCGGGGAGGGCGAGCTCGTGCGAGCCGGCGCGGAGCGCGGTGAGCACGGCCGGGGAACCGTCGCCGCCCAGCGGCGAGGGGCCGGGCGGCAGGGGCAGCGGGTCGGGGCCGGTGACCTCGGCGGGGTCCTCGAGCAGCCGGGCGAAGCGGTCGGCCTCGGCGGTGCCGGCCAGCTCGCGGTAGCGCGCGATGCGGTCCGGCGTCGCCGCCGTCAGCCTCCAGTCGTCCTCCGGCAGGGCGGCCGCCGGCGCCTGCCGCAGTGCGGCGGCGGTCTGGCTGACGCGGAGTTCGACCGCGTCGTCCCACAGGGATTCCGCCCCCGTTTTGATCGCCGACGTCTTCAGGGCGACCTTGAGCAGACGCGTCATCCGGCGCTCGGAGGGGGGCGACTCGGTGTCACGAGCCGCGGGCGGTACGGGCTGGAGGTAGAGCAGCCAGCGGTCCACCGGCGCGCTCGCCGGGGCTCCGGCGACGGCCCGGATGGCCCAGGCGACGGGGATGTTGTCCAGCAGGCCGCCGTCGATGAGTTCGAGGCGCCCGTCGGAGGCGTCTCCGCAGTCGACCTCGCTGCTGACGCCGCTCATGTCGACGATTCCCGGCGTCGCCGTGCCGGGTCCGACGAAGGGCTGTGCCGGCTCGAAGGCGCCGGGGAACGACGAGCTCGTCCGGGCCGCGTAGGCGAGGCGGCGCACCTCGTCCTCGGGGGGCCACCACGCCCCCGGCATGCCGAAGTCGGTGAGGGCCGTGCCGGGCCGGTGGCGGAAGCGGAAGAAGGCGCGGGCGCGGCCGACCTCCATCGGCGGGCCGAGCGTGGGGCGTACCCAGTCCTGGCGAGGCGTGATCCGGGTGGTCGGGAGGATGAGCCGTACGGGGCCGCCGGGATGCTCGGGCCGGGGTTGCCTGCTGAGCTCGCCCAGCAGGCTGCCGGCGAGCCGGTCGTAGAAGACCTCGTCGCCGCGCAGGAGCGAGTCGGGCACCCGCGTGCGCGGATGGCGGGTCAGGGACTCGAGGTCGCCCACTTGCAGCCACAGTTTGCGGATGTTGGCGCCGAACTTCATGCCGTAGACGAGGTGGCAGGCGAGCAGTACGCCGTTGAGCCCGCCGGCGCTGGTCCCGGCGAGGACGTCGACGGTGACCTTGTCGTAGCCGGCGACCTTCAGGAGCTCGGCGTACGGGCTGCGGGCGTCCTGGGTTCCCTGGGCGCCTTGGGCACCCGCCTGGGCGCCCGCCGAGGCCCGCAGCTCGGCGATCTCCTGGCAGGCGCCGCCCATCCAGACCGCGAGGCTCACCCCGCCGCGCATCGCGACCGCGAAGCGGAGCTCCCCGGCCGGCGGGGAGCCCGATTCCGCGGGACGTGGTTCGTCCATGTCTCCAGGGTGGGATCGGGGGCCCGCCCCCGCATCCGGAAGCGGGGCCCGATGGATACGGCCGGTCAGGACGGGGGCAGGGCCGCCCGGCGGTCCTCGCGCACGCACTCGATCATGTAGTCGCCCGTGTCGGGGTCCACCGTGACGCCGTGGGTCTCGCTGCGGAAGCCGGGGAACTCGCGGTCGAAGGCCTCCAGGGCGCCGAGGTAGCGCAGCAGGGGGCCGTCCGGTGCGCCGGTGGACTCGCCGGGCATGAGGACGGGGATGCCGGGGGGTGTGACGGTGACCATGGCGGCGGCCACGCGGTGGGCGGCGTCGGCGAGCCGGAGTCGCTCGGTGCCCTGGCGGATCAGCTGCTGGTAGCACCACTGGGGTGGGGCGACCGGCTCGGGCAGGTCCTGGAAGGCCGTGTCGAGCAGGTGGACGAGGTCGGCGCGGCGCAGGTGGTCGTGCATGGACCGGCACAGTGCGGCGAGTGTCGTCCCGGCGTAGCGGCGGGGGTACTGCTCGACGATGCCGGGCAGGACGCGGTCGAGGGGGGTGTCGGCGTCGTGGAGGGTCTTGAAGTCCATCAGGGCGTCCAGCAGGGTGCCCCACTTGCCCTTGGTGATGCCCATGGAGAAGAGGATGAGCGTGGTGTAGCTGTCGGTCTTCTCCACCACGATGTTCCGGGTGGTGAGGTAGGCCGTCAGGATGCGGGCGGGGATGCCGTGGTCGGACCACGTTCCCGTGGCGTCGATGCCGGGGCAGGTCAGGGTCACCTTGACGGGGTCCAGCAGGCAGTAGCCCTCGTCGAGTCCGGGGAAGCCGTGCCAGTCCGCGGCCGGGCTCAGGTGCCAGCAGGAGGGCTCGGTGCGCAGGAGCTCGGCGGGGGCGTCGGCGAAGGCGTGCCGTTCTCCGGTGGTGGGGTCGGTGACGGTGTCGGGCTGCCAGACGCCGAAGAACCAGGCGGGCCGGTCGCCGGCGGCGGCGACGCGGCGGCCGGTGCGGACGACGGCTTGGCGGAAGCGGACGGCTTCGGTGACGGCCTCGTCGATCAGCCAGTGTCCCTGGGGGCCGTCCATCATTCCGGCGGCCACGTCGAGGGAGGCGATGGCGGGATAGAGGGGCGAGGTGGTGCCGTGCATCATGAAGGCCTCGTTGAAGCGGTCGTGCTCCACGGGGGCCCGGGGCGAGGTCTTGACGTGCACCATGGCGCTCTGCGACAGCGCGGCCAGCAGCTTGTGCGTCGACTGGGTGGAGAAGACGGTGGGCCGGTCGGGGCTGTCGAAGGTGTCGGGGCCCACGGCCATTCCGTAGCGGCCGGCGTAGAGCGGGTGGAAGCGTGCGTACGCGAACCAGGCCTCGTCGAAGTGGACGCGCGGTGTGCTGGGCGCGAGCTCCCGGGCGACGCGCACGGCGTCGTAGCACAGGCCGTCGTACGTGGAGTTGGTGACCACGGCGTACTCCGCCCCCGGTGACACCGCGCCGCGGGCGAGGGGGTTGCCGCCGACGCGGGCCGCGACCGCCTCCGGCCGGACCTCGTGGGGCGGCA
>KL569465.1:57338-60115 GCA_000715685.1 Streptomyces lilacinus
GCCGTTGCGGGTGGGGACGAGGTAGACGGGCCGGGCGCCGGAGAGGACGAGGCCGTGCAGGACGGACTTGTGGCAGTTGCGGTCGACCAGTGCGATCTCGTCCCGGGAGACGCAGAAGTGCCCGACCATGCGGTCCGCGGTGGAGTTGCCGTGGAGGACGAAGTAGGTGCGGTCGGCGCCGAAGACGCGGGCGGCGTTGCGCTCGGCGTCCCCGACCGGGCCGGTGTGCTCGAAGAGCGAGCCGAGTTCCTCGACGGAGATGGACAGGTCGCTGCGGAAGAGCCGCTCGCCGTAGTAGTCGAAGAAGGCACGGCCCACCGGGGACTTGAGGAAGGCGACGCCGCCGGCGTGGGCGGGGGTGTGCCAGGAGTACTCGTGGGCGTCCTGGAAGCGCCGCAGCGCCTTGAAGAAGGGCGGGAGCACCTCCTCGCGGTAGGCGTGCGCGGCGCCGGCGATGCGTCCGGCGATGAAGGCGGGGGTGTCCTCGAGCGGCCACACGTAGCCGACCACGGACTCCGACACCCACAGCGGCAGGTGTTCGAGGTCCTCGTCGGCCCCGTCGGTCATGACGAGGAGGACGGGCAACCCCTTGAAGCGCCGGCCGATCTGGCGGAGCACGACCGCGCCGCCGGGCTCGTCCTTGGTGGCGCCGTCGGCGGGGAGGTCCCACGCGACGACGGCGGCGGACAGGCCGGCCTCCGTCCGCAGGACCGCCCGCGCGTCCGCCTCGGTCCAGGCCCAGCGCACGTCGAGGCCGTGTTCCTCGACGGCCGTGCGGATCCTGCGGAGTTGCTCCCCCTCCGCGCCCTCGCCGAGCGGGTTCTCGCGCAGTGCGAACAGCACGGTGCCCTTGGCCATCCTCGTTCCCCCGTTGTTGAGATCGTCAGGCTGTCCCACCGCCAGTTTTGGCGGAGGACGTCCGGCCGGGCGATCCGCACGCGGTCAAACCACCCGCGGGAGGGGGACGGAAGCACGCACACGTCGCACGCGCGCTCGAAAAAGGCTCCTCCGACCGGGGTCGGAGGAGCCGGTGGCTCGGGGCGGCTACTCGTAGGTGTTGCCGTTGTGGTGCACGACGCACAGGCCCCAGATGACGAAGGCGCACAGGGCGATGACGACGACCGACCAGAGCGGGTGGTAGGGGATGGAGAGGAAATTGGCGATGACGAGCAGCGCCGCCACGACGACCCCCAGGATCCTGGCCCAGAGGGAGACCCTGAACAGGCCGACGCCGACCATGATCGCCAATAGGCCGAGCAGCAGGTGCACCCAGCCCCAGCCCGTCAGGTTGAATTTGAAGACGTAATTGGGCGTGGTGACGAACACGTGGTCGTGGACGATCGCCATGATGCCCCGGAAGAAGTCCAGGAATCCTACGATCAGCATCATCACGGCGGCGAACACCGTGAGTCCGCCGGCCGCGGCCTGGGACTTGCCGGTGCGGGGGTTGAGCGTGGATGACATGGTCCACCTCCATTGCCTGCGATTTCGCTCTTGTCGCTCGGGGGCTCCGGCCGGCGGTGTCAAGGGCCGTCGGCGGCTGTCAGCGGCTGTCAGTGCAGGAGTCTCTCCTTGGCCCGGCGGAATTCCTCGTCGGTGAGGGCGCCCCTGGAGTGGATCTCCGACAGTTTCGCGAGTTCGTCCACCTTGCTTCCGCCGCCCGTGCTGCCGGCGGTCTCGCGGATGTACTCGTCGAGCGCCTCCTGCTGGGCCCGGACGTGCCGTCGTTCGCGGGCGCCCATGCCCTTGCCCCGGGCCAGCACGTACACGAAGACGCCCAGGAAGGGCAGCACGATCGCGAAGACGAGCCACAGCGTCTTGGCCCATCCGCTCAGGGTGTCGTCGCGGAAGATGTCAGTGATGACCCGGAAGAGCAGGATGACCCACAGCACCCATAGCAGTATCCAGACGATCGTCCAGAACGCGCCCAGCAGCGGATAGTCGTACGCCAGGTGCAGAGAGCCGTTCATGTCCACCTCCTGTCCTCGCCGCGTCCGCCGGCGGCTGTTCCCAGCGTGAGCGGAGCGAGCTCTTCACGCCTCACCCGGCACGGGCGATAGCGGGCGCCGACGGCCGGGCGAACGGCCGGTCGCCCGGTCGTCGGTCGGGCAGACGGCGTCAGTCGGGCAGACGGCGCATTTCCTCGACCCGCAGTCCGAGGTCCAGGAAACGGGACAGCAGCCCGTGCAGGTGCGCCTCGTCCATGACGGTGCCGAAGAACAACGTCTGCCGGGGCACCGTCACCTTCTGCAGTTCCGGGAAGGCCTCGGCCAAAAGTGCGGAGACAGTGCCGGTCACTCGGAATTCGTAACGCATGCCCGCCCCCTTCCGCCTGCTTCGTCGGGGGTTTCCGTCCCGCACATGATGCGGGCCGCACGAGGTGCCGGGCACCACCCGGAACAGGTGGTGTCCGGCAACGGAGGTCCGGCCGTCAGAGGACGTGCAGCTGCCTGCCCCGCTCGACGGCCTCGCGGCGCCGCGAGACGCAGAGCTTGCGGTAGACGCTGCGCAGGTGGGTCTTCACCGTGTTGACGGACAGGTGGAGCTCGGCCGCGATTTCGTCGGTGGAGAGCATCCGCTCCACGCAGCGGAGCACCTCGCGCTCCCGCGGGCTGAGCGGCGCGACGAAGGCCGACGGGCCCCCGGCGCCGTCCGGGCGCCGCTCGGTGAGCCAGGACTCCGGGGCGCGGGACGGGGCACCGTCGACGGACCCGTCGAGCAGGTGGCGCACCCACGGGCCGGCCGCGGTGAAGGGGTCTGTCTCTTATACACATCTC
>KL569465.1:60344-60580 GCA_000715685.1 Streptomyces lilacinus
GTATAAGAGACAGGTCCAGGGCCCGGACCAGCAGGTTTCGGGCGGTGGCGGGGTCGCCGCCCAGCATCGCCGCGTGGGCCCGCAGGAGCTCGACGCCGACTCGGTCCGGGAGGCTCAGCCCCGCGACGCGGTCGGTGTGCTCCGCCAGGCGCAGGGCCCGCGCGGTCCGGCCGGCGGCGAGGTGGGCGAAGGCCAGGGCGATGACGGGTGCCGGTCCGGCGGTGCCGGTGTCGTGC
>KL569465.1:60885-61700 GCA_000715685.1 Streptomyces lilacinus
AGCAGGTCCGGTCCGGCGGGCCCGTCCGTCCGCCGGACCGCCAGGGCGGCCCTGGCCGCCTCCCACCGGCCCAGGGCGAGCTCGAGGCGGGACCGCAGGACCGCGGTCTCCACGGCGAGAACCGGGTCCTCGTGGGTGTCGGGGCAGTCGGCGGCCTGCCGGAGCCGGTCCCGGGCGGCGTCGTGGTCGTCGCGCGCCAGCGCGACGGCGGCGAGCGCCGCGTGCGCGGAGCCGGACCGGTGGGCGGGTGGAACGCCGTGCTCGTCGGCGACGGCGAGGGAGCGCAGCGCGTGGTCCTCGGCCCCGGTCAGGATCCCCTGGACGCCCTCGGTCAGGGCGAGGAGGCCGAGGGCCTCGTGACGTATCAGGGTGGTGGCGTCGACCTCGCAGGCCTCGACGGCGGCGGCGAAGGCGCGCCGGGCGTCGTCGAGGCGGCCGGACCGCAGGAGGGCGCGGGCCAGGCCCTGCCGCCGCAGTGCCTCGATCTCCGGGTGTGCCGCGACGCGCCACGCCGGCAGTTCCTCGATCAGCTCCGCGGTGGCTCGCGCCGCTTCCGTACCGTCGCCTTCCGTGCCCTCGTCGCCGTCGTCGTCCGCGTGCTGCCCGCACAGGAGCCGGAGCAGCGCGTGGGCGAGCCGCGCCTCGGGATCCCGTTCGGCGCCGCGCTCGGCAGTGATGTGTATAAGAGACAGGGTTCGGCCCCGGGCGTCTCTGCGGGCATGCGGGCGAACACGCTCCGGAGCCGGTCGGCGTCGGGGCCGGCGAGCAGGGACCCGATCATCAGGTGGCGCACCGCCGTCGCGGCGGCGTACGGC
>KL569465.1:61950-63334 GCA_000715685.1 Streptomyces lilacinus
GACGGCGTCGACGACGAGGCCCTCGTCGGCGAGCCAGCGGGCGGCGCGGGCGTGGAGGCGCGGGACGAGAGCGGGCCGCCGCGTGCGCAGCCGGGTGCGGAGCGCCTCGGCGAACAGGGGGTGGTACCGGCACCAGGGCGTACCGGCGACGGGTTCGACGAAGGCGTTGGTGCGGGTCAGCCGGGCCAGGACGCGTTCGGCGTCCCGGCGTCCCGTCAGGGCGTCGGCGAGTGCGGGGTGGGTCCGGTCGAGGATGCTGGTGCGCAGCAGCAGTTCCCTGGTGGCGGCGGGCTGGGCGTCGAGGACCTCGGCGAGCAGGTAGTCGGCGATGGCGTTCTCGGAGGCGGCGAACGTCCGGGCGAAGCCCGCCGGGTCGTCGGAACGCCGCATGGCCAGGGCGCACAGCCGCAGGCCGGCCGCCCACCCCTCGGTACGGCCGGTGAGGGCGCGGACGGTGGCGTCGTCGGGCGCGAGGTCGTGTCGCCGCAGCAGCGCGGCCGTTTCGTGCGGGGTGAAGGCCAGGTCGGCGCACCGGATCTCCGACAACCGTCCGTCGGCGCGGTAGCGGTGCAGGGGCAGCGGCGGATCCACCCTGCTGGTCACGACGAGCCGGAGGTGCGGTCCGGCGTGTTCGAGGACGAATTCCAGGCCCGCCGGAACCGTCCGACCGGCCACCTTCTCGAAGCCGTCGAGGACGAGGACGACGGGGCCGGACATGCGTTCGACGGCAGCGGCCAGCCGGGTCAGCAGGGAGTCGTCGACGCTGTCCGGGCAGGCGGGCGCGCCGATGCCGCACGGGGCACCGGGCAGCACGGGGCGCAGGACTTCGAGGACGTAGCTCCAGAAGACGCCCGGGGCACTGTCGTGCGCGTCGAGCGCCAGCCACGCCACGGCCGCCGCGCCGGGGGGCCTGGCGGTACGCGCCCAGGAGGCGACCAGCGTCGTCTTGCCGGCGCCGGCCGGGCCGGTGACCAGGGTCAGCGGCCCGTCGGTGCCGTGGGTGAGCCGGTCCAGCAGCCGCCGCCTGCTGACGTACGTGGGCGGGCCGGCGGGCACCGCGAGCTTGGCGGTGAGCAAGGGGTCTCCGGACCAGGCCAGCGACGCTCCGGGGTCCGCGGTCGCGGGCGGGGTCACAGCCCCGGCCCGGGGGCCGTCGTGGGGGTCGTGCGAGTCGGGGAATCCGGTCGAGGGCATCCGAGGCACCGCCGTGGTGAGGACGCGAGCGCACCGCTCCGGACGCTTCCATCTTCACCACCTGCCCGGGGTGATCGCACACGGACGGTGCGGGGCATGCGGAAGGGCGGCGGCACCCTTGCGGGGTGCCGCCGCCCTTTCAGCACGTTTTCTGCCGCTTATTGCGATCGATTATTCGCGATCGATTGCC
>KL569466.1:0-1195 GCA_000715685.1 Streptomyces lilacinus
GCCTGACCTCGCTGACCGCGGGTGCCTCGCGCATCTTCGAGGGCGGCACGGTCAACCAGACCGTCGTGGAGATGGAGCGCGGCTTCCTCTTCATCATGTCCATCTCCGACGGTTCCTCCCTCGCGGTGCTGGCGCACCCGGAGTGCGACATCGGCCTCGTGGGCTACGAGATGGCCCTCCTGGTCGACAGGGCGGGCAACGTCCTGACGCCCGACCTCCGCGCCGAACTGCAGGGGAGCCTTCTCAACTAACAAAGAGGCAGTGCGTTTCGCGCCACCGCGCCATAAGGTGCGGTGGCGCGACCAGCAGCGGACAGGCAAGTCGGAGGAGGAAACGTGGCAACGCCCCCAGGCGGTTACCCGTATGGAAATGACCAGCAGGCTCAACCCCCGTTGAACCGCTACAACTTCCCCTCCTCACCAAGCCACCAAGCCATGCCGGAGCAGCAGCGCCCTCCGCATGTGCCGCCTCGCCCCCAGCAGAACCGGCGCGCACCGTCCTCCTCGGGGGGCAAGCAGAACCCGCTGGTCCGTCCCTATGCGATGACCGGCGGCCGGACCCGGCCGCGGTACCAGCTCGCCATCGAGGCACTGGTGCACACCACGGCCCAGCCGTCCCAGCTCCAAGGGCAGTTGCCGGAACACCAGCGCATCTGCCATCTGTGCCGTGAGATCAAGTCGGTCGCCGAGATCTCGGCACTTCTGTCCATTCCCCTCGGCGTCGCCCGAATCCTCGTCGCCGACCTGGCGGAGGCCGGACTCGTCGCCATTCACCAGCCCGGCGGGGACGCGTCCGCCGGCGGCCAGCCTGACGTGACACTGCTCGAAAGGGTGCTCAGTGGACTTCGGAACCTCTAGCGGCGAGGCAGCCCGCTCCACCACCTCCGCGAAGATCGTCGTCGCGGGTGGCTTCGGCGTGGGCAAGACCACGTTCGTCGGCGCGGTCTCGGAGATCAACCCGCTGCGCACCGAAGCCGTCATGACCTCCGCCTCGGCGGGCATCGACGACCTCACCCACGCGCCGGACAAGACCACGACGACCGTGGCCATGGACTTCGGCCGTATCACCTTGGACCAGGACCTGATCCTGTACCTGTTCGGCACGCCCGGCCAGGACCGCTTCTGGTTCATGTGGGACGACCTGGTCCGCGGCGCCATCGGCGCCGTCGTCCTCGTGGACACGCGGCGCCTCGCGG
>KL569466.1:1481-4349 GCA_000715685.1 Streptomyces lilacinus
CCACCAGCCGTACACCCCGGAGGAGGTCCGCGAGGCCCTCCAGATCGGCCCCGACGCGCCGATCATCACCACGGACGCCCGGCACCGCCACGAGGCGAAGAGCGCCCTCATCACGCTCGTCGAGCACGCGCTGATGGCGCGCCTGCGGTAGCTCGAGCGCAGCTCGGATGCGACAAGGTCCCCGCACTCCTCGGGAGTGCGGGGACCTTGTCGCGTTGTGGGCAAAGCGATGAGGCCCTCACCCCGGAAGGGGTGAGGGCCTCATCTGATGACGTCAGCCCTGCCAGCTGTGCGGTGCTCTGCTGCGTTGACCCGGGGGTGACCCCCGGACCCCCAGCCGGAGCCCGTCAGCCCTGCCAGCTGTGCGGTGCTCTGAAGCCGGGCGTGCGCTCGAGGCGGCGCCAGGGGGCCGTGGTGCGGCGGGGGCGGGCGGCGGCCGCGGCGGCCGCGTTGTTGTCGGCGGCGGCGCGGGCCAGGAGGACTGCGGTGACGGCGGCCAGTTCCTCGGCGTCCGCCGTGCCCTTCTCGACGCGTACGAGCGTGTCGTTCATGCGTATCTCCGGTTGCAGAAGTACTGGACGTTCGTGGGTTACTGGGGCGGGTTGCCGTGCTTGCGCGACGGCAGGTCCGCGTGCTTGTTGGCGAGCATCGCCAGCGAGCGGATCAGCACCGACCGGGTCTCGACGGGGTCGATCACGTCGTCGACCAGTCCGCGCTCGGCCGCGTAGTACGGGTGCATCAGCTCGGCCTTGTACTCCTTGACCATGCGGGCCCGCATGGCCTCGGGGTCGTCCGCCTCCGCGATCTGCTTGCGGAAGATGACGTTGGCCGCGCCCTCCGCGCCCATCACCGCGATCTCGTTGGTGGGCCAGGCGTACGTGAGGTCGGCGCCGATGGACTGCGAGTCCATGACGATGTACGCGCCGCCGTAGGCCTTGCGCAGGATCACGGAGATCCTGGGCACCGTGGCGTTGCAGTAGGCGTACAGCAGCTTCGCACCGTGCCGGATGATTCCACCGTGCTCCTGGTCCACGCCCGGGAGGAAGCCGGGTACGTCCAGAAGAGTGATGATCGGGATGTTGAACGCATCGCACATCTGGATGAACCGCGCGGCCTTCTCGGACGCCTCGATGTCGAGGACGCCGGCGAGGGACTGCGGCTGGTTCGCGACGATGCCCACGACCTGGCCGTCCAGGCGGGACAGGGCGCAGATGATGTTGGTCGCCCAGCGCTCGTGGACCTCGAGGTACTCGCCGTCGTCGACGAGCTCCTCGATGACCTTGCGCATGTCGTACGGACGGTTGCCGTCGGCCGGCACCAGGTCCAGCAGGGCCTCGCCGGTACGGTCGGCGGGGTCCTCGGAGACGGCGCGGGGCGGGTTCTCGCGGTTGTTCTGCGGGAGGAGGGAGAGGAGGTAGCGGACCTCCTCGAGGCAGGTCTCCTCGTCGTCGTAGGCGAAGTGGGCCACGCCGGAGGTCTCGGCGTGCACGTCCGCGCCGCCGAGGCCGTTCTGGGTGATCTCCTCGCCCGTCACCGCGCGCACCACGTCGGGGCCGGTGATGAACATCTGGGAGGTCTCCCGGACCATGAACACGAAGTCCGTGAGGGCCGGGGAGTAGGCGGCGCCACCGGCGCAGGGGCCGAGCATCACGCTTATCTGCGGGATGACGCCGGAGGCCTTGGTGTTCCGCTGGAAGATGCCGCCGTAGCCGGCGAGGGCGGAGACGCCCTCCTGGATGCGGGCGCCGGCGCCGTCGTTCAGGGACACCAGAGGCGCACCGGCCGCGATGGCCATGTCCATGATCTTGTGGATCTTGGTGGCGTGGGCCTCGCCCAGCGCGCCGCCGAAGATCCGGAAGTCGTGTGCGTAGACGAACACCGTCCGCCCGTGGACGGTCCCCCACCCGGTGATCACGCCGTCGGTGTACGGGCGCTTGGCCTCCAGCCCGAACCCGGTCGCGCGATGCCGCCGCAGCGGCTCCACCTCGGTAAAAGAGCCCTCGTCAAGCAAGAGATCAATGCGCTCGCGAGCGGTCAGCTTGCCCTTGGCCTTCTGTGCCTGGGTCGCGCGCTCGCTCGGACCTCGCCGAACCTGCTCGCGGATGGCGTGCAGCTCGGCGACGCGCCCACGGACGTCACTCGCCTCTACGGGCGCACCTTCGAGATTGCTCATGGATAGACGGTACGTGGCGGGCGTGCCGGAACATCATGTCGGTTCCGCACAACGTACTGCGCCATTTCGTGGGCAGGCAGCACAGAATTGCACAGCGTCCTTATCACTTACCGGCAGGTGCGGGGCGGTCCCACGCTGTGAGTACTCCACAAATCCGGCCGGGCCGAGCCGTCATCCATATGCCTTGACCTCGTACCGCCGTACGGGGGACGGGGGCCCGCGGCGCGCTCATCCCGGCTCCGCACGGCAGGCGTGGGCGGCGCACGCGGCGCCCGGCAGGACGCGCAGTCGCAGCGTGGAACCGGTGGCCAGAACCTCCACCGAGTCGTCGTGCGCGGTGACGCGGGTCACCGGGTGGTGCCAGGTGAGCTCGACGGGCTCGCCGGTGCGCAGGGGGGCGGCGAGGTGGAGGGAGAGCGTACGCCCCTGCCGGCGGACGAGCACGGAGGCGGGGGCGGTGACGGTGAGGGGGCCGGTGGTGCCGGGGGTCCAGAAGTTGGCGGCGGTCAGGCCGAGGGAGGGGATGCGGACGGCCTGCTGGTCGCGCGTGTTGGCGAGGACGGTGAGCCAGCCGGTGTCGGCGGCCCGGGCGGCGACGGTGCGCGCGGCGGCTCCGGGCATCAGCAGGTAGGCGTAGGCGGCGTCGTCGGGGTCGGTGCCGTGTGGGTACCACAGGGTCTGTCTCTTATACACAT
>KL569466.1:4617-5298 GCA_000715685.1 Streptomyces lilacinus
AGTGAGCGGGGTGGGCGAGCCGCCGGCGTTGATGTCGCTCCAGGCTCCGGTGCGGGCCTCGCGCAGGGCCTCGAGCGGGGCGCCGCCGGGGAAGACCCAGCCGGCGTGGCCGGCGAGGTGGGCCCAGCGGGCGCGGTCCCACGACTCGCTCCAGCCGTCGTCGGAGGGCTGGGGCTCGCCGTCGACCGTAAGGAGCGGGGTGCCGGAGGGGCCGAGGTTGCGGTTGTCGACGATCGTCTCGGGCTCGGTGCCGTCCCGGGCGGTGATCCCGGCGCCGAGGCAGACGATCGCGTCGGCCGCGCAGAACCAGGACTTGCGCGCCTCGAGCGTGGAGCCGAGGCCCTTGAGGTGCTGGCCGACGGCCGCGTACTCCCCGTCGGTGACGCCGCCCACCCAGCGCACGGCGGGGCGGGGGGCGCCCCAGCCGCCACCCTGGTTGTCGGCGAGGGGGACGGGCGAGACGGTGGTGCCGGGCAGCCGGTAGGGATCGACGGTGGGCCAGAAGTCGTCGCCGTACTGGTCGCCGCCGTGGGTCGCGCCCCACCAGGAGAGCATGCCGGCGCCGGTGTGCCAGCCGCGCGGGTTCTCGCCGTTGCCGTTCTCGTAGTACGTGATGCGGTCGGAGGCCATGGCGATGTTCGCGGCCCACGTGGGGCGGCGGTGGACGGCGCGGTCCATGGC
>KL569466.1:5560-6843 GCA_000715685.1 Streptomyces lilacinus
TGGCCGACGGGCTCGGGGGCGGCGGGCACGGGGTCGGCGGCGACCGCGGCGAGGCGGGCGAGGTCGGCCGTGCCGAACTGCGGGTCGGTGAGGAGGGGGCTCACGGTGTCCCGGGCGGCCCAGCCTTTGATCATCGCGTGCCACCGGTCCCGCTCGGCCGGGCTCGCGCCGGCCGCGAGCAGGGCGACGGCGGCGATGAGGGCGTGGCCGCGCTGATGGTCGCCCTGCTGGAGGCCGCGGGGGTCGGTGCGCTGCCTGCCGCGGCTGACGGCGCGGCCGGAGACGCTGTCCATGACGAGACCGTTGTGGAGCACGGGGGCGTAGGCGTGCTCGACGCTGTCGTGGATGATCCGCCGGTTGGGGTCGGTGACGTCCCAACGGGACGCGCGGAGCAAGGCGAAGAGCCGGGCGAGGCCGTCGAGCAGGACGCATCCGTAGGTGCCGGTGTAGGCGACGGTGGTGTGCTGGACGAACGAGCCGTCGGCGTAGAGGCCGTCGCCCTTGAGGACGTGGGGGAAGACCGGGGAGAGGGCGTCTCGGGCCAGGGCGATCTTGGCGGGTGCCTGCCCGAGGACACCGCGCAGGGCGACGACGCGGCACAGGTCGACGCGGTTGGCGCCGGTGCTGGTGCCGGTGTAGTCGCCGAGCGTCGCGTCGGGCACGAAGTGGTCGACGGCGGCGAGGAGGGCGTCCCGGCGGGCCGGGCCGACGGCGTCGTGGAGCAGGGTGAGGGTGTCCAGGAGGAGCCTGGGGCTGCCGATCTGCCACTCCCACCAGTTGCCGTAGCGGGGGGCGCCGGCGTGATAGACGCGCTCGTGGAGGTGGTCGAGGCCGGCGAGGACCTCGGCGGCGAGACCGGGGTCCCCGGTGAGCCCGGTGCCGGGCTGGGCGTGGGCCTGGGCCATGGTGAACAGGCGGGCGAAGCTCTGCGTGATCCCGGCGGGCGGGTCGAAGGGGGCGTCGGGCCAGAGCGAGGCGGGGGCGGGCCGCATGGCCGCGCGGTACGCCCGGGCGAGGTCGCCGGTGCGGCGGAGGACGGCGGCGTAGGGGGCGGCGGCGGGGTCGAAGCCGGTGCCGAGGGTGAGGTCGCGCCAGCGTCTTCGGAGGGCGGCGAACTCGTCGGCGTCGGGGGCGGCGCCGAGACCCAGGGTGCCGAGGGCGCCGGCGACGGTGAGAAAGGTGCGGCGGGTCCAACTGGTGACGGCCACGGCGGTGTTCTCCCCCACCCCACCCCTTCCCGAAACCGGGGCTCCGCCCCGGAGGACGGGCTGATTTCAGCCCGT
>KL569466.1:7115-7600 GCA_000715685.1 Streptomyces lilacinus
AAACGGTGAAAGGGCGGGACCGGGGCCAGGCTCGCCGGTGCCTCAGCAACCGAGCCGCTTCAGATAGTCCACGACCTCAGCCCCTCCCTCCGCTCCCGCACCAAGCGCCACATGATTGTCCGGCCGCACCAGCACCAGCCCGGACCCCTCCACCCCGTAAGCCCGCCCCGCGTGCCCCTCGTGGTCATCGACCCGGAAGGTCCGCACCCGGTCGCCGTACGCGGCCGCGACCGTCGCGAGCGGCGTCGCGCTGTCCGGCCCGAAGCCGAGCAGCGTGAAGTGCGGCCCGGCGAAGACATCGAAGAGGCGGGTCGGGGCGCCGGTGGACGCGTCGCGGCACGGGGCGTCGGGGGCGCGGTGTCCCGCCAAGCGGCCCCCGGCCGCGAGGGCACTCCACTCGTAGCCGACGCCGAGGGTCGTGATGTCGTCCGTGACGGCGGCCTCGGTGCCGACGCCCGGCCGGCGGACGCCCTCGCGGACGACGC
>KL569466.1:7830-15657 GCA_000715685.1 Streptomyces lilacinus
ACCCTCGCGGACGACGCGCAGCCGCTCGTCGGTGAGGTTCAGCGTCCACGCGGCGACGGTCAGCCGCTCCTCCTCGTAGGTGTCGAGGAGCCCGGGGCCCGCCAGGCCGCCGATGACGAAGGCGAGCTTCCAGCCCAGGTTGAACGCGTCCTGGATGCCGGTGTTCATGCCGAGCCCGCCCGCTATGGAGTGGACGTGGGCCGCGTCGCCGGCGAGGAAGACCCGGCCCACCCGGAAGCGGTCGGCCATGCGGACGTTGATGCGGTGGACGGAGAGCCAGACGGGGTCGGTCAGCCGTATTCCGGGCATCCTGGCGTGCCGGTCGAAAAGCCGCTGGAAGGACTCCACCGACGGGGGCACGAGGCGCCCTTCGGCGTCCCGCTCGGGGCCGGCCTGCAGCTGCCAGTGGTCGCCGTCGCGGAAGGGACAGAGCAGGATCCCGCCGTCCTCGTCGAACCACTGGTGCCAGAAGGCGGGGTCGAGGCCGTCGGCGCGCACGTCGCCGATCACCATGCACTCCTCGGCCTCGGTCTCTCCCTCGAAGCCGACGCCGAGGGCCTTGCGCACGGGGCTGCGGCCGCCGTCGCAGCCGACCAGATAGGCGGCGGTCACCGTCCGGCCGTCGGCGAGGGTCGCGGTCACCCCGTGCTCGTCCTGCGCGAACTCGGTGAGCTCCGCGGCCAGTTCGACCTCGACCCCGTACTCGGCCAGCTTCTCGCGGAGGATCTCCTCGGTGCGCCACTGCGGGATGATCAGGCCGCTGGCGTAGGGCGCGTCGGGGGTGGGGGCGCGGTCCCCGAAGGCGACGTGGTCGGCCACCGCGACACCGTCCCGGTACTTGCGCAGGGCGATGTGCTCGATGCCGGAGGCCGTGGCGGCCTCCCCCACGCCGAGGTCGTCGAAGAGCTCGCGGCTGCGCTGATTGAGCCCCTTGCCCCGCGAGGAGCGGTGGAACGCCGGGGACTTGTCGATGATGCGCACGGGAACGCCGGCGCGGGCGAGGGTGCAGGCGAGCGTGAGTCCGGTCGGCCCGGCGCCCACGACGAGTACGGCGGTGTCGGTCATGGCGGAAGTCCCTCCGTCGGTCGGTGACTCCATGAAAGACCAACCCGATTCGAAAACGCAACCGGGTAACAAAAGTTTCTGAGTAACGAGAAATCTGCTACCGTTGATCCATGAGCGAGCCAACGGGACTGCGAGAGCTCAAGAAGCAGCGCACGCGCCAGGCGCTGTCCGACACCGCCATCGAGCTCTTCCTCAAGCGCGGCTTCGACCAGGTCTCGGTCGCGGACGTCGCGGCGGCCGTCGAGGTGTCCAAGCCGACGCTGTTCCGCTACTTCCCGGCCAAGGAGGACCTGGCGCTGCACCGCATCGCCGACCACCAGGGCGAGGCGGCGCGCGTCGTCCGGGACCGCGAGCCGGGCCTGTCACCCCTCGCGGCGCTCCGCGCGCACTTCCACGCGCGCCTGGACGCCCACGACCCGATCACGGGCCTCAACGACAGCCCGATCGTGCGGGCGTTCAACGACATGCTCTACGGGACGCCGAGCCTGCTCGCCCGCCTCGTCCGCTACGCCGACCGGGACGAGGAGCTGCTGGCCGAGGCCCTCGCCGAGGTGGAAGCGACGGCGAAGACGGCACCGGCCGGCGGACTGACGGCGCGCCTCGCCGCCGCGCAGATCATCACCGTGCACCAGCGCCTCGCCCAGGAGAACTGGCGCAAGCTCGCCGCCGGCGACACCGCCGCCGGCGCCCTGCCCGAGGCGCACGCCGACGCCGAGCTCGCCTTCGACCTGCTCGGCGCCGGCCTCGGCGCCCGTTACGACGCAGGCGCCCGATACGACGCGGGCGCCCGTCATGACGGCGGGCCCTCCGCTCACTCCCGCGGCTCGACGCCCGCGCGCCGCAGACCGTAGGCGTAGGCGTCGTCCAGGGCCTGCCAGGACGCGGCGATGACGTTCTCGCCGACGCCGACCGTGGACCACTCGCCGTGCTCGTCGCTGGTGGAGATCAGCACCCGGGTCGTCGACCCCGTGCCCAGGCTGCCCTCCAGGGTGCGGACCTTGTAGTCCGTCAGCTTCAGCGAGGCCAGCTGCGGATAGATGCGCTCGAGGGCGACCCGCAGCGCCCGGTCCAGGGCGTTGACCGGGCCGTTGCCCTCGGCGGTGGCGACGAGGCGCTCGCCCTTGGCCCACAGCTTCACGGTCGCCTCGTTGGCGTGGGTGCCGTCGGGGCGGTCCTCGACGATGGCGCGCCAGGACTCGACGCGGTAGTAGCGGCGGGTGCGGCCCTCGACCTCCTCGCGCATCAGCAGCTCGAAGGAGGCGTCCGCGGCCTCGTACGTGTAGCCGGCCAGCTCGCGCTCCTTGACCCGCGCCACGATGCGGCCGATGAGCTCGCGGTCGCCGCCGAGGTCGATGCCGAGCTCCTTGCCCTTGAGCTCCACCGAGGCGCGGCCGGCCATGTCGGAGACCAGCATCCGCATGGTGTTGCCGACCCGCTCGGGGTCGATGTGCTGGTAGAGGTCCGGGTCGACCTTGATCGCGGAGGCGTGCAGCCCGGCCTTGTGGGCGAAGGCGGACAGGCCCACGTACGGCTGGTGGGTGGCCGGCGTGAGGTTGACGACCTCGGCGATGGCGTGCGAGACGCGGGTCATCTCGGCCAGCTTGCCCGGCGGCAGGACCCGTCGGTCGTACTTGATCTCCAGGGCGGCCACGACGGGGAAGAGGTTGGCGTTGCCGACGCGCTCGCCGTAGCCGTTGGCCGTGCACTGCACGTGGGTGGCGCCGGCGTCCACGGCGGCGAGGGTGTTGGCGACCGCGCAGCCGGTGTCGTCCTGGGCGTGGATGCCGAGCCGGGCGCCGGTGTCGGCGAGGACGGTGCGCACGACCGCCTCGACCTGGGCGGGGAGCATGCCGCCGTTGGTGTCGCAGAGCACGACGACGTCGGCGCCCGCCTCGTGCGCGGTGCGGACGACCTCGGTGGCGTAGCCGGGGTTGGCGCGGTAGCCGTCGAAGAAGTGCTCGCAGTCGACGAAGACGCGGCGGCCGTGCGAGCGCAGGTGGGCGACGGTGTCGCGGATCATGGCGAGGTTCTCGTCGAGCGTGGTGCGCAGGGCGAGCTCGACATGACGGTCGTGGGACTTGGCCACCAGCGTGACGACGGGGGCCTCCGAGTCGAGCAGGGCGGCGACCTGCGGGTCGTCCTCGGCCCGCACCCCCGCCCTGCGGGTGGCGCCGAAGGCGACGAGCAGGGCGTGCCGGAAGTCGATCTCCTCGCGGGCGCGCCGGAAGAACTCGGTGTCCCGGGGGTTGGCGCCGGGCCAGCCGCCCTCGATGAAGCCCACGCCGAAGTCGTCGAGGTGGCGGGCGATGGTCAGCTTGTCCGCGACGGTGAGGTTGATGCCTTCGCGCTGCGCGCCGTCGCGCAGGGTGGTGTCGAAGACGTGGAAGCCGTCGTCGGGACGTTCGTCGGGGCCGTCGGTTGCGTCCGTCATTGCTGCTCTGACTCCTGTGAGGATGTCGGTCTACCGGAATGACCGGTTCCACCGTCCCCCTATGATCCCTCGCCCTGCGTTTCGCGCGGCGGGATGGGCCGGAAAACGCAAAAACCTCTCGCGGGTGCGAGAGGTCTGCGCGCGGGTCTGGGACGACGGTGTCCGCTTCGCACGGGGTGGTACGAGGCGGTCACTGCGGACCGGCGCGCCTGCTGCCAATAATCATGGCGAACGGGAGCATGGGGACATCCTGGCACAGCCCCGGCCCGCGATGCGGACGAGTCTCAGGATGCGGGCACCCGGTCCG
The DNA here is from genome assembly GCA_000715685.1 of Streptomyces lilacinus. Classification (GTDB taxonomy): domain Bacteria; phylum Actinomycetota; class Actinomycetes; order Streptomycetales; family Streptomycetaceae; genus Streptomyces; species Streptomyces lilacinus. The sequence continues at coordinate 11,634 of KL569466.1, forward strand.
CCCCCGGGGCGGGTTCGGGCGTGCCGCCCACCCGCTTGAGGTCGATGTCCCGCGTCTCGCGCATCGTGAGGTAGACGCCCAGCGACACCGCCGCGCAGCCCGCGACGTACCAGGAGAAGCCGGACTCCATTCCGCTCTTCTTGAACCACAGGGCCACGTACTCCGCCGTCCCGCCGAAGAGCGCGTTGGCGATCGCGTACGGCAGGGCGACGCCGAGGGACCGCACGCCCGTCGGGAAGAGCTCCGCCTTCACACAGGCGTTGATCGAGGTGTAGCCGGTGATCACGACCAGCGCCAGCAGCGACAGGCCCAGGGCCGGCCAGAAGGACCCGGCGTCCCGGAGCATCGCCATGATGGGCACGGTCAGAACTGTCTCTTATACACATGTATAAGAGACAGAAGACGATCAGCGCGCAGAAACTCACGAGCGTCGCCGTCTGCTTGGGCAGGCCCGCGGTGTTGGAGAGGTACTTCGTCAGATAGGTCGTGTACGTGTAGTAGGCGACCGTGCCGCCCATGGTCAGCGCGACGACGAGGAGCGCCTCGCGCTTGTGCCGCAGCAGCGCCCTGATGGTGCCGCGGTCCTCGGGGGCGGTGCCGGCCTCCTCGTAGGCCTCCGTCTCCAGCATGTTGCGCCGCAGGTAGAAGATGACGGCGGCGCCCAGCGCGCCCACGACGAAGGGGATGCGCCAGCCCCAGCTGTGCAGTTCACCGGCGGTGAGCGTGTGCTGGAGCAGGATCAGGAGGCCCAGGCCCAGGATCTGGCCGGCGGTCATCGACACGTACTGGAAGCTGGAGGCGAAGCCGCGCCGGCCGGGTGCGGAGGCCTCCGTGAGGTACGTCGCGCTGGCCGCGTACTCGCCGCCGACCGACAGGCCCTGCAGGAGCCGGGCGACGAGCAGGACGGCGGCGCCGCCGTAGCCGGCGACCGCGTAGGTCGGGGCGGCCGCGATGAGCACGGCGGACGCCGACATCAGCGTGACCGTCAGGGTGAGCGCCGCCTTGCGGCCGCGCCGGTCGCCCACCCGGCCCAGGAGCCAGCCGCCGACGGGCCGCATGAAGAACCCGACGGCGAAGATGCCGGCGGTGTTCATGAGCTTGGCGGTGTCGTTGCCCGCGGGGAAGAAGGCCCCCGCGAAGTAGGTGGCGAAGCTGGCGTAGACGAACCAGTCGAACCACTCGACCATGTTGCCGGCCGAGCCGACCCAGATCTTCTTCCAGTGCTGTCCCTGGTTTCCCTGTTCCATGGAGGATCACGGTGCTGGAACGGCACTGCCGCGACAAGGGTTCAGGCGGCAACGATCCCGCGTACTTGCGTGCGTTGCGTACGCGGGATCGCGGCCGTCGGGTGCGAGGCCTCAGCGGCGTCGGCGGCGCCAGTGGCGTCGGCGGCGTCAGGCCAGGCGGTGCATCCAGCCGTGGGTGTCCTCGGCGGCGCCGGTCTGGATGTCCAGGAGCGCCTTGCGGAGCTTCATGGTGACCTCGCCCGGCTGCCCGTCGCCGACGGTCCAGTTGCCCGTGGTGGACTTCACCGAGCCGACCGGGGTGATGACGGCGGCGGTGCCGCAGGCGAAGACCTCGGTGAGGGTGCCGTCCGCGTTGCCGTCCTTCCAGTCGTCGACCGAGATGCGGCTCTCGCCGACCTCGTAGCCGAGGTCGGCGGCGATCTCGAGGAGGGAGGCGCGGGTGATGCCGGGCAGCAGGGTGCCGGTGAGGCGCGGGGTGAGGATGCGGTTGCCGTACACGAAGTACAGGTTCATGCCGCCCATTTCCTCGATCCAGCGGCGCTCCACCGCGTCGAGCCAGACGACCTGGTCGCAGCCCTGCTCGGCGGCCTGCGCCTGGGCGACGAGGGAGGCGGCGTAGTTGCCCGCGCACTTGGCGGCGCCGGTGCCGCCGGGGGCGGCGCGCACGTACTCCTGGGACAGCCACACCGAGACCGGCTTGACGCCACCGGGGAAGTACGCGCCGGCGGGCGAGGCGATGACCACGAAGAGGTACTCGTTGGAGGGCCGCACGCCCAGGCCGACTTCGGTGGCGAACATGAACGGGCGCAGGTAGAGCGACTGCTCGCCGGAGCCCGGCACCCACTCCTTGTCCTGCCGCACCAGCGCGTCGCAGGCCTCGATGAAGGTCTCGACCGGCAGCTCGGGCATGGCCAGGCGGCGGGCGGAGTCCTGGAAGCGCTTGGCGTTCTCCTCGGGGCGGAAGGTGGCGACGGTGCCGTCGGGCTGCCGGTACGCCTTGAGGCCCTCGAAGATGGACTGGGCGTAGTGGAGCGTCATGTTCGCCGGGTCGATCGGCAGCGGCGCGTACGGAACGAGCTGGGCGTCGTGCCAGCCGCGGCCCTCCGTCCACTTGATGGTGACCATGTGGTCGGTGAAGTGGCGGCCGAAACCGGGGTCGGCCAGGATGCGCTCGCGCTCCGCGGGGGACAGCGGGTGCGAGGAAGGCTTGAGCTCGATCGTGGGCGTCGTCATGAATGCGTGTCCTTCACGTTGTGTGCGGCGGACCGCGCTCACTCCGTCCCGGTGGGATCGAGACGTCCGAGCTTCGCCTCATATCGCGGCCCCTCGTTCGATTATCGCTCGTGAGGGGCGCGACGGAAAATGTGCGCGCGGCCGGGAATCGATGGTGGCATCCGGCCGCGCGCCTGTACGGCGGCCGGGATCAGCCCGTTACGGAAGCGGCGAGAACCCGGGATACGAGGGCGTCGCCGACCTCGTCCGTGCTGCGGGCCACGCCGTCCCGCGCCGCCACGTCGGCGGTCACCGCGCTCTCGACGCGGGCCGCCTCCGCCTCGTAGCCGAGGTGGCGCAGGAGGAGGGCGACGGACAGGACGGCGGCCGTCGGGTCGGCCTTGCCGGTGCCGGCGATGTCGGGCGCCGAGCCGTGCACGGGCTCGAACATCGACGGGAAGGTCCCGGAGGCGTTGATGTTGCCGGAGGCGGCGAGTCCGATTCCGCCGGTGACGGCGGCGGCGAGGTCGGTGAGGATGTCGCCGAAGAGGTTGTCGGTGACGATGACGTCGAAGCGCTCGGGCTGGGTGACGAAGAAGATCGTCGCGGCGTCGACGTGCAGGTAGTCGGTGGTGACCTCGGGGTACTCCCGGCCGACCCGGTCGAAGATGTTCTTCCACAGGTGGCCGGCGTGCACGAGGACGTTGTTCTTGTGCACGAGGGTGAGCCTGCGGCGCGGGCGGGCCTGGGCGCGCTCGTAGGCGTCGCGGACCACGCGCTCCACGCCGTGGGCGGTGTTGAGGCTGACCTCGGTGGCCACCTCGGCGGGGGTGCCGGTGCGCAGCGAGCCGCCGTTGCCGACGTACGGGCCCTCGGTGCCCTCGCGGACGACGACGAAGTCGATCTCCGGCCGCCCGGCCAGCGGGGTCGCCGCGCCCGGGAGGAGCCTGGAGGGGCGCAGGTTGACGTAGTGGTCGAAGGCGAAGCGCAGCTTGAGCAGCAGCCCGCGCTCGAGCACGCCGGAGGGCACGGAGGGGTCGCCGATCGCGCCGAGCAGGATCGCGTCGTGGTCCTTCAGGGACTCCAGCTCCGCGTCGGGCAGGGTCTCGCCGGTGGCGTGCCAGCGACGGGCGCCGAGGTCGTACTCCCGGGTCTCCAGCTTGACGTCCGAAGGGAGCACGGCCGACAGGACCTTGAGGCCCTGGGCCACCACTTCGGGGCCGATACCGTCACCGGGGATCACTGCGAGGCGGAGGCTTCGAGACATACCCGGGACCGTACTCCTCGTCCCGCAGAATGACACGCACCGTCCACATTACGGACGCTTGCGAGCCGGACAGGCCACATTCCCCGAAAACATGTGTCCGCGCCACCTGTCCCTGGGCACGTTCCCGGGCATGGACACACCACGGGTGGGAATTCCCGACCGGCTGGCACGCCGGATGACGATGGCAGAACAGCACGAATACCTCCGCACCAAGCTCACCCGCCGCGGCCTGCTGCGGGCGAGCGCCGCGACGGCGGGGACCATCGCGGGCACGGGCCTGCTGGGCACCGCCGGCACG
>KL569466.1:15906-17729 GCA_000715685.1 Streptomyces lilacinus
CGCGGCCCCGACCGGGCGGCCCCTGTCCCCCACGCTGATCACCGCGCCCGCGACCGCGAGAGTCGACGGCTCGCTCGTGGCCCCCTTCGGGCGACACCTCGCCTTCGGCGCGGACCCGCGGACGCAGATGCGCGTCTCCTGGCAGGTCCCGTTCGCCGTCCGGCACCCCTTCGTCCGGGTGGGGCTGAAGCCCTGGGACCTGAGCCGGCGCATCCCGGCCGAGGAGCGCCCCCTGCACACCCCGCCGCTGGGCAAGGACCTGCCGGCCGTCGACCAGCTCTTCCTGCACGCGGCCCTGGACAACCTCGCCCCCGGCCAGACCTACTACTACGGCGTCGGCCACGACGGCTTCGACCCCGCCGACACCCGCCACTTCGGCACCATAGGGACCTTCACCACCGCCCCGACGCGGCCGGAGACCTTCGTCTTCACCGCCTTCGGCGACCAGGGCGTCAGTTACCAGGCCCTCGCCAACGACCAGCTGATCCTCGGTCAGAACCCGGCCTTCCACTTGCACGCGGGAGACATCTGCTACGCCGACGACAGCGGCGCCGGCAAGCCCACGGACGTCTACGACGCACGGGTGTGGGACCAGTTCCTGGCCCAGACCGAGTCGGTGGCCGCGAGCGTGCCGTGGATGGTGACGACCGGGAACCACGACATGGAGGCCTGGTACTCCCCCAACGGCTACGGCGGCCAGAGCGCCCGCTGGGCCATGCCCGACAACGGCTTCGACGCCCGCCACGCGCCGGGGGTCTACTCCTTCGTCTACGGCAACGTGGGCGTCGTCGCCCTCGACGCCAACGACGTCTCGTACGAGATCACCGCGAACACCGGCTACAGCGGCGGCCGGCAGACCCGGTGGCTCGAGCGGCGCCTGCGGGAGCTGCGGGAGCGGCCGGGCATCGACTTCATCGTGGTCTTCTTCCACCACTGCGCCTACTCCACCACCAAGGGCCACGCCTCGGACGGCGGAGTGCGCGACGCGTGGGTACCGCTGTTCGAGAAGTACACGGTGGACCTGGTCATCAACGGCCACAACCACGTCTACGAGCGCACCGACGCGATCCGGCGCGGGCGCGTCGCGCGACGGGTGCCGATCGGCGAGACCGTCGACTCGACGCGCGACGGCATCGTGTACGTCACCGCGGGCGGGGCGGGGAAGTCGCTGTACGACTTCCCCGTGCCCGACAGCTACGAGGGCCACGTCAAGAACCGGGAGAGCGTGGCCAGCTACTACTGGCGCAAGGGCCGGGCCAAGGTCACGGAGACCGTGGAGTGGTCACGGGTGCGCTACACGGGCTACTCGTTCCTCGCGGTCGAGGCCGAGCCGGGCCCGGCGGCCGCGGCTGCGGGTGACGACGCTGGCGGAGAGCGGGGCGCGGATCGACCACTTCGACGTCGTGCGGGGCGAGGCCGGGCGCGGCGGGGCCGACCGGGCTCAGTGACCTGTGACGCCGCCGTTGTCGCGACGGTCGAGCGCGCGCTGGAGCGCGGCGGCGGCGTTCACCCGGTCGGCGTCGCGCTGCGCGCGGTCGGCGGCGGTACGGGCGGCACGGCGGGTCCGGCGGACGGTGGTTTCGGGCATGGGTCACGTCTCCTCTGCGAGTCCTGATGCGGGAGCGCCGGGAGGGGGCGGGGGCCTGCGGTGCGGCAGGGATCACCTGCGCGTTGGCACGCGGCCTCGACCGCCGTCGCTCGATGGAGCGGGACGTTCGGCTTTTCCTACGCTAGGACAGCCTGCCCGTCATGTCTGCGCATTTACTCGGGCTTCCTACTATCTGAGACGGGGGCAGGTGTTCTTTCCCCTGACCCGCCCCTTC
>KL569466.1:18058-21664 GCA_000715685.1 Streptomyces lilacinus
GGGCTGAATTTCGTGCCCGGAAATGAAACCGCCCCCGGCCCCGGCTGGGGGCCGGGGGCGGGGGCGGTGGTCACAGGGGCGTCAGCCCATGTGGGGGTAGCGGTAGTCGGTCGGGGGGACCAGGGTCTCCTTGATGGAGCGGGTCGAGACCCAGCGCTGGAGGTTGGTCGCGGCACCCGCCTTGTCGTTGGTGCCCGACGCCCGGCCACCACCGAACGGCTGCTGCCCCACCACGGCACCGGTCGACTTGTCGTTGATGTAGAAGTTGCCCGCGGCGAAGCGGAGCTTCTCCATCGCGTCGGCAGCCGCGTAGCGGTCGGCGGCGATGATCGAGCCGGTCAGGGCGTACGCCGAGACGGACTCCATCTGGGCCAGCATCGCGTCGAAGTCGGCGTCCTCGTAGACGTGGACGGCGAGGATCGGGCCGAAGTACTCGGTCGTGAAGACCTCGTTCTCCGGGTCGGTGCACTCGATGACGGTCGGGCGGACGAAGTAGCCCACCGAGTCGTCGTACGTGCCGCCGGCGACGATCGTGCAGGTCGGGTCGGCCTTGGCGCGGTCGATCGCGGCCTTGTTCTTGGCGAAGGCGCGGTCGTCGATGACGGCGCCGATGAAGTGCGACAGGTCGGTGACGTCACCCATGGTGATGCCGTCGACCTCGGCCGCGAACTCCTCCTTGAAGCCGTTCTCCCAGATGGAGCGCGGGACGTAGGCGCGGGAGGAGGCCGAGCACTTCTGGCCCTGGAACTCGAAGGAGCCGCGGGTCAGCGCGGTCTTCAGGACGGCCGGGTCGGCGCTCGGGTGGGCGACGACGAAGTCCTTGCCACCGGTCTCGCCGACCAGACGCGGGTAGGACTTGTACTTCTCGATGTTGTTGCCGACCGTCTTCCACAGGTACTGGAAGGTCTTGGTCGAGCCGGTGAAGTGGATGCCGGCCAGCTCGGGGTGGTTCAGGGCCACCTCGGAGACGGCGATGCCGTCGCCGGTCACCAGGTTGATGACGCCCTTGGGCAGGCCCGCCTCCTCCAGGAGCTGCATGAGCAGCACGGCGGAGTGGGTCTGGGTGGGGGACGGCTTCCAGACGACCACGTTGCCCATGAGGGCGGGGGCGGTCGGCAGGTTGCCGGCGATGGCGGTGAAGTTGAACGGCGTGATCGCGTAGACGAAGCCCTCGAGCGGGCGGTGGTCGCTGCGGTTCCACACGCCGGCGGAGTTGGCGACCGGCTGCTCGGCGAGGATCTGGCGCGCGAAGTGCACGTTGAAGCGCCAGAAGTCGACGAGCTCGCAGGGCGTGTCGATCTCGGCCTGCTGGGCGGTCTTCGACTGGCCGAGCATGGTGGAGGCGGCCAGCGTCTCGCGCCAGGGGCCGGCCAGCAGCTCGGCGGCGCGCAGGATGATCGCGGCGCGGTCGTCGAAGGACATCGCGCGCCACGCCGGGGCGGCGGCCAGGGCCGCGTCGATCGCGTCCTGGGCGTCCTGCGTGGTGGCGTTGTTGAAGGTGCCGAGGACGGCGGCGTGGTTGTGCGGCTGGACGACGTTGAACGGCTCGCCGCCGCCCATGCGCTTCTCGCCGCCGATGGTCATCGGCAGGTCGATCGGGTTGGCCGCCAGCTCCTTGAGCTTGGCCTCGAGGCGGGCGCGCTCGGCGGAGCCGGGGGCGTAGCTGTGCACCGGCTCGTTGACCGGCGCGGGGACCTGGGTGACAGCGTCCATGAGTTCCGTGTCTCCTTCGGGGCTCGGGGGTGTCGGGGGGCGGGGCGGCTCAGCCCTTGGTGAGGATGGAGCGCGCGAAGAACAGCAGGTTCGCCGGCTTCTCGGCCAGGCGGCGCATGAAGTAGCCGTACCAGTCGGTGCCGTACGCCGTGTAGACGCGCATCCGGTGGCCCTCGGCGGCCAGGCGGACGTGCTCGTCACTGCGGATGCCGTACAGCATCTGGAACTCGTACTCGTCGAGCTTGCGGCCCGCCTGCCGGGCCAGCTCCTGTGTGATGGCGATCAGACGCGGGTCGTGCGATCCGATCATCGGGTAGCCCTCGCCCGCCATCAGGATCTTGATGATGCGGACGAAGGCCTTGTCGATCTCGGCCTTGTCCTGGTACGCGACGGAGGCAGGCTCCTTGTACGCACCCTTCACGATACGCACACGGCTGCCGGCGGCGGCGAGACGGCGGGCGTCGTCCTCGGTGCGGAAGAGGTAGGCCTGGATGACGCAGCCGGTCTGCGGGAAGTCCTTCCGCAGCTCCTCGTGGATGGCGAACATCGAGTCGAGGGTGGTGTGGTCCTCGGCGTCCAGGGTGACCGTGGTGCCGATGGCGGCGGCGGCCTCGACGACCGGGCGGACGTTGGCGAGCGCCAGCTCGTGGCCGCCCTCCAGGGCCTGGCCGAACATGGACAGCTTGACCGACATCTCGGCGCGGGTGCCCAGGTCGAGCTCCTTGAGGCGCTCGATCAGCTCGAGGTAGGCGTCACGCGCGGCGTACGACTGCTCGACCGTGGTGATGTCCTCGCCCACCACGTCCAGGGTGACCTCGAGGCCCTTGGCCGCGGCGTCCTCCACGATGGGAATGACCTGCTCGACGGTCTCGCCGGCGATGAACCGGTCGACGACCTGCTTGGTGCCCGGAGCGGCCGACACGAAACGGCGCATTCGGTCACTGCGCGAGGCAGCGAGGATCACGGGACCCAGCACGGGGCACCTCCACGATGACGGCCGTCCCCACCTGGGGAGACGGCATAAGAAACTCACCGTGAAACGTAGAGTTCACGCCATCTTGCGGCCATCGACAGCTGTCACGCATTCGTGGCCGGGATCTCAGACATCTGTATGACAATGATGACCGACGGATGGAGAAGGGAGCACAGCGCGGCATGCGGGGCGAGTATCAGCAGCTCGTGGACGAGATCTCGGCGGCGCTCGGCGCTCCCGCGACCCTTGAGGACCGTGATTTCGGTCTGATCGCCTTCGGCGCCCACGGGGGCGACGACGACCTGGACCTGATGATGGACCCGGTACGCACCCGGTCGATCCTCCAGCGGCGGTCCACGGCGGCGGTCCGGGCCTGGTTCGAGGCGTTCGGCATCGCGCGGGCGCAGGCGCCCCTGCGCATCCCGCCGGACCCGGCGGCCGGCGTGTTCAAGGGGCGGATCTGCCTGCCGGTGCGCCACGGCGGCGTGGTGCACGGCTATGTGTGGCTGCTGGACGACGGGCACCTGGCGGAGCTGGACCTGTCCGTGCCCTTCGCCGACCCCCGATTGGCCCATGCCATGGAGACCGCCGCCCGGATCGGGGCGCTGCTGGCCGCCGAGGCCCGGGCGGGCGCCGAGCTGGGCGAGCTGCTGCGGGACCTGCTGACCGCCCGGCCCGCCACGCGGGAGGCGGCGGGAGGCGGCCCGCGGCGCGCTGCGGGAGGCCCTCGGCGCGGCGGCCGACGGGCCGCTGGCGCTCGTCGCGGTCGCGCCGTGGCGCACGGGCGACGGCGAGGGCGACGCGGACCAGGCGGGCCAGGACGGCACGGTCTCGGCGCTCGCCGCCCAGTCGGGGGTCGCCGCGCTGTGCGCGGTGCCGGGGGCGCTGCCGGAGGGTACGGCGCCTGTCTCTTATACACA
>KL569466.1:21901-22313 GCA_000715685.1 Streptomyces lilacinus
CTCCCGGCCCCACCGGGGCCGTCCGCGAACCCGCTGCCGGCGCTCGCCGCGGCCGGCGTCGGCACGCCCCGGCGGGGCGTCGAGGAGCTGCCGGAGGCGTGGGCGGAGGCCCTGTCGGCGGCGCGGGCCGCGCTGGCGGACCGGCGGCTGGGCCCGGTCGCGGAGTGGGCCGGCATCGGCCCGTACCGGGTGCTGACCGGCCTCGCGGCCGGGCGGGCGGCGGACCCGGCCGTGCTGCCGCTGCTGGCGGCCGCGCACACGGAGCTGGCCCGCACGGCCGAGGTCTCCCTCGACTGCGCCGGGCAGGCGGGTCGCGCGGCGGCCGCCCTGGGCATCCACCGGCAGACGCTGTACTACCGCCTGGGCCGGGTGGAGCAGCTGACGGGCCTCGACCTGGACGCTGTCTCTTATA
>KL569466.1:22600-23741 GCA_000715685.1 Streptomyces lilacinus
CATGACGCTCAAGGCGTCCCGTCTGCGCCGGCCGTAGAGCAGCGCCTGCCTGCTCACTCCCTGGGCAGGCGCTGCCGCGCCCACAGTTTCACGTCCTTCCACTCGCGCGGGAGCTGCTCGAAGACGTCCCGCCCGTCGTCCTCCGCGACCGCCACGGCGTCGGCGAGGTCCGGGGTGCGGCTCAGGAAGAGCGGGTCGCGGGCGCGTACGACGAAGCGCACGGCGAGGAAGGAGACCGGCGGCTCCGGGATGACGCGGCCGTGGTGGTCGGCGATCTGCTCCCCCACCGGGAATTTCCCGAACATCACGCCGACCGGGGCGTAGAGGTTCTTCAGGGCCCAGTGCGGCCACGCCAGCACCTCGCGGCCGGCGCCGGAGACCACGATGTTCTCGCACAGCAGCGCGGCGTGCCGGCGGTTCGTCTGCGTCCGGAGCCACTCCGCGGCCCGTACTCCGGCTCGGAAGACGGCCGCCTCGACGTCCGGCGCGTCGCCGGCCGCGCGGTAGACCGTCCAGCTGGTCAGCTCGCGCTGGACGGACGGCGCGAGATACGGGCAGTGGACGGACATGGCCCCCACGTAATCGGTGACGTCCACCGTCGTGGGGCTGGTGGTACGGCTCTCGACGAGGCGCAGGGCCTCGTCGGTGTGCACGGTGGTCATCGGGCGGCCGCCTCCTGACGGGTGGGGTGCGCGGGACGCGGGGGCACGGTCAGCAGCGGCTTGTAGTAGCCCTCGGGGTGCGGCTCGCCGATCAGCCGGCCCTCGGCTTCGACCCAGGCGTGGGCGGCGAAGGGGTGCGTACGGACGCCGGTGCACCAGGTCGGCCACACGCCGCGGGCCCTGCACAGCAGGGCCGTGGCGATGGAGCGCTGCAGGCAGTTCTGTCCCGCGCAGCGCATGCTCACGGACACGACCTGGTCGCGCGCGGCCCGGGCCTGCCCGGCGCCGGCCGGTGCGGCCCCGCGGCGCGCGAACTCGAGCACGGTGCGCAGCCGTGCGGGCTTGAGGCGGGCGAGCGGCCGGGCGGCGCCGACGGCCAGCAGCGGGAGGACGCGGTGTCGTAAGGGGAGGCGGGTCCGCTCGGCCAGTGCCATGGTCTGGCTCATGAGGCCACCGTCAGCTGTCTCTTATACACATCT
>KL569466.1:24038-30244 GCA_000715685.1 Streptomyces lilacinus
CGCCGCGGGTCGATGCCGTGGGGGGCGGCGAGGTCGGCGGCTATGGCCTCGGTGGTGTCGCCGTCCAGCAAGCGGTGCAGGACGCGGCTGCCGGTGGTGTTGAGCTGCCAGTAGCGGCCGGTGCGCTGGTGCAGCAGCACCGTGCCGTCGTCGGTGTCCGTCATGGATACGTCGGGGTGGAGCCGCATACGGGTCAGACCTTCCGTGGGGCGGTGGCGGTGGCGGGGCCGGTGACGGTGGCGGTGCGCAACCAGGTTTCGCAGCCGAGCAGGTTCTCCAGCGCCTGGGGCAGCGTGTTGTCCTGCTGCGGGAGGGCCAGTTGCGCGCGCAGTGCGTCCGGGTCGATCAGGCCGCGGGCCGCCAGCGCGGAGTCGGCGAACACGTCCAGGACGGCGGGCAGGTTCTGCCGCAGCCCCCGCCGGACGTCCTCGCCGAACTCGCCCTTCGTGGACCGCGTCCGTATCGCGTCGGGCACGACGCCCCGCATCGCGTCGGCCAGCAGGGGCTTGTACCGCCACGGTCCGGCGTGTTCGTGCGCCGGCACGCGCAGCACGGCGTCGACGACGGTGTCGTCCAGGTACGGCATGTCGAGCTCCACGCCGGACTCGGCGTACAGCCGCGCCAGCAGCCGGTACCCGACCGTGTTCGAGCGGACCACGAGCAGCGTGGTGTGGGTGGCGAGGTCCTCGGCGAGGGGCTGGGCGTGGTCGGCGGTGCGGCGCAGGGCGGCGCGGGCCAGGTCGACGCCCTCGGCGGTCGTCCAGGGCGCCGCGCGCATGGGTCCCAGGCCCCAGCCCAGCGGCGGGCGACGCCGGGGCGGCGGGGGGTCGGTCAGTTTGTCGGCCTGGGTCCGCCACCACGAGGCGTGGGTTCCGGGGTTCGCGATGTCGGCGAGCGTCGCCTTGAGCGGCCAGCGGGTCAGGGCGCAGTACGCCCGTACGTGCTTGAGCGCGGTCACCGGGTGGCGGCGCATCAGCGTGTGCAGGTAGCTGGGCATCGGGGAGAACAGCTCGTCGCCCCCGTGGCCCGCCAGGTGGCGGCGCGAGCCGTGGTCGGCGAGCAGGTGGACGCTCCGGCGGATGCGGGCCGTGGCGCGGGTGAGGGAGAGGGGTTCCTCGGGGGAGACCGCGGCGCCGGGGTCCGCGAAGATCTCGGGGAGTTCGTGCTGCGGGACGACGAGGTGCTCGGCGCGGTCGAGGAGCTCGGCCGCGTGCCCGGCGTAGACCGCGTCGTCGTTGCCCGCCTCGGCTTCGCCCCAGCGGAAGGTCAGCAGCTCGGGGGTGCCGCGGGCCGCCAGGAAGCAGAGGGAGGTGGAGTCCAGCCCGCCGGACAGGTCGGCGCTCAGCCGGCCCTCGGGGGGCGGCTCGCGCTCCAGTACGGCGGTCAGCGCGTCCCGTAAGCCTGCCGCCCCGTCCCGGAGGGACCGGTCCGGCTCGGGCGGCCGCCACCACGGCACGTCCCGCTCCCGGTCGCCCTCCCAGAGCAGGAACTTCTCGGGGGCGAGCGTGCGGACGCCCGACCACGTGCTGCGCGCGTTCGCGGGATACGGCACCTGCAGGCCGCACGCCACGCGCAGGGCCAGCGCCTCCTCGTCGACTCCGGCGCCGGTCAGCGCGGCGAGCACGTCGGACCGGTCCGCGGCGACGGGCACGCCGTCGAGGCGGGTGTGGAAGACGCGGCGCAGTCCGGAGAGGCTGCCCTGGAAGCGGACCTCGCCGTTCACCGAGGCCACGACGTGGCAGGACCCCAGCAGGGCGGGGATCGTCCGGTCCACGTCCGGCAGCCGGGTGACGCCGGCGGCGAGGCGCTCCAGCCGGTCGGTGGTGACCGGGCTCCGTCCGATCACGGCCAGCCGTGTCGCGCCGGCCGAGGCCACCTTCATCTCGTCGGGGCGCCACCGGCCGACCAGCCACGGCCGCCCGGAGGCGTGGGTGATCACCTGGGGGTCCGCGAACGGCACGAGCGCCCGGACATCCGCACCACCGGCGGTGTCCGGCAGGACCACGAACCCAGCACTCATCTTTGCCATCCCCCGCCGGAGCCGTCGTGAACGGAGAGAAGAGAAGAAGGAGGCCGGGCCGCCCCTCGGGCGGACCCGGCTCCCCCGTGACGACTTACCAGTTGTAGTTGAAGAACCAGTCGGGCGACCGGCCGTGCGAGCCGAGGGTGTCCTCGGTGAACTCGCCCACCTCGACCAGCGTCGGCGGGATGTACTCCGTGGGTGTGTTCGGCTGCTGCTCAGAGTGCTCGTTCATGACGACCTCCGGTACTGCAATCGGTGGCACGGACTTACGAGTTGGCGAACTTAGCACCGAGGTCGGGGGTGTGGGTGTGACCTGCGTCGCACGCATGAGCTGACGGAATGTGGGGAGATCGTGGGGATGACTGGTCCCTACAGGCATCCCTGGGGAAGCGGAAGATCAGAAAAATTCCGACCCCGGGTCCGGCCGGCTGTCACTCCTCCGCCGCGCTGATGGCCTGCACGGGACAGCTCCGTACGGCCTCCTTGACGAGCGGGTCCCCGGCGCCGTCCTCCCGGCCGGGCTGGACGACGCCGAAGCCGTCGTCGTCCTGGGTGAAGACGCTCGGGGCCGTCAGGGCGCACATGCCGGAGCCGATGCAGACGTTCGAATCGATGCTGACGCGCATGGCGGCGCTCCGTTCCCCGGTCACCAGGTGACCGGCAGTGAGAAGAGACCTTGCAGGGTGCCGCCCGGCTTGATGGGCACCTCGTCCGGGGCAACGGCCAGACGGAGGGTCGGGATACGGGCGATGAGCGTGGAGAGGGCGATTTCCATCTCGGCGCGGGCCAGGTTCTGGCCCAGGCACTGGTGGACGCCGAAGCCGAACGCTATGTGGTGGCGGGCGGAGCGCCGCACGTCGAGGGTGCCGGGGCGCTCGTAGACGGTCGCGTCGCGGTTGACCACGGAGGTGGGGAGGAGGACGCCCTCGCCCGCCCGGATGGTCTGCCCGCCGAGTTCGACGTCCTCGGTGGCGACGCGTACGAGCCCGTCGGCGATGGACAGGTAGCGCAGGAGCTCCTCGACGGCCCCGGGCATCAGCTCGGGCTCGGCGCGCAGCGCGGCCAGTTGGTCGGGGTGTTCGAGGAGGGTGTACGTGCCGAGGGCGATCATGTTGGCGGTCGTCTCGTGGCCGGCGACCAGCAGGACCATGGCCATCATGACGAGTTCGGCGCGGTCGACCTGCCCGTCGGCCAGCCGTTCGGCGACGAGGTCGTCGAGCAGCCCGGGGCCGGCGGCGTCCTGTCCGCGCTTGGTCTCGACGAGGCCGTCGAGGTAGTCGTACAGCTTCTGTCGGGCCGCCCGCGCCTCGTCGGCGGTCGGCGCGGTGATCAGCTCGCGCGAGGTGCTCTCGAAGAACTCGTGGTCGGCGTAGGGCACACCGAGCAGGGAGCAGATGACCATCGAGGGCACGGGCAGCGCGTACGCCGAGACGAGCTCGGCTCCGGGGCCGGCCGCGAGCATGGCGTCGACGAGGTCGTCGACGGTCCGCTGGATCAGCGGGCGCAGGGCGGCGACGTTCTTGAGGCTGAAGCGGGAGATCAGCATGCGGCGCTGGCGGGCGTGGCGCGGGTCGTCGACGCCGATCAGGGGCGTCTCCACGGAGGCCTGGTCCTCGGTGCGCGGCACGACGACGGGGAAGGAAGGATTCCGCCGGTCGGCGGAGAAGCGCGGGTCTATCAGCAGCGCGCGGGCCTCGGCGTGGCCGGTGACGGCCCAGATCTCGCTGCCGTCGTAGAGCCGCATGCGCGAGACCGCGCCGTGGGTCTCGGGGGCGGGGTAGCCGGGGGGCGGGGCGTACGGACAGGTGCGGTCCTGCGGGAACGCGGGGGCGGACGGTGCGTTCGCGTGGGTGTCGGCCACGGTCATGAGCAACCTCCCAGACAGTCATACTGGTGTCCTGAGGCAACCAGTACAGCGGATACCTCCGGTAACATCCAGTACGCCCCGTCAACGCCCCCCGGCGCAACGCTATTTCGGCGGAGTGTCGTCCAGTACCGTCCCGGCCAGGATGCGGTCCATGCCCGCGACGATGTCGCGGCCGGCGGGAACCGCCGCCGGGTCGATGAGCCACTGGACCCACAGCCCGATGAACAGGGCGTGGTAGACCGAGCCCGCGGTCCGCGACGCCGCCTCGGGCACGTCCTTGTCGTCGACGCCCTCGAAGACGGCGACCATGCCCTCGCGCCCCTGGGGCAGCACGGACGCGAAGCGCCGCTTGAGCTCGGGATGCTTGTCCAACTGCCCCACGACCTCCAGCTGCGCGGCCCAGAACTGACGGTCCCTGGAGAAGCTCTCGATGATGCCGTCGAACACGGCGGCGACGTGCTCCTCACGGGAGGCGTCGGGGGCCGCGGTCGCGGCCATGGCCCGGCCGATCCCCTCCCCCCACTCCTCCGTCATCCGCATGAACGCCTCGAGCATCAGGGCGTCCTTGGAGCCGTAGTGGTAGCCGATGGAGGCGAGGTTGGCGCCGGAGGCGGCCACGATGTCGCGCGCCGTGGTGCGCACCCAGCCCTTCTCCAGCAGGCAGCGCTTGGCGCCTTCGAGCAGATCTTCGCGATGTCCCATGCCCGACAGCATCCCACACAAGCGTCTTATACAAACGTCATAGACAAGCGTTTAAGACGTACGTATAGTCGCTGCCATGACTCACACCGGCGCACCTCTCGCCGGGCGCAGGGAGTGGACCGCCTTCGTCGTCCTCCTGCTGCCCCTCCTCCTGGTCTCGATGGACGTCTCGGTCCTCTTCTTCGCGATCCCCGCGATCAGCGAGTCGCTCCGGATGACCGGCACCGAACAGCTGTGGATCTTCGACATCTACGCGTTCGCCCTGTCCGGCCTGTTGATCACCATGGGTTCGCTCGGCGACCGGATCGGCCGCCGCAAGCTCCTGCTCTTCGGCGCCGCGGCCTTCGGCGCGGCCTCGGTGGCCGCCGCGTACGCCCAGAACGCGCCGATGCTCATCGCGGCCCGCGCGGTGCTCGGGGTCGGCGGCGCGACGCTCATGCCGAGCACGATGGCGCTGGTGCGCAACATGTTCCAGGACGACAAGCAGCGCTCGAAGGCGATCGGCATCTGGTCCGGGGCCATGGCCGGCGGCATCGCGCTGGGCTCGGTGATGGGCGGGCTGCTGCTCGAGCGCTTCTGGTGGGGCTCGGTCTTCCTGGTCAACGTGCCCGCGATGGTGCTGCTGCTGATCCTCGTGCCCGTGCTCGTACCGGAGTTCAAGGACCCGGCGCCGGGCCGCTTCGACCTGCTGAGCGTGCCGCTGTCCATGGCCGCCGTGCTGCCGGTGACCTACGGGATGAAGGAGATCGCCGCCGACAGCGCGGTGAGCGCGGAGTCGCTGCTGTCCATCGCGGCCGGCGTCGTGGTCGGTTGGTTCTTCGTCCGTCGCCAGCGCACCCGCGGCGACGCGATGATCAGCCCCGAGCTCTTCCGCCACCGCGTCTTCGGCGCCGGGATCAGCGTCAACACGGTCGCGGCGTTCGGGATGATGGGCTCGACCTACTTCACCACGCAGTACCTGCAGGGCGTGCTCGGCAAGAGCCCGCTGGAGGCCGCGCTGTGGAGCATCGCGCCCTCGCTCGTCATCGGCGCCGCGGGCCCGCTGGCCACCGCCGTCGCGCAGAAGGTCGACCGGGCGTACGTGATCGCCGCCGGCTTCGTCGTCGCGGCGCTCGGCTTCGGCGTGCTGGCCCTCGCGGACACCCACGCGCTGTGGACCACGCTCGTGGGCTGCGCCGTGATCGGCTGCGGCATCATCACCGTCATGGCCCTGGTCTCGGACATGGCGCTGAGCGCCACGCCGATCGAGAAGGCGGGCACCGCCTCGTCGCTGATGGAGACGGGCCAGGAGTTCGGCGGCGCCCTGGGCATGGCCGTCTTCGGCTCGGTCGGCACCGCGGTCTACCGCGACGAGGTGCCGGGCGCGCTGCCCGCGGCGCTGCCGCGGGGCGTGGCGGACGCGGTGCGCGAGACGCTGGGCGCGGCCGCGGGGGCCGCGCACCAGCTGCCGGCCGCGACGGGCGAGGCGGTGCTCACGGCGGCCCGCGAGGCCTTCACGCACGGCATGCACATCGCCGCCCTCGGGGGCGCGGGGCTGTTCGTCCTGGCGGCGGCCTTCACGGCACGGGCCCTGCGGGCGCGGTAGCGCTGCCGCTTCGGGCGGGGCTGGTGGGG
>KL569467.1:0-444 GCA_000715685.1 Streptomyces lilacinus
CCATGATCCTGTTACGAGCTTTAAGAGCAGCGGAACCTCCACAGTGCGGAGGGCGGCAGCACCCCACCTCGGGTGCCGTCGCCCTCCGCGCTTTCGTCGTGGCCGGCCGCTGGACATCGGGAAGGCGTCGGCCCGAAAATCCCCTCATGATCTCTCCTGACTTCCGCACGCGCGTGACCCGGCCGTCGGAAGCCGAACGCAACCGGGCTCTCGCGGCATTGCGGGACGGCGCCGGCGACGGGAGGCTCTCCCACGACACGTTCATGCGTCGCATGGACATCGTCCTGACCGCGCGCGACCAGGGCGAGATCGACCGCGCGATGGCCGACCTGCCGACCCGCGGCGGCCCCGCGGAATTCCTGGTGCGCGCGGTGTCCCGGATCTCGGCGCTGGGCGTTCGGCTGCGCACCGCCTGGCGTTTCGCGCGGCTGCCGGGTCTGCGGC
>KL569467.1:690-3011 GCA_000715685.1 Streptomyces lilacinus
TGTATAAGAGACAGCCTGCGCTTCGACCACGACACGGTCTCCCGCAGGCACGCGGAGCTGCGCTGCGACGACGGGGGCTGGCACCTGTCCGACCTGGGGTCCCGCAACGGGACGTACGTCAACGGCGTCCGCATCGCCGGCACGGTGCGCGTCCATGCCGGCGACCAGGTCGGCTTCGGCAGCCTCAACTTCCGGCTGTCCGCCTAGCCCTGTCTCCGGCCCGCTGTGCTCTGCCCTCGAGCGAGTGTTGCGACACAAGGGTGATTAAGTCTGTTTGTATTTGATTAGTCGCCTAATTGCCTGCACAGTTCCGCTAAGCGGAATCTCATTTCGTTCCGCCGGTATCCCAGTCACGACAGTTAGGGGAGTGATCGTGAAGGGCGGACAGAGAAACATTCAGGAAAGGCGGCAGGGCGGCGCCCCCCGCCGGCATCCTCTCGCGGACCAGGTGCACGACGCGTTGACCGTCGTGATCGTGGTCGTTGTCGTCGCCGTGTGCTCACCGAATCCGACCCCGGAGAAGCTGGGACTGATCGGCCTCGTGGTGACCGTTCTCGGCTCGCGCGAGCGGGCGAAAGCCGTGCGGTAGAGAAAGAGAGAGGAAGGAAGAACTCCCGCACCGCGGCCGTCATATCACCGTACTGGGTGACCTCACGTCGTGGCCGGCGTTGAGAACGGTGTGACGAAGTTGCCAACAGCCGCGGTGCCGTCACCCCGCTCGGTCGGTCAGGCCGGGCCGCGGGCGGCGGACCATCCGCCGATCTTCCAGGCCCTGGCCGACCACTGGCGCGCGGCCGGCCGGCTGGTCCCGGGCGAGTACGACCCCGACTGGGCCCGGCTCACCCGGGAAGCGCCCTGGCCCGGCCGTTGGTGCCCGGACCCGCGCCCGGCGGAGGACCGCGTGCGGTAACCGGCCACTGCTATCATCACGCCGGCGATGGCAGTGGTTGAACACATGCCAACTCAATGCCAACTCAATCCTTCACGGCTCCAGGTCGATGGCCTGGAGCCTTTTTTGTATGGATATCGAAGGATTCCCCCGCCAGTTCGCCCGCACCCGCCGCTTCTCGCTCGGCGTGCCACGCCAGTTCACCGTCTCACCCGACGGCGACCGCGTGCTGTTCCTGCGCTCCGCCTCGGGCAGCGATCCCCGCACGCTGCTGTGGCTGTACGCCAACGGTCACGAGCGCGTACTCGCCGACGGGGCACCGCACGGCGTGACCGCGTACGCGACCGACCGGGCGGTGCGCCTCGCGGCGTACACCGCGAACGGCGCGCTGTGGACGGTGGAAGCCGGCGGCGGACCCGCGCGCCGCCTTCCCGTCGCCGGTCCCGTCACCGACCCCCGGCCGTCCCCCGACGGCACTCTGATCGCATACGTCACAGGAGGCGCCCTGCGGGTCGTACGGGCCGACGGCACCCAGGACCGGCCGCTGGCCGAACCCGAGGCCCCCGACGTGAGCTACGGCCTCGCCGACCACACCGCCGCCGAGTCCATCGGAAGGACGCGCGGCCACTGGTGGTCGCCCGACGGCGACGCGCTCCTCGTCGCCCGCGTGGACACGGCCGGCGTGGAACGCCGGTACGTCGCCGACCCGTCGCATCCCACCCGGCCGCCCCGGTCGCTGCCGTACCCGGCGGCCGGCACCCCCAACGCGGAGACGTCGCTGCGTATCGTCACCGTCGACGGCCACCACACCACCGTCGAGTTGCCGCGCGAGGCACCCGAGCGGCACCACCCGCACGGCGCGTGGAACGCCCGCGCCTTCGACTACCTCGTCAGTGCCGACTGGACGGCCGCCGCCGGCCCGGTCGTCGGTCTCCAGACCCGCGACCAGCGCACCGCGTGCGTTCTCGCCGTCGACCCCGCCACCGGCGGGACGCGACCGCTGCACGAGATGACCGACGACGCCTGGGTCGAGTTCCGGCCCGGCACGCCCCTGCACACCGCGGCGGGCGTGCCGGTGCTGCCGTGCGTGCGCGGCGACGTCCGGGCGGTCCGGATCGGCAACACGCCCAGCCCGGACGGGCTGCACGTGCGCGAGGTGCTGGGCGCCGTCGGCGAACGCGTCTTCTTCACCGCCACCGAGGATCCGACGGAGACCCACGTCTGGTCGTACGCGCCGGGCGACGGGTTCGTCCGGCTGACTCACGAGCCCGGCGTGCACACGGCGGCCGTGGGCGGCGACACCACGGTCCTCGACAGCGGGACCCCGCACGGCCGGCGGGTGACGGTGCTGCGCGGCGGGAGGACGGCCGGGCGCATACGGGTCCTCGCCGAGGAACCGCTGGTCGAGCCGGTACCCGTACATCTCGTCCTG
>KL569467.1:3272-8095 GCA_000715685.1 Streptomyces lilacinus
TGCTCAGCCCGTACAGCGGCCCGGGCCTGCAGGTGGTGACGAAGTCCCGGGAATGGTGGACCGCGGTGTGCCAGTGGTTCGCCGAGCAGGGCTTCGCCGTGCTCGCCACGGACGGCCGCGGCACGCCCGGCCGCGGCGTGGCGTGGCAGCGCGCCGTACTCGGCGACCGGCTCCGGCCGGTCCTCGAGGACCAGATCGACGCGCTGCACGCGGCGGTGGAACGGTACGACGTCCTGGACTCGACGCGGGTCGGCATCCGCGGCTGGTCCTTCAGCGGCTACCTCGCGGCGGGCGCCGTGCTGCACCGCCCCGACGTCTTCCACGTGGCCGTCGCCGGAGCCGCCCCCGTCGACCGGCGGCTGTACGACACGTACTGGGAGGAGCGCTACCTCGGCCACCCGGACGTCCAGCGGGACGCCTACGAACGCTGCTCGCTGCTCCCGTACGCCCATCGGTTGACGCGGCCGCTCATGCTCGTCCACGGTCTCGACGACGACAACGTCTTCCCCGTCCACACCCTGCGGCTCTCCGCGGCGCTGCTCGCCGCGGGCCGGCCCCACACCGTGCTGCCGCTGTCCGGGGCCGGCCACCTCGTCGCCGGGGAGGGGCAGGCGGACGCGCTCCTTCAGCTCGAGCTGGCGTTCCTGCGCGAGGCCCTCGGCGCGACGGCGCGCGAGGTCTGATCACCGCGCAGCGGCCGGCGTTCCAGGAGCAGGCGGGCTGCCTCGTCGTCGGTGCTCCCGCTCTCGTCCTCGGCCATGGTCGGCGGACTCGCCGGCCGTGGCGCGCGAGGGTCCGAGGTGGGTGAGCGGGGTCCGCCCCGGTCTGGCTGGTGCCACGGCCGGAGAGGACCATCAGGGACGACACGTCCAGGCGCGTCCTGCAGATGTCACGAGCGACCATCATGCCGTCCGAGAGCAGGAGACCCCTGTTCAGCGGATGGTCGAGATCGCTCGTCGCGTGGCACGCGAAGTGGACCCACGGCCGGGTGGGAAGGGCGCGCCGGACGGCCGCCCGTGTTGCCTCCCTGGCGGCGAGGAGGCGGGTGTCCGGAAACCGCTCCGTCAGGAGCCGTGCCTCCCTGTCCGCCCCCGGCAGGGGCGGCGCGCCCGAGGAGCGCGGCAGGATGACGAGAGGACCCGGAGCCCGGGCGGGCGGGCCGCCCGACACGTCGGTCGGCGCCGTATCGGCTGTGTCGGCCGTGTCGGCTGTGTCGGCGAGGAACAGATCGCGCACCGTGGTCGTGTAGGAGGAGACGACCCGGTCCATGACCGTTCTCGGCGGGTCGTCGCCGGTGCGGCCGTGATAGCCGGCGGCGTGCAGCGGGAGCAGCCGCCGGCCATGTCGCGCAGCCGCCCGGCGCCCAGGAACTCGCTCACATGATCGTGCACCGCCTGGGCTCCCAAGCCGGGGAGGGGTACGACGTCGAGGTCGGCCCCGCCGAGGATCAGGGCGTCGGACCGGTAGCGGCTGACGTTCACGACGACGATCGGGGCGTTCTCGCCGCAATAGCGCAGCTGCCCGGCCGGCAACGGTCGCAGGAAGTCCGCGAATGCGGGGAGCGCGCGGATGCGGCTGATCAGCCACTCGAGGCGCCGGGCGGTCTCGTGTCGGGCATCGGCGGCCTGTCCCTCGAGGGCGGGCGCGGGCCCGGCGGCCGTCGCCGGCGGCTCGTCGCCGAGGGTCGCCCAGTCGACGGAGAGGTGGCGGGCCAGTTCCGCCGCGCACGAGTTTGCACGCGGCGGCGTCCGAGGCGAGGCCCAGGAAGCCGGAGAGCTGGCGCTCGCGGTCGACGAGGTCGACCGCGAGCGCCAGCTCGGCGTCGCCCCGGGCGATCTCGCCGCGCTCGAGCGCGGCGGATGTCGCGGTCGTCCTTGAGCCAGCTGTGGAACGACAGCAGCGGCTCCGGGGCCTCGTCGACGGGAATGGTGATTCTGATGTCCACGGGGCCCTCGCCTCCGACGGTTCGGTCGATGCGAAGGCATCGTAGGACGAGGGAAATTTCTTGGTCGCGGCACCGACGTTGCTGCTCACCTGCGTCCGTTGAGCCGCCGCCTCTGGACGTCCGACGTAGGCGATACAAAGGGAACGCCACTCGAACGTCGAGAGGTGGCTCATCCGTACGAAACCTGGGGCGTCGGGAGCCTTCCCACGTCACACGCGTAAGAGTGATGAACGCCGCCCAAAAATAGAGCCGTTACAGAAGTAAGATTTAAGGATTTCCCTAATTAAATATGCTGCCTTGGGCATATTGCGAGGCTCTGGCTCCTCATTGCTACGTTGGGTCGTACCCGCCAACCGGATCGGCGTAGACGACACTTGATCATATGCCGGGATGGTTTGCGACACTCACTAGTAGGAGGCGTCATGAAGAAGACGTACGAAGCCCCGACCGTCGTCCGGCTCGGTTCCTTCCGCGCCAAGACCGGTCTCCTCGCGAGGAACGGGAACGACCGCGTGATCTTCAGCAAGAACTGAGGCTGCGGATCACCGATCCGACATGCTGATCTCGCATGAGAATGCGGGCACGGGCCTCGGCGACGCGCACTTCGCGGTCCTTCCGGACCACGCGGACGCGCTCGCCGCGGCCCGCTGCTTCCTGCACCCGGGAACACGGACCCTCGCTCATCCCTCGGGCCGGCCCTGGCTGGTCGGCCGGTGGGGCGACGACGAGATCGTCACCGCGCGGAGCCGACGGGCGGCGATCGCCGTCGTCGGCTGCTGCCCCGTCACCCCCTCCGAACTCGAACGGCACGCCCACCGGCTGCGCGACCTGGCCGAACTCGACACGCTCGCCCGCTCACTGACCGGCAGCTTCCACCTCGTCGCGACGCTCGACGGCCGGACCAGGATCCAGGGCACCGCCTCGGGTCTGCGCCTGGTCTTCCACGCGACGGTCGACGGGGTGCGGGTGGCCGCCACCTCCGCCGACGTCCTCGCCTCGGCCCTCGGCGCCGATCCGGACGAGGAGGCCGTGGCCCTCCGGCTGCTCTGGCCCGTGCCCCATCCCCTGTCCGAGAAGCCCATGTGGCGCGCCGTCACCGCCGTGCCGCCCGAGAGCGCGCTGGTCGTCGCCCCCGACGGACGGACGGCCCGGGAGTCGCGCTGGTGGACGCCGCCCGAGCCGACGCGCTCGCTCGCCGCCGGCGCGCCGGACGCGGGCGCGGCCCTCGCCGAGGCGGTGAACGCCCGCACCCGACAGGGCGGAACCGTCAGCTGCGACCTCTCCGGCGGCCTCGACTCCACCTCCGTCTGCTTCCTGGCCGACCGCTCGCCGGCGCGCGTGGTGGCCAGCACCTGGCCGGGACGCGACCCCGCCGACACCGACCTGCACTGGGCCCGGAAGGCCGCCGGCTTCCTCGCCGACGTCGAGCACGTCGTCTGGGACGCCGACGCTTCCCCGCTCGTCTACGACGAACTGCTCGACATCGACGACCTCATCGACGAGCCCTCCATCGGCGTCATGGACCGCTCCCGGGTCCTGCACCACCTGCCGGCCCTGGCCGAGCGCGGCAGCCGGGTGCACCTGACCGGCATCGGTGGCGACCACGTCGCCTGGTGCTCGGAGGCGTACTACCACCGCATGCTGCGGACCCGCCCGCTCCTGGCCCTGCGCCAACTGCGCGGCTTCCGCGCCCTGTTCACCTGGCCGCTCGCCGACACGGCACGGGTGCTGGCCGAGAACCGGTCGTACGGCACCTGGCTCGCGGACGCCGGCCGCCGGATGCGGGACCCGCGCCCGGCCAACGTCGTCGGCGCCCTGAGCTGGGGGAGTCCGCCCCGGCTGTACGACTGGGTCACCCCCGAGGCCGTCCGCACCGTCCGGCGGACGGTGCTCGAGGCGGCCGAGACCGCCGTGCCGCTCCACCGCGACCGCGGGCTGCACGCCGACCTGGAACAGATCCGCTCCTGCACCCGCATCATCCGCCAGTGGGACCGGATGGCGGCCCGCGCCGGCCTGCCGATGGCCCACCCCTTCTTCGACGACCGCGTGATCGAGGCGTTCCTCGTCGTCGACCCGGCCGAACGCGTCACCCCCTGGGCCTACAAACCCCTGCTGACCGCGGCCATGCGGGGCACCGTGCCGGACGCCTGCCTGAGCCGGGCCAACAAGGCCCAGGCGGCGATGGACGCCTCCAACGGACTGCGGGAGCACCGCGGCGACCTGCTCGCCCTGTGGGAGGACTCGCGGCTGGCCCGGCTCGGGCTGGTCGACGCCGCCAACCTGCGCTCCCTGGCCCTGCGGCCCTCCGCCCCCGGCCTGCGGGAAGGAATCCTCTACACCACCATCGCTTGCGAAGTATGGCTGCGCGGACTCGCCCGCGCCGGGGACGAGAAGGCCGGGACCTCACCCGGGACCCCACCCGCGACCTCACCCTGGACCCCGCCCGGGACCTGACAGCGAGGGACGCCCCGGCAGAAAGGAGTCGACCCATGGCACTGCGGTTCGGCAGTGACATCTGCACCGCGAAGACCGACTACGGCACCGTCCTCCTCGACCGGCGCAGTGGGGAGTACTGGGAGCTCAACCCCACCGGAACCCTGGTGGTCCAGACGCTCCTCGAAGGCGGCGAACAGGCCGACGCCGTCGACGCGATCGTCGCGGAGTTCGACATCGAGCGCGGCCGGGCGGCCCAGGACGTCTCCGCCCTGATCGACCAGCTGCGGGCCTGCGGACTGGTCGCATGACGACGCCCAGCGCCGTGGAGCGCCCGGTCGGAGTGCCCCTCTCCCTGCGGCTGGCGGCCCGGCTCGTCCTCGTCGCCGCCTTCGCCCTCGCCCACCTCCCGCCCGACCGCATCACCGCCGTCCTGCGGCTGGGG
>KL569467.1:8364-12264 GCA_000715685.1 Streptomyces lilacinus
GGCCGGCGCCGCCCGGGACGCGGTGTGCGCGGCCAGCCTGCGCTGCGCCGGGCCGATGGGCTGCCTGCCGCGCTCCCTGGGCACGGCGCTGCTGTGCCGCCTGCGGGGCACCTGGCCGACCTGGTGCACGGGGGTGCGCGTGGTGCCGCCGTTCGCGGCGCACGCGTGGGTGGAGGTCGACGGCCGGCCCGTGCACGAGGGCGTGCCGGACGACTACTTCAGCCGGCTGATCACCGTTGCGCCGGTCCGCCGGCGCGCCGCGTGACCGCCCGGCCCGCGGCGGAGGGGGAGCCGCCGCGGGAGGACGACCGCTCCACCCGCGGCGCGGTCGCGACCATGTTCCGGCTCACCGAGGGCCACCGCGCCGCCATCGCGGCCGGGACCGTGTTCACCCTGGTCGCCTCCGCGCTCGGCCTGGCCCAGCCGCTGCTCGCCCGGAAGGTCGTGGACGCGAGCGGCCAGGGCCGTACGCTCTGGACGGCGCTGGCGTTCCTGGCCGCCCTGTTCCTGGCCGAGGCGGTGACGGCCGCCGTGGGGCGCTTCGTGCTGGAGCGCATGGGGGAGGGGGTCGTACGGACCCTGCGCCTCGGCCTGGTCGGCCGCCTGCTGCGGCTGGAGATGAGCGAGTTCGGCCGGCACCGCAGCGCGGACCTGATCTCCCGGGTCACGACGGACACCACCGTCGTACGGGAGGCCGTGGCCCAGGCGCTGGTGGACCTGGTGGCCGGAGCGCTCGTCTCCGTGGGAGCCCTGGCGCTGATGGTGTGGATCGATCCGCTGCTGCTCCTCCTCGTCACGCTGACGGTCGCCTGCGCCGCCGTCGTCGTCGTGTCCCTGATGTCCGGCCTCAGGACGGCCGCCGAACACATGCAGGGAGCGGTCGGCGAGGTCGCCGCGGACCTGGAGCGGGCGCTCGGCGCGCTGCCCATGGTCCGGGTCCACTGCGCCGAGGGCCGCGAGGCCGAGCGCATAGGGATCCGCGTCGAGGAGGCGTACGGCGCGGGCGTGCGCACCGCGAAGCTGGGCTCGGTGATGAGCCCGGCCATCGAGCTCGCCGTCCAGGGCTCCTTCCTGATCGTCCTCGTCATCGGCGGCCTGCGGGTGGGCGGCGCGGTCTCGCTCGGCGAGCTGGTGGCCTTCCTGCTCTACGCCTCCTACCTGGTGGTGCCGTTGGGCTCGGTGTTCAAGGCCCTCGGCCTGATCCAGCGGGGGACGGGCGCCTACCAGCGCATCGGCCAGGCCCTCGAGCTGCCGGTCGAGCCCTCCGAGCCCGACCCCGTGAAGCCCGAACCCCGCCCGGTCGCCGGGCCGGTGAACGGCGACGGCGACCCCGCCGTCCCCGCCCTCGCCCTGAAGGACATCTGGTTCGGCTACCGCCCCGACCGCCACGTCCTGCGCGGCGTCCGCCTGACCGTGCCGCACCGGCGACAGATCGCGCTCGTGGGCCGCTCCGGCGCCGGGAAGAGCACCGTCTTCGCGCTCGCCGCGCGGTTCTACGAACCCCACTCCGGGACCGTGCTCTTCGACGGCCGCCCCGCCGCCGAGCTCGGCCGCAAGCGGTGCCGGGCCCGCATCGCCGTCGTCGACCAGAACACCCACGTCGTCCACGGAACGCTCTGGGACAACATCACCTACGCCGTACCGGACGCCACCGCGGCCGAGGTCGAGCGGGCCGTCGCCCTCGCCGGCCTCGACGACGTCGTCGCACGCCTCCCCGGCGGCCTGTCCTGCGCACTGGGCGAGCGCGGCGGCACGCTCTCCGCCGGCGAACGCCAGCGCGTCGCCCTGGCCCGCGCCCTGCTCACCCGACCGACGCTGCTCCTGCTGGACGAGCCGACCTCCCATCTCGACGCCATCAACGAAGCGGCCCTCAGCCGCGTCATGCGGGACATCGCCGAACAGTGCGCGATCCTCGTCATCGCCCACCGGCTGTCCACCGTGCAGAACGCCGACCGCATCTACGTCCTCGACGCGGGCCGCGTCATCGCCTCCGGACGGCACGACGAACTCCTCGCCCGCAGCGGTACGTACCGCGAACTGGCCACCGCCCAGGCGCTGCGCACCACCGGCACGGAGTGAGCGGGCGGGCGTGCCCGCACCCCGCGGCGGGGGAGCGGGCACGCGCCCGGGTCCGGGGGTCAGCCCGTGGCGGCCGTGGTGTTCTTCTTGCCCTGGTCGTCGACGGCGAACCACAGGCCCTGCTTGCCCTGGCCGTTGACGTCGCCGGGTTTTCCGTCGCCGGTGAACCAGTACACGGGCCAGCAGTCGATGGCGAGCTGCTTGGTGCCGTCCGGCCGGGTCACGGTGGTGACCAGCTTCTCGGGCACGCCCTTGACCTTGGCCTTGTCCACGGGTTCGGCGGGCTTCCAGGTGTCGAGGCACGTGTCGTTGCAGGCGAACTTCATGGGCCAGGCGCTGTCCTTGTTGAAGCGGTAGAGCGTGCGGCCCTTGCCGTCGACGAGGATCCTGCCGAGCTTGGGGTTGTCGGAGACGGCCAGGCCGGCGCTGTCGCCGTCGTTGGAGGAGGGCGGCTGCGCCTTGTCGTCGGTGCCCGTCTTCTTGCTCGCCTTCTTGCCGTCGGGGGCGAGCGCGTTCCAGGTGCCGCCGACGCCCTGGCCCTTGGTGTCGCCGGCCGCGGCGTCCTTGGCGTAGCGGTAGACGGGCCAGCCGCCCAGGGTGAGTTGCTTGGTGCCGTCGGAGCGGACGACCATGCCGAGGTCGGAGGCCTTGAGCCCGGTGGAGGCCGAGGCGCCCTCGGCCGGGACGGGGGGCCAGGCCTTGGCGCAGTCGCCGTCGCAGCGGGAGGCCGGCGGCTTGGCCGAGTCCTTGTCGAAGCGGTAGAGGGTGAAGCCGTTGCTGTCGGTGGCGACCGGGCCGAGGTCCGCGGTCTCCCGGACGGCCAGCTTGCCGCCCTGCTCGCCGAGGGCCGAGGGGCTCTTCCCCCCGCCGGGACCGTAGCCGTCGGACGACGAGGCGGACCCGCTGCCCGCGCCCTTGCCGTATCCGGCCCCCGAGCCGTAGCCGGAGCCGTAGTCCTTGCCGGCCTGGGAGCTGTTCGCGGCCGGCTGGGTGTCGTCGCCCTGGCCGCCCTTGGCCGACGTGCCGCCGTCGCACGCGGCCGTCAGCATCATGATCGTGATCGCGGCTCCCGCCAGGGTGGCCTTGCGTCGCTGGGTCATGTCCGGGTGTTCCTTCCTCGAGGGACCGGCGGCGGGGCCGCCGATGGGGTGGGGTACGGGAGGGGCTCCGCCAAACGCTCAGCGGAATCGGGAACTTGTCACGGGATGACAAGAAAGGCTCAGGTGGCCGCTTCGATGCGCAGCGCCAGCGCGGGACAGCGCCGTACCGCGCGCAGGGCCCGCTGCCGCATCCGGGCGGGCACGGCGATGGCGGCGCGCTCGGGATAGCCGTCCGGGCCCAGCCGCAGCAGGCCCGGCAGCAGGTCCGCGCACAGCCCGTGGCCCCGGCACAGGGTCCAGTCCACGAGCAGCCGCTCCCCGGGCGCGGGCCGCGGCGCGGCCACGACCGGGGCGGCGTCCGCGCGGACGCCGTCGGGCAGGGGCAGCGCGCCGAGCACCGGGCGGCCGCAGCCGTGGCCCAGGGCGTGCGCCTCGAACTCCTCGGCGAAGACGTCGAGCGAGGAGGCCACGAAGCGGGCGGTGCCGTCCGGGTGCCCGCAGGCGCCGCGCCGCTCGACGGCCCGCAGCCCGGCCCGTACGGACTCCAGCGCGGCGCGGCCGCCGCCGCGCGCGGCGGCGAAGAGGCTCTCGGCGAGCGCGGGCAGCCCCTGGAAGCACGGGCCGCACTGGCCCGCCGTCTCGCCCGCCATCCAGCGGGCCACCCGCGCGGTCTCCCCGACCGGGCACGTGGACTCCGGCAGCGGCAGCAGAGCGCCCGCTC
>KL569467.1:12505-13328 GCA_000715685.1 Streptomyces lilacinus
GAAGACGGCGCCGGCCGCCGCCATGGAGCCGCGGGAGACGGTCGCGGTGCGGGCGTCCGCCGCCGACAGCCAGCTGCCGTGGTAGCCGCCGACGAGCACGCCCTGGCCGGGGCCGGTGCCGCACAGCTCGAGCGCGTAGGTCAGCGGCAGCCCGGTCGGGGTCTCCACGACGTGCGCACCGGCGATCGTCAGCAGCACGGTGCCCGGCTCCTCCGGCAGCCCCAGCTCGCGGAAGCGCGGGGCGCCCAGGCGGGCGGCTACGGCGAGTTGGGCGAACGTCTCGGTGTTGGACAGCAGGGTCGGCACCCCGCCCAGGCCGCTCTCGCTGGAGCGCACCTTGCGCCCGGACGGCAGCGCCGGTCCGCCGCCGACCCCGCGCACCAGGGCGCTGCCCTCGCCCGTGACGAACCGTTCGGGCAGCCGCACCACGGACACCGCGGGCTCCTCGGTACCCCGCTCGGCCGCCGCGCGGCGCACCGACAGCTCGACGTCCTCGCGGGCCACCCCGATCGCCACCTGGTCCGCGCCGAGCGCGCCGGCGGCCAGCAGGGCGCCGTCGAGGACCAGGTGCGGCACGTGCAGCAGCAGGGCCGTGTCCTTGAGGCAACCCGGCTCGCCCTCGCTGCCGTTGACGACGACCGCGGCCGCGCCGCCGGTGCGCCGCAGGGAGTCCGTGACCGCGCGCACCTTGCGGGCGAAGGGGAAGCCGGCGCCGCCCCGGCCGCGCAGGTCGACGTTCTCGGCGAGGGAGGCGAGCTCGTCGGCGGACAGGGCCGGCGACGGCCCGTGCAGGGCCAGGTGGGCGGCGCGGTCCAGCCACGGC
>KL569467.1:13576-21394 GCA_000715685.1 Streptomyces lilacinus
CCGGGGCGGCCCGACGGTCGAGAGGGTGGGAACGGGGCCCGTCACACCGTGCCTCCCCGTTCGCGCCTGTTCCAGCGCAGCCGCAGCAGCAGCGCGCCGGCGACACCGGCGACGCACAGCGCGTACGCGGCCGTCACCCAGCCGTTGGCCGGGCGTCCGGAGTGCAGCCCGTGCACCAGCGCGGCGCCCCACGCGGGGTAGGCGCCGATGTGGAGGGCCCGCCAGGCGCGGGAGCGGCCCACGGAGGCGAAGGCGCTGCGGACCGCGCCGGTCACGGCGACGACGAGGAAGAGATAGCCGGCGAGCGTGCCGAGCCCGACGAGCAGCGGCCGGCCGGCGTCGGTGAACGGCACGGCCACGGCCGTCCCGCTGGTGTGGCCCTCGGCGACCTTGACCCAGACGTGCAGCGCCAGGAAGCCGAGGCCCGACACGGCCAGGCCGCGGTGGACGCCCTGGGCGAGCAGCCGGTGGGCCGAGCCGAGGAGCATCCGGTCGGTCGCGGCCAGGCCCCACAGCACGGTGGCGGTCAGCGAGACGAGGGAGAGGACCCCGGCGCCGAAGTCGAGGAACTCCTGGGTCCGTTCGGCGACCCCGGACCGGGCGGCGACGGCGAGCAGCAGCAGGATCGCCGCCGGCAGCGCGGGCCGCGCGGAGGGGCCGCTGGCCGGCCGGGAGCGCGCCCGGGACCGGGACAGCCGCGGTCGGGACAGCCGGGGTCGTCGGGTCGTCCGGGGCCGGGTCGGCCGGGGAGGCATGAACGGCGCCACCGGGGGCAGGGACGAGGTCGGCGGTGCCGACGGGGACGTGCGCGACACGGACATAAGGGCCTTTCGACGGGCAGCCCATGGCGAGACGGGCGGGCGCCCGCGTTCCTGAGAAAATCCGGAAATCCCGCGCATCGGCGCAATTGGCCGGGCGGTCGAATGAACGCCAGGATGCTTGAATTCCGCAAACCCTTCATAAGCTTTATCGTGCTGTGACAAATTCGCGCTTGGCTCCCCCAAGGCGGTGGGTGGCTGTTGATGATGCCCACTCAGGCGAGAGGGTCCGAACGCCAGTCCAGATCCCCTTGTCCGGTGCAAATGTCCGGAGGTAGACGATGTGCGAAATGCTGAACCGCATCTGGTCACGACCACGTGGCGAATGGACTCGCGTCCTGCGCAAGGAACTTCCTGCCGTCGCGGCCAGGATGGTCGACGAACTGCTGCGTGACACACCCGGCTTCGCCGAGGTCATGGAGCGGATCGGCCGGGACGTGGCCCAGGGCGCGGTCGAGCAGGCGCTGTTGCTGGCCCTGGGCCTGCGCGGAGTGTCCGGCGGCGGCCGGGGCCCCGGGCCCGCGCCCGCCCGCTCCGCGGGCCGGGTCGTCACCGCCATGCCGGTGGCCCGGGCGCGCCAGGCGCTCTTCGCGGCCCTGGCCGAGGACCGCTGCCTGCCCCCCAAGGTCCTGGCCGAACTGGCCCGCCAGGCCGGCTGGCCGCTGCCCGAGCGGGCCCGCGCCGTCGTCCTCGCCGGCCCCTCCGCCAACGAGGCCCCCCACCTGGCCCTGCAGCTCGCCGCCGCCCTCGGCCAGGGCCTGCTCGGCACCATCGACAACGACGTCTGCCTGCTCGTCCCCGACCCCGGCACCGACGACCGCGCCACGCTGAGCGCCGTGCTCGCCGGCCGCACGGCCGCCGTCGGGCACTCCGTGCCCGTGGCCGACGCGGCCTCCTCGCTGCGCTGGGCGCGCCGCCTGCTCGCCCTGACCCCCGCGGGCGCCGGCCCCGTCGAACGGCCCGTCTACGTCGACGACCACCTCTCGGACCTGCTGCTCCTGCAGGACGAGTCCCTCGCCCGGGCCCTGTCCGCCCGCTGGCTGCGCCCGCTCGAAGGGCTCACGCCGCGCCAGAGCGAGCGGCTCGAAGTGACCCTGCTGGCCTGGCTGGAGAGCGGCGGCGCCCCCGAGGCGGCCCGCACCCTCCAGGTCCACCCCCAGACGGTCCGCTACCGCCTGCGCCAGATAGAGAAGCTCTTCGGTCCCGCGCTGCGCGAGCCCCGCACCCGCTTCGAGCTCGAGCTGGCCCTGCGCGGCCGCCGGCTGCGCGCCCAGTCCCGCCGGCCGGCCCGCACCCGGGCCCCGCAGGGCCGGGCCCGCGTCGCCGGCGCCACGGTCCACCCGCTGGGCCTGGCGCGCGAGGCCCGCGTCAACGGCCTGTGAATTCCTGCGAATTCGGATGCGCGTTCAGTGAATTGTGCTGGCGTTCGACGAATTCGCCGTAAAACGCGGGAAGGGCGACGGCCCCCGTCCTCATCGAGGACGGGGGCCGCCGCGTTTCCCGGAACCGGACGGCATGGGGCGGTTAGGGGAGCGCCCGGCGCCGGGGGCCTTGGGCCTTGCGGCGTGTCAGCAGCGACTCCCGCCGTTGACGCAGGACACCGCCTTGGCCATCAGCGCGTCCGGCATCACATTGATGAAGTCGCCGTGGTCCGTGACCGGTTTGTGGAGCTGCTCGGGAAAACTGTCCACGGCGAACGGCGCCCCGGCCGGCACGTCGTAGGTGAGGCGCTGGACCAGCTGCGGCACGGCCCGGAAGCCGCGCGGGCAGGACCCGTCGGCACGGGCGAAGGCCACATGGGTGCGGTGGTTGGCGCTGTCCGTCGACCTGCCGTCCCAGCAGCTCTGGAAGGCGAGGGTGCGGACCACCTTCGCGCCGTTCGGGCAGATCGGGTACTTGTCCTTGAGCTGCCGGTTCTCGAACCCCGTGCAGCTCCACGAGGCGTTGGCATTGCCCGGGCCGCTGGTGAACGCCTTCGCGTCGCCCGTGATGATCCGCAGGAAGCGCGGCATCGCCGCCACCTTGCTCACCGGGCTGCCCCGGAACTGGATCGTCACCGACGAGGGCCGCAGGATCCGGCCCATGTTCCCGTCATGGCCCCCGCCCGGCGCCTTGGCGTCGGGCGCCGCCTTGCCGTCCAGCACGCGCAGCACGGGCCAGTAGTGGGTGGACAGGTCGCCGTTGGTGCAGGTGGTGCCGGCCGCCGCGAGGCTCGCGTTCGAGGAGAAGGCGTTGGTGGAGAGGTTGCCCACGTAGTCGTGCGTGTGGTGGGCGCCGTTGCTGACGCCGGGGGTGACGATGACGTTGTCCGAGTTGAAGTGGCCGTTCTCGTTCCGCCCGCAGGACGAGGTGAACGTGCCGGTCGAGCCGCCGCCCCGGGCCGCCGGGGCGGCCTTCGC
Source organism: Streptomyces lilacinus (assembly GCA_000715685.1). Lineage (GTDB taxonomy): Bacteria > Actinomycetota > Actinomycetes > Streptomycetales > Streptomycetaceae > Streptomyces > Streptomyces lilacinus. The sequence continues at coordinate 16,794 of KL569467.1, forward strand.
GGGCGCGGTGCGGATGTCGGCGAAGTCGGCGGGCGCCGGCCCGCCGGGCATCGGCCGCTTGAGGGTGCTCACGTCTCCGGCCGCCTCCGTACGGACCTGGCGGGCGCTGCAGCCGCTCAGCTCCGTCAGGTCCGACGGCCGTGTCGAGGCCGCGCCGATGGCGTCGGCCATCCGCCCGATCGTCGCCGAGCGCTGCTGCTTCAGCTCGCCGAGGACGCCCTCGCCGGCCCCGCCGGCCGCCGCCCGCTCGTAGGCCCGCGCCACCTGCGCGTCCAGCTCCGCGAGGCCCACCGAGACCTGCTGCCGCGCCGCGCCGGGCACCTCGCTCAGCCGGTCGCCGACGTCGGGGCAGGCGATGGTCGTCGCCGCCGTCGCGGCGTCCGCCCCCGGATCGCCGGAGGAGTGGTCGGCCTGCCGGTGCGACCCGCCGGCGGGCGTTGGCGGCGACGAGCGCCGTTCCGCCGCCGCCCAGCAGCAGCGCCGCGGCCGCGGCGATCGCTCGTACCTTCAGCGGTGTGCGGCGTTTGTGGCCCTGTCGTGTCGTGGGGGTCATGCGATCACTTCATCTCCTCGTTGCTGTGCTGCGCCGGGGCGTCGCCGTGCTGTGCCGGGGGCGAGGCGGGGGCCGGCACCGGGTCCGGGGGCGGCGGCTGGGCGGGGGAGTGGGGGACACCGGCCCGGCCCGTGCCCTCCAGTACGGTGATGTGGTCGAGCACGACCGTGTTGGCGCGCGTCGCCAGCTCGCGGACCAGGGAGTTGCCGGTCCGGTCGCGCACGAGCGCGACCAGGCCGAAGACCTTGCCGTGCGCGGCGCGCAGGAGCCGGGCGAAGGTCCGGTCGAAGCCGGCTCCCCGGGCGGCGTCGATCTCGTCCAGCCATCCCTGCTGCTGCTCGTTGGGCCGGTCCGGCAGCGAGATGCCCAGCGTTCGGGCGGTGTCGAGGGAGCGGCGGTCCAACTCGGTGTGACCGCCGAGGAGATGCTCCCCGGCGACGCGTACGTTGTCGGTCGTCCCCCGCTCCTGGGCCAGTCGTCCCGCGGGTTTCTCCCACAGACCGGCGAGCCGGACCTTGCGGACGAAGTCGCGGTCCAGTGCCGTCAGCGGCCCCGTCGGGGTCTCCCGCACCCCCTCGCCGTCGTCGTTCCACGCGGGCGCGCCGGCGGCCGCGGGCCGTGCGTCGCCGAACAGCGACACCGGCACCACCAGCGCCAGCAGCGTCGCCGCCAGCGCCCCGACCACGAGCCACGTCCCCAGCGGACGCCCCGCGCCGGGACCCGCCCCCGGGCGGCCACTCTCCGGCCCGGCCCGCCGGCCCAGGGACCTCATCAGGCCCGCTCGCATGGCGTGAGTCGGACGCACGGGACGCATCGCGCCGCCTCCCTCGTTCCTCGGCTGTCTGTCGGATGACGGGGGACGCTAGCCGCCGCGCGAGCCCGTGGGCCGACCCTTCGCGGCATGTGACAAAACCGCGCGGGGACGGCCCGGCGGGCTGTTACCGTGCCGCCTCGCCCCGGCGGCCCCGGGAGCCCCGCCCTGCCCAGTGGCGGGGGGTGGGCAGGGCTGGTAGCTGTGGAAGGAGGGGATTCCAGGAGGGGGGGAGATCTACGCCCGCCGTTACCGCACCGTACGGAGCTGGTGGCCATGGCGAACGAATTCCACCCGCCCAAGATCAGGGTTGTCACGGGCCCGCCGGAGGGCGGACCCGTCAGGGAGACGACGGCACGGCTGCGGCGTCCCTTCGGCGCCCTGATCAGGCGCGTGCGGGCGTGGTGGCTGCTGCGCCGGGGGATCACGCGGGCGAGGCGGTGGCGGAACCCCTTCTGGACCACGTTGGGGATCGTCACCTTCGTCGGCCTGGCGCTGGCGCTCGTGGTGTGGGCGATCAGGGGCATGGTGGTCACGTTCATCTACAGGCGACCGGTGTCGTGGTGGGGCTTCGACCCGGACGTCGGCTGCAGCAAGATCGGCACCTCCTGCGGAGCCGCCAACGGCGTGCTGATGCCCGTGCTCCTGCTGGCCGTCTCGAGCGTCCTCTTCCTGGCCTGGCGGCTGGGCCGGGTCCGCAGGTCCTGCGTCCGCAAGGCGAAGACCGACGCCAGCGGCTTCGTCCAGACCGCGGGCAGCCTCATGGACGAGGTGGTCGGGCGCGACCAGCTCTGCAACGCCATCATGAACAACCTGCGGGACCGCAAGGCCAGACGCCCGCACATCGTCGTCGGCAGCGTGGGCGCCGGCAAGACGGCGCTCCTCGTCCGCCTCGCCGAGAAACTTGCCGCCAAGGGAGCCGTGCCCATCCCCATACGGCTGCGCGACGCACAGGGCGAGAAGCTGGACTTCTGCGAAATGGCGCGCGATCGGTTCGAGGAGATCGTCCAGCCGGTGGTGCGGTCCGACGGCGAGGTCGACAAGATCTGGCGCTGGCTGCGCCAGCGCGCCGACCGCATCGTCGTCCTCGCCGACGGCCTCGAGGAGGCGCTCAACCGCGACCACGCGAGCGGTCAGCGCGACAACCTGATCCGCAAGGCCATCCGCCAGGCGGGCGAGGAAGGGGTGCCCCTCGTCATCGCCTCCCGCCCGCACGACCCGCTGCGCGCGATGCAGGCGGCCATCACGGAACTGGAGCCGCTGAGCGCGGAGGCGGCCCTGCAGTACATCGCCCGCAGCGGCAGCTGGCGCTCGGACTTCCTGCTGCTCGACCGGGTGGTCGAGGTCGCCAGGATGTCGGAATCCCCCATCTACCTGCAGATCGCCCGCGACCTGCACTGCAAGGACCTCCTGGAGTCCCTGTGGACGGAGGGCGGGACCACCGACCCGATGCTCCACGACACCTGGGAGTTGCGCGCGGACCTCCTGGAGCGGTGGATCGACGCGCTCATCGACGGGGTCGTCCACCCCGAGCTGCCCATCGACCGGGACACCCGCTTGGCGGTGATGTCCTACATGTCCGCGCTGGCGTGCATCGGCCTGGCCGCGGACCGGGCGGAGGTCGGTCTCTGGGAACTCGACCCCCGCATCGGCGGCGCCGCGGACCGGGCGGACGGGGACGGGGCCAGGCCGGCCGTCCTCGAGGAATGGAACAGGCGCGTCGCCGAGGAACTGGACTGGCACATGGACTCCCTGCGCCTGCCGCTGAAGTCCCTCAAGGGACAGCCGGACGAGGCGAGCGAGGAGCAGCGGCACGAAGGCCCCCGGATCGACCTCCGGCTCGCCGCGACCTGGGGCGCGCGCATGGGGCTCGTCCACGAGTACGGCCGCAGGGCCCGCTTCCAGCACAGCGTCATGCAGGCCTACCTCGGGTCCCGCTTCCTGGGGAAGATGCTCGACAACCCGGTGCGGCAGTCCCCCGCCCACGGCCTGCACTTCGACGCCCCGCGGTGTTCCGAACGCTTCGACCGGAAGCAGCTTTCCCAGGTGCTGCGGCACGGCGGCCGTGAGCTCCTCATCGCCCTGACGCTCTACTCGCGGTCGCTGGACATCCGGTGGACGGGCGACGGAAGCGGCCCCTGCACCGGCTACACCCTCGACGCCATGCGCACCTTCCTGCGGGACGAGGCGGCGAACCTGATCGAGAACGCGACCCACGCCGAGCGGCTCAGCCAGTGGCACGCCTCGCCCGAGCTCGCGGACCAGCACATCGACCAGCGGGGCAGCCCGCGCCTGCGGGCCCTGCAGATCTTCGGGACTGCCGTGGAGATCGACAGCGTCGACGCCGCGTCCCAGCAGACGGAGATCCTCCGCGAGATCGAGGAGCGGTGGAACGACTTCGGCTGGGGCGAGGACCCCGAGGCACTGCGCGAAGCGAAGCTCACCCTCGTCCGGCAGTGCGGCGCCGCGGCCCGCCGCGTGGCCGTCACCCGCACCGGCACACCGGCGTACGCGACCCTGTTCGAGATCGGCAGCCAGGAACCGGACTACCGGGTCCGCTCCGCGATCGCCCAGGAGATCGGGGCCGGCGGGGAGCATGCGTACAAGGAGGTGTACAAGCAGATGCACCCCACTGCGCCCCAGGTCAGCACCGACCGTCCCCGCACACCGCCCGAGGAGGCGCGCCTGCACGCATCCCTCCGGGAACTCACCGGCTACCAGGGCGACAGGGACCAGCGCGCGATGACGCGGGTGCTGACGAGGAAGAAGGACCGACTGGAACGGCTCTACGCGGAAGAGGAGTCCGAGGGCGAGCGGAAGGACTGGTACCGCGCCACGATGTGCGCCTGGGTCCTCCCCATGCTCGTCGACTCGGCCATGATGGCCCGTCACCTCGGCAGCCCCCGCGACGACCTGGAGAATTGGGTCGCCGAGGCGACCGACGGGCGGTTCTCCCACGACGGCGAGGCCGTCCCCGGCGCGCAGTTCGCCCTCGGCGTGAAGCTGGCGCAGGGCTTCAAGTACGCCGCCAACCGGCGGCTGAACCCCCAGTCGGACCGGGAGGTTCGTCAGTTCCTCGTCAAGCAGGCCCAGGACATGCTCCGGCGGAGCACGTTCTGGTACACCCGCCTCACCCTCCTGCACGCCCTGACGCTGTGGGCCCTGCCGGACGACGTGCGCGAGGACCAGCCGATCCGCGGCCACGGCGCCGACCCCCGCGGCCAGGTCCGCGAGTGG
>KL569467.1:21663-27355 GCA_000715685.1 Streptomyces lilacinus
AGATGTGTATAAGAGACAGGAGCACCCGCTGGTCAAGGCCGCGGGGAACCTGGCGGTGCGCGCCCTGCAGACCCGACGCCCGGAACGGTTCCTGTGGATCGACGAGGCCGGCGTCGCCTCCGAGGTCGGCACCGAGGTCGGCCCGCCCGGCGAACAGCGCGCCCACAACCTCTGGATCCCGCCCTCCACCGGCTGGAGCACCCTCGACCCCACCGCCCAGCAGCTCCTGGCGGACGTCCTGCTGCTCGCCGTCCTCGGCGAACGGGGCTACCGGCCCAAGGACCTCTTCCACCTGCTCGACCGCACCTGCCCCGAAAACTTCCGGCTCCCCTCCTGCCTCAGCAGGGACCGCACCCGGCTCGACCCCGTCCGCGCGGTCGAGCGCACCGCCCAGCCCGGCACCAACTGCACGGACAAGTGCCGCATGAAGATGTGCCCCTACCCGGCCAAGTCGGAGAACCTGCGGATCGAGTTCAGCGAGGTCTTCTGCCTCCACCAGAGCGACCTGCTGCGCACCTGGCGCCCCCGCTCCTGGCTCTTCCTGCGCTTCCGCCGCGAGGCACCCTGGCAGCGCAAGGTCCCGGTCGCCGGCATGCGCCGCTTCTGGGGCCAGATGGGCGACCGCGCCCGGGACATCAACCCCGAGGGCGGGGACCCCTGCCGCGGCGGCGCGGGGAAGGGGCGCGCATGACGGTCGCGGTCGTCCTGTTCACCTCCGACCTGCGCCTGCACGACCATCCGCCGCTGCGTGCCGCCGTGAGGTCCTCGACCGCCGTGGTGCCGCTGTTCGTCCGGGACGACGCGATCGCCGCGCTGGGCTTCGCCGCCCCCAACCGGTCGGCGTTCCTCGCCGACTGCCTGACCGACCTGGACGCGGGCCTGCGGGAGCGGGGCGGCCGACTGGTGGTGCGATCGGGGGACGTCGTCGAGCGGGTGTGCGAGGTGGCGGCCGAGGCGGGTGCCGGCGCCGTCCACCTGGCCGCCGGCGCCAGCGCGTACGCCCGGCGCAGGGAGGAGCGCCTGCGGCGGGCCCTCGAGCCCCGGGGGCCGCGCCTCCACGTGCACGACGCGGTCACCACCGTGCTCGTACCCGGCGCGGTGACACCGACCCGCTCGGACCACTACGCGGTGTTCACCCCCTACCTCCGGCGCTGGACCCGGGAGAGACCGCGCGACGTCCTCGCCGCGCCGCGCACGGTCCGGGTGCCGGCGGGCATCCGTTCGGAAGGCCTTCCCTCCCGCGCGGACGTCACCGGGACGTCGCCGGGCCTCGCGGCCGGCGGGGAGCGGGCGGGGCGCGCCCGCTGGGCCGCCTGGCGGCGCGCCGGCCTCGCGGCGTACGCGGACCGCCAGGACGACCTGGCCGGCGACGCCACCTCACGGCTCTCCCCGCACCTCCACTTCGGCACGCTCTCGCCCGTGGAGCTCGTGCACCGCGCCCGCGCGGCGGGCGGACCCGGCGCCGAGGCGTTCGTCCGGCAGCTGTGCTGGCGCGACTTCCACCAGCAGGTCCTCGCCGCCCGCCCCGACGCGGCCACGGCCGACTACCGGACCCGGCACGACCCATGGCGTACGGAGGACGGTGCCGCGGAGGAGATCCGGGCCTGGAAGGAGGGCCGGACCGGCTACCCCGTGATCGACGCGGCCATGCGCCAGCTGCGCCACGAGGGGTGGATGCACAACCGGGGGCGGCTGCTGACCGCCTGCTTCCTCACCAAGACGCTGTACGTCGACTGGCGGGTGGGCGCCCGGTACTTCCTGGACTGGCTGGCCGACGGCGACATCGCGAACAACCAGCTCAACTGGCAGTGGGTCGCCGGAACCGGCACCGACACCCGCCCCAACCGGGTCCTCAATCCCGTCGCCCAGGGCCGGCGCCACGATCCCGACGGCACCTACGTCCGTCGCTGGCTGCCCGAACTCGAGGGGCTCGAGGGAGCCGCCGTGCACGAACCGTGGCGCCTGCCCGCGCGGGAGCGCGCCCGCTACGACTACCCCGAGCCCCTCGTCGATCTCCAGGACGCCCTCGATCGCTTCAAGGACCGGCGGAGCCTGCGCTGATCCGCCGACCGAGGCCTTGTCGCCGGGATGGTTCAGACCCTGATCGGCAGCTCCTTCAGGGCGTGGGAGCGGAAGGAGGATCGCCACCGCAGTTCCCCGGGCGGCACGGCGAGTTCGACGCGGGGAAAGCGCTGGAGGAGGGTGGCGAGGGCGATCCGCGTCTCCAGACGGGCGAGCGCTGCGCCGAGGCAGTAGTGCAGGCCGTGGCCCAGCGAGAGGTGCTGCTTGTCCTCGCGGCGGATGTCGAACGCGTCCGGTTCGGGGTAGCGGGCGGGATCGCGGTTGGCCGAGGCGATGCCGAGCATGACCGTGTCGCCGGCCGGGATCCGGACGCCGCCGATCTTGACGTCCTCGGTCGGGAAGCGGCGGATGGCCCATTGGTTGGGCTGGGCGTGGCGCAGGATCTCCTCCACCGCGGCGTCGAGGAGCCCGGGATCGGCGCGGACCGCCTCGAGCTGGTCGGGGTGGCGCATCAGTGTCAGCAGGCCGTTGGTGACGACGTGCTGGGTGTTCTCGCTGCCGGCGAAGAGGATGAGGAAGGCGAGCGAGACCAGCTCGTCCTCGCTCAGCCGGTCGTCGCCCTCGTCGCGGGCCGCGATCATCGCCGACAGCAGGTCCTCGCCGGGGGCCGCGCGCCGGGCCGCTATCAGCTCGAGCAGGAAGCGGTGGATGTGGTCCACGCACTCCGCCACCTGCCCCGGGTACACGGGGTCGAACATCGCGCCGACCCACCCCGAGAACGTGCGCCGGCTGTCCTCGGGCACGTCGAGCAGGTCACCGATGACGGCGAGGGGGAGGGGGTTGGCGAAGTGCTCGACCAGGTCCGTCGCCTCGCCGGCCCGCGCGGCCAGGGCGTCGGCGCACCGCTCAGCCGCCGTCCGCACCCGCTCCCGCAGGTCCTCCACGCGGCGCGGGGTGAAGGCCTTGGAGACCAGGCGGCGCAGGCGCAGGTGGTCGGCCGGGTCGATGTTCAGGAGGTTGGCGTCCAGGGCGGGCGGCAGCGAGAAGCCCTTGTAGCCGTTGCGGGCGCGGGCCTTGTTCACCGACAGCCGGGCGTCGGTCAGTCCCGCGCGGACGTCGGCCTCGCGCAGCACCAGCCACACGGGGGAGCCGTCCGGCGTCGCGACATGGTGGACCGGGCCCTCGGCGCGCAGCCGGGCGTACACCGCGTACGGGTCGGCGAAGAACGCCGCGTCGAACGGCGAGGGCAGAACGGTGGTGGTCGGGCTCATGCGTTTTCCTCCGTCCGGAGAGGGGTGGTGGTGCGGCCGCCGTCGCCCGCGGCGTCGGCGAGCGCGGCCGTGACGACGGGGGAGCCGGCGAAGGCGCGGGCCAGCTTCCGCTGGAAGGCCAGCTCGGCCACCAGGTCCTCGGGCTCGGCGACGCGCGGCGTCGTGGTGTGCGCGGCCGGCCGCAGATCCGCGGCCTTCGCCTCGATCGCCGCTCGGAGCTGCGCCGCCTCGACCGCGGCGGCGACGTCGTCGGCCGCCAGCCCGGCGGCCTCGGCGCGCCGGCGCGCGGCATCGGCGACGGCCGGGTCCATCCAGGTGCGCAGGGCCCACTGGGCGTCGCGGATCTCGACGACCGTGCGGTACAGCCGCGTACGCAGGTCCGCGTGCGGGTCCAGCGGGATCACCGGCTCGGGCACCAGAGCGGTGACCCGGCGGTGGAAGCGTGCCAGCTCGCGCAGGACGAGCCGGTCCCGGACCCCTTCCCACAGCGTGGTGAGGTGACGCCCCCAGTCGGGCAGCGTCCAGCCGACGATCTTGGTGATGGTCGCGATGGTCACGGCGACCTGGGCGACCGGCTCCCAGGCGCGCCCGTTGGTGCCGAACTGGCCGGCGACGACGTCCGCGGCCCGGCAGCCGCTGTACACCAGGGCGAAGGGCAGGGTGAGCGCGATCAGCAGCAGCCCTCGGCGCAGCCAGGGGGCGGAGGCGATCTTGGCGTAGCGCCAGCCGAGGATGCCGACGTCGATCTGGTTCGCGGTGTAGGCGAGCAGATAGACGGTGATGTAGGCGGGGTAGTACTGCGCCTTCGACAGCGCGAAGTCGTTGGGCGCCTCCCGCTGGATGGTGGCCGCGGAGAACAGCGCCACCATCGTGCCGAGGGCGAGGGCCAGGCCTATGAGGCGCGGGACCGCCTTGCGCCAGGCGACGGCGCGCTCGTGGGTGAGGTGCAGCAGGACGAGCTGCTGGCAGGCGGACATGAGCACCACGCAGCTCTGCGTGAGCAGTCCGGAGAAGTTGACGATGCCCGCCGCCTTGCTCGTCGCCACCCACACGGCGGGCGTGGAGACCGTGTAGGTGACGAAGAGCAGGAGGAAGTTCCCGGTCAGGGCGAGCTGGGTCGCCGATCTGTCCGTGGGCAGGACCCGCAGCTTGTACAGCAGCGCGAGCAGGGCGACCACGGCGCAGACGGGATAGAGGACGCTATTCATTTCTCCCTCGGAGGGACGGGGATTCCAGGGCGGCCAGTCGGGCGGCGATCTCCCGCGCCTCCGGGGGCACGGGCCAGGCGCGCCGCTCGGTCCAGGTGCTGATCTGACGCCCGATGAGCGAACCCACCAGCTCCGCCTCGACTTCCACTTCGGTCTGTTCGTGTTCGCGGCCGAGCATTCTGCGCACCATGTCGGGGTCCAGGGAGGGCAGCACGAGCCGGGAGGACTCCGGCGTCATCACCGGGGCCGCCTCGTGGTCGCAGATCACGTGGCCCAGCTCGTGGAGGATCACCTGGTGCTGGTGGACGGGGGCCAGCCGGCGCTCGAACATCACGTAGTCCCGGCCGTCCGCGGACACCCACAGCCCGTCGGGACTGCCCAACGGGAGCTCCATGGCCATGAGATGGATCGGCCGGCCCTGCAGCCGGCTGATGTGGTCGCACAGCTCATGAACCGTCAGTGTGCCGTGTTTCGGCAGGTCCAGGGCCCGTACGCGCTCCTCGCACCTCTCCCGGAGGCCTCCCTCGCGTCGGCCACCGGCGCCGAGTCGCCATCGCACGACCATCACTGGTGTCGACGGTCCGTCGGGCCGTCAGTCGTCTCGCGCTGGGCCACGGCTCAGCCACCTTTCGTCGCAGTATGTTGCCCTGTGATGGCAGCATGTTGCAACAGAGAGCCATGGGGCTGGTGAGGCGGGCGGCAGGGCGGGCTCGTCAGCGCGCCAGTTCGTACAGTCGTCGCCAGTCGAGGCGCGGGGCGAAGCGGGGCACGCCCGGCCGGTCGCGCGGGACGCGGACGCGCAGCGCGCCGGGCTCGATGGCACACCGCACCGGCGCCGGCAGCGTCAGCGCCTCCCCGTCGACGCCGACCTCGACCACCGGCTCGTCCGCGGCCACGACGACCTCGCGCGCGGTCAGGACGGTCAGACCCGGCGCACGCCGCCCGCGCAGCATCGCGGCCGCCTGCGCCGCGCTGTCGACCGTGACGCCGAGCACGCCCAGGACACCGCCGTCCAGCCGCTCCCGACGGCCGAGGCCGGCACGGTCGCCCACGCGGTACGGGTTGTTGCTGACCAGGACGGCCTGGGGCGCGTCGAGGTCGATGCGGTCGTCCCCCGTGACGCGCACGCTGAGGCGCGGCCCATGATGGCGCGTCAGTACGTCCGGCAGCAGCCGCAGGACGGTACGGACC
>KL569467.1:27642-28861 GCA_000715685.1 Streptomyces lilacinus
TGTATAAGAGACAGGTACGGACCTTGTCGTCGCGGTAGGCGGGGTTCTGTACGACGGCGGCGTACGCGCCGAACGACGCGTTGTTGACGAAGACGCGCCCCCCGACGCGCCCGAGGTCCACCCGCACCTCCACCCCGTCCGTCAGCGCGGCCAGGGCCCGCGACGGATCCTCCCGGTCGAGTCCGAGATCCAGGGCGAAGTGGTTGCGGGTCCCGGCCGGGACGACCAGGAACGGAATCCCGTGCTCCGCCGCGACGCCGGCGACCAGCGCCTGGGTCCCGTCACCGCCGGCCACCCCGAGCAGATCGGCCGGCCGGTCGGGATCGAGCAGCACGACCTCCGCACCCAGCGCCGCGGCCTTCTCCGCCAGCCGGAACCGCTCCACCTTCCCGCCACCGGACCGCGGGTTCATGATGAGAAAGGGCCGCGCGGGGGCGGGAGCGCGGGAGAAGGACGGCGCCGGGGCCGGAGCCCCGAGCGCGGCCCGCCCCGCCGAGGCGGCCAGGACCCACAGCCCGACGGAGAGCAGGACGAGCCACAGCAGCCCCGCGGCCGCGTACGACGCGACCACCCCGACCGGCGCCGCCGCGGCGAGCGCCGCGGCACACCACCGCGCCGGACCCCGGCGCGTCAGCGCCCACCACACCCCCGCCGCACACGCGGCGGCCCCGGCGACGCCGATGCCCACCAGCCCGACGCTCCTCAGCCCCGTCGCCAGCAACGGAACCCCCACCCCTGCTGCCGCCGCCGCGACCGCCACCCGCGCGGCCCGCCGCCGCGCAGCCCGCTCGGGCATGCCGTCCATCGTGTGCTCCCCTCGCCCCCTGCACCGGGAGGACGCGCTATCCGCCCGCGACCGTTGCCCACCGGTAAATCACGCGCGGCGCGCCCGGAGCTGGACGATCATGGAGCCATGACCTCCACGACCTCCATCACCTTCGTCAAGGGCGACATCACCCAGCAGCACGTCGACGCCATCGTGAACGCGGCGAACTCGTCCCTCCTCGGCGGCGGTGGCGTCGACGGAGCCATCCACCGCGCCGGCGGCCCCGACATCCTCAACGCCTGCCGCGCCCTCCGCGCCTCCCACTACGGCAAGGGCCTCCCCACCGGCCGCGCCGTCGCCACCCCCGCCGGCCGCCTGCCCGCCCGATGGGTCATCCACACGGTGGGCCCGGTGTGGTCCGCGGAGGAGGACCGCTCGGACCTGCTCGCCTCC
>KL569468.1:0-386 GCA_000715685.1 Streptomyces lilacinus
GTATAAGAGACAGGTCCAGGGCCTCGGCGCGCCCGTCGGCCTCGGCGCTGCGGCGGCCGTGCTCGTCGGCGTACAGGCGGACCAGGTCGTGCAGCCGCCAGCGGTTCCACGCGTGGCCGGGCTCGACGAGGTGGGCCCGGGCGAGGTCCTGGAGCAGCCCGGCGGTCTCCGCGTCGTCGGCGGTCTCCGCGTCGTCGGCCCCGGCGAGGCGGGCGGCGGACTCGGTGGACAGGTCGGGGCCGGGGTTGAGGGGCAACAGCCGGAAGAGGCGGGCCAGGGGACCGGTCAGCCGCTGGTACGACAGGTCGAACGCGGCCCGTACCGCCCGGTCCGAGCGGCTGAGCCCGTCCAGCCGACGGTGGGCCTCGCTCAGGGCCGTGACCAGC
>KL569468.1:678-2230 GCA_000715685.1 Streptomyces lilacinus
GGCGGCGCTGATCTGCAGGGCCAGCGGGAGGTGCCCGCACAGCTCGGCGACGCGCCCGGCGGCGGCCGGGTCGTCCCACACGCGGGTGTCCTCGTCGCCGCGGCGGTGGAGCAGGACCAGGCGGAGGAGCTCCACCGAGGCCGCCGGGGCGAGGACGTCGAGGTCGTGCAGGCGGGCGTCCACGTCGAGGATGTCGCGGGAGGTGACGAGGGCGGCGGTCGCGCCGTCGGACGGCAGGAGGGGGCGCACCTGGTCGGCGGCGGAGGCGTTGTCGATCACGACGAGGACGCGCCGGTCCTGCTCGGCGTAGGCGGCCAGTACGGAGCGGTACAGCCGGGCGCGGTCCTGGAGCTCGGGCGGTATGTGCTCGGCGGGCAGGCCGAGGGCGCGCAGGAGCCCGTCGAGGGCCTGCTCGGGCGGTACGCGGCGCTCGGCGTCGTAGCCGAACAGGTCGACGAACAGCACGCCGCCGGGGAACCAGCCGGGCTCCCGGCGGGCGCGGTCGGCGACCTGCAGGGCGAGCTCGGTCTTGCCGATGCCGGCGAGGCCGGCGAGTGCGGAGACGAGGGCGGGGCGGCGGGGAGCGGGCCCGGGGCCGGGGCCGGGGCCGCCCGGGGCGAGGGCCTCCAGAAGGAGAGCGATGTCGTCGTCGCGGCCGGTGAAGGTGGTGGCGGGGGCCGGCAGGCCGGAGAGGGCGGGGGTGATCTGAGGAGGGAGGTGGACGGTGATGTCCCGGCCCTGGATCACGGTGTGGAGAAAGACGCCACCGCTGATGTGGTTGGTGACCGTCGGTTCGTTCGCTCTGTGCTCGTCCATGCCCGACCCCCCGTCGGCACCGGCGCCCGCTCGTGCCGCACCACGCTAAGGGAGGAACAGCGGTTCCGGCAGGCTTCCGGCACACGTGGCGGGCCCTGGAGACGCGGGGCGACACTGGGAGGGCGACACGGAAGAAGGTGCCCGCCATGGCTTTCCGGAGCAGACGAAACGACGGTGCGTACGGGTACGGGCCGTTGCCGACCGGGTGCTCACTGGGGCTTCTGCTGCTGCGCCTGATGCTCGGCATCATCATGATGGCGCACGGGACGCAGAAGCTGTTCGGCTGGTTCGACGGGCCGGGGCTCGACGGGACGGCGAAGGGCTTCGAGCTCTTCGGCTACCCGGCGCCGAAGACGATGGCGGTCGTCGCGGGGCTCAGCGAGACGCTGGGCGGTCTCGGGCTCTTCCTCGGCTTCCTGACGCCGCTGGCCGCGGCGGCGGTGCTGGGAACGATGATCAACGCGCTCGGGGTGACGTGGGAAGGGGGCTTCCTGGGGCCCAAGGGAGTGGAATTCACCCTGTTGGTGGCGGTGAGTGCGGCGGCGCTGGCGCTGACCGGGGCGGGCGCGTATGGGGTGGACCGGTTCGTGCCGGGGTTGCGGGTGCCGCGGTTGGCTGTGGGAGTGGGGGCGATTGCGTTGGCGTGTGTGGCGGGGGCCGTGGTCTTGCTGATCCGGGACTGAGCAACTGCCGGCTCGGTGGCCCTGCGGGGCTTTCCCCGATCCCGCCCCTTCCC
>KL569468.1:2557-3150 GCA_000715685.1 Streptomyces lilacinus
CGAAATGGTGACCCTAGCCGCGCGCGATCGGTGCGACCACCGCCCCCGTCAGCAGCGCCAGATCGTCCGGCGACAGTTCGACCTCCAGCCCCCGCCGCCCGGCGGAGACGCAGATCGTCGCGTGGGAGCGCGCCGACGCGTCCAGCGCCGTCGGCAGGCGGCGGCGCTGGCCGAGGGGGGAGATGCCGCCCCGGACGTAGCCCGTCGTGCGTTCCGCCGCGGCCGGGTCGGCCATGGCGGCGCGTTTGCCGCCGACGGCCGCCGCCAGGGCCTTGAGGTCGAGGGAGCCGGCGACCGGCACGACGGCGACGGTCAGGGCGCCGTCGACCTCGGCGACCAGGGTCTTGAAGACCTGCCGCGGGTCCACGCCCAGCGCCCGCGCGGCCTCCTCGCCGTAGGAGGCGACGGCCGGGTCGTGGTCGTAGGCGTGCACCGAGAAGGCCGTCCCGGCCTTCTCGAGCGCGACGATCGCGGGCGTCGAGCCGGCGGCGGCCTGCGGCTTCTTCGACTTCTTCCCGTTCTTCACGAAGAGCGTCCCTCAGTTCGGGCTGGTCGGCCGCCGCGTGAGCTCGACGGCTGTCTCTTATACACAT
>KL569468.1:3412-11186 GCA_000715685.1 Streptomyces lilacinus
AGGTACGACAGCACCCGCGGCTCCCCGGGCAGCTCGGCCCGACGCGCGAGCGACGCCTCGTTCGCGCCGGCCAGCCGCTTCTGGTAGGCGCGGAACGCCCGTACGACCCCCGAGGCGAGCGCGCCCGCGCCGTCGCCCTGCCGCTCCTCGAGGTGCTCGACCTCGCCGACCAGGTACGGGCCGGACGTGTCGACGGACAGCAGCCGGAAGCGCGTGGTGCCGGTGGCCAGCACCTCGAACGTGCCGCCTGCGCGCTCGCGGATCGTGGCGGCGTCGGCGACGCAGCCCACGGCGTGGAAGGCGCGCATCGGGTCGGGCCCGAAGCCGGTGGCGGGGCCGGGCTCGGGGCGGGCCTCCTCCGGCAGGCCCGGCGCGCTGGGCGCCACCTCGTGGCCGTCGCGGATCGCGACCACCCCGAAGCGGCGCGGCGCGTCCTCCGGCAGTGCCGACAGGTCGCGCATCAGCGCGCGGTACCGCTCCTCGAAGACGTTCAGCGGGATGACGAGGCCCGGGAACAGCACCGAGTTCAGCGGAAAGAGGGGAAGGCGCGCGGTGGTCACGGGCGGTAAGCCTAATGGCCGCGCCGGCGGCCGAGCCGGGGATTTCACTGCCGGCGCAGCAGCCGCGACGCGCCCGCCGCGACCGTCGTGGCGAGGATCCAGCCGAGGAGGGTGAGCGCCGCCACCACCCACTGGGTGCCGCCCTCGGGTCGCCAGGCGGTGCCCTGCCCGAGGTCGATGACGGGCAGCAGCAGGTCCAGGGTGTACAGCTCGGGGTTCCACACCGGGCCCTCGCCCTCCTTCAGCGGCGGCACCGGCCGGTAGGAGAAGTAGACCGCCCCCAGCGCCCATAACACCGCCATCCACACCGCCGCCCGGCCCGGCCGGTAGCCGTAGGCCACCGTCCAGTCCTGCAGGTAGCCCCACGCCTTGCCGGCCAGCGGCAGCGTCTCGCGTCTGCGGCGCTGCTTGGCGAGCAGCACCTGCCGTGCCTCGGCGTCCTCGCCGCTGGTCCGCAGGGCGCCGGTATAAGAGACAGCTCGGGGGTGGCCGCGGCCACCCAGTCCAGGCGGCGGGGAAGCGGGAAGTGGCCCAGGGGTATGAGGTTCTCGTAGGTGAAGCCGGCCATCGCCAGCCCGCCGGGGCCCGGCCAGCTGTCGTAGCGGTCGACGAGGTTGACCACCCGCGCCCCGGACAGCACCACCCGGCCGCGCTGCTGCCGCTCGCCGAGGAAGCGCAGCTCGGGCGTCTGGACCCGGCGCAGCGACAGCTCCTGGTCGGCCTCCATCACGAACCGCGCCTCGCTGAGGTCCACGGCGTCGCCGAACCGCCCGTCGTCCAGCCGGGCCCCGCCCAGGCACTCGAAGCGCCGCGCCGGGGGGCCCTGGTCGGGGGACTGGGTGGCGATGCCGTACGGGGGCGTGGCGCCGCCGGCGTAGCGGGAGTAGCCGAGGCCGGCGGAGGTGAGGTAGAGGGTGCGCTCGACCGTCAGCTGCGGGGCATTGAGCGCGCGTCGCCCGTACGGGTTGTTGAGGGTGGAGCCGCGCAGGCTGAGCGAGGCGCCTATGGTCGCGCCGCGCATGCTCAGCTCGCCGTGGGAGCGCATCATCTCGGCCTGCAGGTCCTGGCCGACCGTCATCCCGTCGGCGGCGATGGACAGCCCCCGCCGGTCGCGCCGCACCACGAGCTGGTTGAGCAGCAGGTCGGTGCCGATGTGGGCGTCGGTCAGCCGGATGCCGTGCGGGACGACGCAGCGCGGCAGGTGCAGGTCGCCGTCGGTGCGGATGCGGGCCGCCTCCACCCGGGGGATGGCGCAGCCGACCAGGCGCAGTGTGGAGAAGGTGCTCTCGGGCAGCAGCAACTGCTGCTCGAAGCGGCAGTTGTGCAGCTCCACGTAGGGCGTGACGGTGCCGCCGGACAGGTCGAGGGTGCCGGTGATCCGGATGCCGTTGAGCTTGAGCGCGGCGACCCGGCCGGGCCGCGGCGGCGGGCCGCTGAGCAGCAGCAGGGCCACCACCCGGGCGCGCACGCTGCGGTCGGCGCCCCAGGTGTCGGGCCCGGACGGGTCGTTGCGGCCGGGCTGGGAGCTGCGCCGGTCGAGGGTGGTGCCGGTGCGGAACGCCTCCCACATGTCCCGTTCGGTGACGGTGAGGTCGAGGCCGGCGGGCGGCCCGCCGTCGTCCGGCTCGGTCACGGCTCTCCCCTCCCTCCCCGGCCGCCGCCGGGGGTGCCCCCGGCCCCGTACGACCCCGTGCGGCCACGCACGGGGCCCATGCCCGCCGGGTGACCGGTTGAACACCGGCGGTGAGAGGCGATTGTCCGTCCACGGTCAGGAAAAGATCAACTCTTTGGCGGTGTATCAGTGGGTGGTACGGGGAGCCGTGCGACGGGGCGGGTCTGAGACAATTGACCGCGTGATCTCCCGAATCGATCTGCGCGGTGACGCCTTCCCTGCCGAGGGCATCGACCGCGATCTGCTGCCCCGTGCCGAGCTCGACGTCGCGGCCGCCCTGGAGAAGGTGCGGCCCATCTGCGACGACGTGCATCATCGCGGCACAGCGGCCCTGATCGAGTACGCGGAGCGCTTCGACGGCGTCCGGATCGAGCGCGTGCGGGTCCCCGCCGAGGCGATCACCCGTGCCCTGGAGGAGCTCGACCCGGCCGTCCGGGCCGCGCTCGAGGAGTCCATCCGGCGCGCCCGCCTCGTCCACCGCGAGCAGCGCCGCGCCGACAAGACCGTCCAGGTCGTGCCCGGCGGCACGGTCACCGAGCGCTGGGTGCCCGTCGACCGCGTCGGGCTGTACGTGCCGGGCGGGCGCTCGGTCTACCCCTCGTCCGTCGTGATGAACGTCGTCCCCGCCCAGGAGGCCGGTGTCGGCTCCATGGCCGTCTCCTCGCCCCCGCAGAAGGAGTTCGGCGGTCTTCCGCACCCCACGATCCTGGCCGCCTGCGCGCTGCTGGGCGTCGACGAGGTGTACGCGGCCGGCGGCGCCCAGGCCGTCGCCATGTTCGCCTACGGCACCGACGAGTGCCGCCCGGCCACCATGGTCACCGGCCCCGGCAACATCTGGGTCGCCGCCGCCAAGCGGCTGCTCAAGGGCCGCATCGGCATCGACGCCGAGGCCGGCCCGACCGAGATCGCCATCCTCGCCGACGACACCGCCGACCCGGCGCACGTCGCCGCCGACCTGATCAGCCAGGCCGAGCACGACCCGCTGGCCGCCTCGGTGCTCGTCACCGACTCCGAGGACCTCGCGACCGCGGTCGAGAAGGAGCTCGAGACCCAGGTCGCCGCCACGAAGCACATCGAGGACCGGATCGTCCCCGCCCTCGGCGGCCGCCAGTCCGGCATCGTGCTCGTCGACGGCCTCGAGCAGGGCCTCGAGGTCGTCAACGCCTACGCCGCCGAGCACCTCGAGATCCAGACCGCCGACGCGGCCGCCGTCGCCGCCCGGGTGCGCAACGCCGGCGCGATCTTCGTCGGCGCCTGGTCCCCGGTCTCCCTCGGCGACTACGCCGCCGGCTCCAATCTGTCTCTTATACACATCGAGATGTGTATAAGAGACAGCTCCGGGCTCTCGGTGCAGTCCTTCCTGCGCGGCATCCACGTCGTGGACTACACCCGCGAGGCGCTGGCCGAGGTCGCGGGGCACGTCGTCACGCTCGCCGAGGCGGAGGACCTGCCCGCGCACGGCGCGGCGGTGAAGGCACGGTTCGACTGGAAGGTTCCGGACAGCAAGTGACCGGCATCGACGACCTCCCGATCAGGGACGAACTGCGCGGCAAGTCCCCGTACGGCGCCCCCCAGCTCGACGTGCCCGTACGCCTGAACACCAACGAGAACCCCTACCCCCTGCCCGAGCCCCTCGTCGCCCGCATCGCCGAGCGCGTCGCCGAGGCCGCCCGGCACCTCAACCGCTACCCCGACCGGGACGCGGTCGAGCTCCGCACCGAGCTCGCCGCCTACCTCACCCGCACCGCCGGCCACGAGGTCACGCGCGCGAACGTCTGGGCGGCCAACGGCTCCAACGAGGTCATCCAGCAGCTGCTGCAGGCCTTCGGCGGCCCCGGCCGCACGGCCCTCGGCTTCGAGCCGTCGTACTCGATGCACGCCCTCATCTCGCGCGGCACCGGCACCGGCTGGCTCTCCGGCCCGCGCCGCGAGGACTTCACCATCGACGTCGAGGCCGCGACGCGCACCATCGCCGAGCACCGGCCCGACGTGGTCTTCGTCTGCTCGCCCAACAACCCCACGGGCACGGCCGTCGACCGCGCGACCGTGCTGCGGCTGTACGAGGCCGCGCAGGCGGCCAAGCCGTCGCTCGTGGTGGTGGACGAGGCGTACGGCGAGTTCAGCCACCACCCCTCGCTGGTGCCCCTCATCGAGGGCCGGCCGAACCTGGTGGTCTCCCGCACCATGTCCAAGGCCTTCGGCGCCGCCGGACTGCGCCTGGGCTACCTCGCCGCCGACCCCGCCGTCGTCGACGCCGTCCAGCTCGTCCGCCTGCCGTACCACCTCTCGGCCGTCACCCAGGCCACGGCGCTCGCCGCCCTGGAGCACACCGACACCCTGCTCGGCTACGTCGAACAGCTCAAGGCCGAGCGCGACCGCATCGTCACCGAGCTGCGCGCGATCGGCTGCGAGGTGACGGACTCCGACGCCAACTTCGTCCAGTTCGGCCGCTTCGACGACAGCCACACCGCGTGGCGGGCCCTGCTCGACCACGGTGTCCTGGTACGGGACAACGGCGTACCGGGGTGGCTCCGGGTCACCGCCGGGACGCCCGAGGAGAACGACGCGTTCCTGGACGCCGTACGCGCCATCCGCAAGGAGAACAACCAATGACTCGAGTGGGCCGCGTCGAACGCACCACGAAAGAGACGTCCGTCCTGGTCGAGATAGACCTCGACGGCACCGGACAGGTCGACGTGTCGACCGGGGTCGGCTTCTACGACCACATGCTCGACCAGCTCGGCCGCCACGGCCTCTTCGACCTCACCGTCAAGACCGACGGCGACCTGCACATCGACACCCACCACACCATCGAGGACACCGCCCTCGCGCTGGGCGCCGCCTTCCGCCAGGCCCTCGGCGACAAGGTGGGCATCTACCGCTTCGGCAACTGCACCGTGCCCCTGGACGAGGCCCTCGCCCAGGTCACCGTCGACCTCTCCGGCCGCCCGTACCTCGTGCACACCGAGCCCGAGAACATGGCGCCGATGATCGGCACGTACGACACGACGATGACCCGGCACATCCTCGAGTCCTTCGTCGCGCAGGCCCAGATCGCCCTGCACGTCCACGTCCCGTACGGGCGCAACGCCCACCACATCGTGGAGTGCCAGTTCAAGGCCCTGGCCCGCGCCCTGCGCTACGCGTGCGAGCGCGACACGCGGGCGGCAGGCATCATCCCGTCCACGAAGGGTGCGCTGTAACCGTGAACGGCACATCGACTGCTCTCATCCTGGTCGGCCTGTTCCTCGTCGGCGGCATCGTCTCCTTCGTCAAGCAGGGCATGCCCAAGGGCGTCATCGTCCTGCTCGGCATCGGCGCCGCCATGTGCCTGACCGCCGGCCTGCTGCGCGTCGAGGGGCTGTGGTCGTGAGCGCGTCCCCGAAGAAGAAGAAGGTCGTCGTCTTCGACTACGGCTTCGGCAACGTCCGCTCCGCCGAGCGCGCCCTCGCCCACGTCGGCGCCGACGTGGAGATCACCCGCGACTTCGACACGGCCATGGCCGCCGACGGCCTGCTCGTCCCCGGCGTCGGCGCGTTCGAGGCCTGCATGCGCGGGCTGCGCGCGGCGCGCGGCGAGTGGGTCGTCGGCCGCCGGCTGTCCGGCGGCCGGCCCGTCATGGGCATCTGCGTCGGCATGCAGATCCTCTTCGAGCGCGGCATCGAGCACGGCGTCGAGACCGAGGGCCTCGACGAGTGGCCCGGGACCGTCGAGCCCCTCAAGGCCCCCGTCGTCCCGCACATGGGCTGGAACACCGTCACCCCCGCCGAGGGCTCCCAGCTCTTCGCCGGCCTCGACGCGGACACCCGCTACTACTTCGTGCACTCCTACGCCGTGCGCGAGTGGACCCTCGAGGTCACCAACCCCAACATCCGCGCCCCCAAGGTCACCTGGGCCACCCACGGCGAGCCGTTCGTCGCCGCCGTGGAGAACGGTCCCCTGTGGGCCACCCAGTTCCACCCCGAGAAGTCCGGCGACGCCGGCGCCCAGCTGCTGACCAACTGGATCGAGACGCTCTGATGCCGAAGCTTGAACTCCTTCCCGCCGTCGACGTCCGCGACGGCCAGGCCGTGCGCCTGGTCCACGGCGAGTCCGGCTCCGAGACCTCCTACGGCGACCCGCTCGCCGCCGCGCAGGCATGGCAGCGCGCCGGCGCCGAGTGGCTGCACCTGGTCGACCTCGACGCCGCCTTCGGCACCGGCGACAACCGCGCCCAGGTCGCCGAGGTCGTCCGCGCCATGGACATCAAGGTCGAGCTGTCCGGCGGCATCCGCGACGACGCCTCGCTCGCCGCCGCCCTCGCCACCGGCTGCACCCGCGTCAACCTCGGCACCGCCGCCCTGGAGAGCCCCGAGTGGGTCGCCAAGGTCATCGCCGAGCACGGCGACCGCATCGCCGTCGGCCTCGACGTCCGCGGCACCACCCTGCGCGGCCGCGGCTGGACCCGCGACGGCGGCGACCTCTACGAGACCCTCGCCCGCCTCGACTCCGAGGGCTGCGCCCGCTACGTCGTCACCGACATCGCCAAGGACGGCACCCTGCAGGGCCCCAACCTGGAGCTGCTGAAGAACGTCTGCGCCGCCACCGACAAGCCGGTCGTCGCCTCCGGCGGCGTCTCCTCCCTTGACGACCTGCGTGCGATCGCCACCCTGGTACCGGAGGGTGTCGAAGGCGCCATCGTCGGCAAGGCCCTCTACGCCAAGGCGTTCACCTTGGAAGAGGCCCTGGAGGCAGTGTCCGCATGAACGAAACCCCGGCCCCGCGGCGAGTGCAGACAGACAGCTCCTGGGAGGAGTCGATCGGCTTCGCACGTGCCGTGGCGGCCGGGGACCGGGTGCACGTCGCCGGGACGATGCCGCTGGTGAACGGCGTCCTCCACGGCGAGGGCGATCCGTACGAGCAGACGCTCGTCGCCTTCCGCAACGCGCTCGACGCGCTCAAGGACTTCGGCCTCGGCGCCGAGGCCGTCGTCCGCACCCGGATGTACCTCACCCACCTGCGCGATGTGGACGCCGTCGGCCGCGCCCACAAGGAACTCTTCGACGGCATCCGGCCGGCCGCGACGCTGGTCGTGGTCTCCGGATTCGTCGACTCGCGCGTCCTGGTCGAAGTAGAAGTAGAAGCATTCAGAGGAGCATCGGCGTGACCCTCGCCGTCCGAGTCATCCCCTGCCTGGACGTGGACAACGGCCGGGTCGTCAAGGGCGTCAACTTCCAGAACCTCCGCGACGCGGGCGACCCCGTCGAGATGGCCGCGCTCTACGGCCGGGAGGGCGCCGACGAGCTGACCTTCCTCGACATCACCGCCTCCTCCGGCAACCGCGAGACCACCTACGACGTCGTGCGCCGCACCGCCGAGCAGGTCTTCATCCCGCTGACCGTCGGCGGCGGCGTGCGCACCGCCGAGGACGTCGACAAGCTGCTGCGCGCCGGTGCCGACAAGGTCGGCGTCAACACCGCCGCCATCGAGCGGCCGGAGCTGATCCGCGAGATCGCGGAGCGCTTCGGCCGCCAGGTGCTCGTCCTGTCTCTTATACACATCT
>KL569468.1:11431-12817 GCA_000715685.1 Streptomyces lilacinus
GATGTGTATAAGAGACAGAGCCTCGACGCCGTCGAGTGGGCCCACCGCGCGGCGGAGCTGGGCGCCGGGGAGATCCTCCTCAACTCCATGGACGCCGACGGCACCAAGGACGGCTACGACACCGAAATGATCACCGCCGTCCGCCGCCACGTCACGGTCCCCGTCATCGCCAGCGGCGGCGCCGGCAAACTCGCCGACTTCGCCCCCGCGGTGGAAGCGGGCGCGGACGCGGTGCTGGCGGCGTCGGTCTTCCACTTCGGCGACCTGCGCATCGGCGAGGTCAAGGACGCACTGCGGGAGGCGGGGCACCCGGTGCGGTAGGGGTTGCCGTTTCCCGGGCTCCGCCCCCCGTTGTGGGAAGGGGCGGGATCGGGGAAGAACCCACCCCCACGCGCGGGTTTACAGCCGGGGTGTCCTCCGCTACGACCGTAGGGGCGGGCCGCCGTGTGTGCGCCCGCTCGGGGAGGGACATCGATGTCGAAGCGCACCCGCAAGCGCCGCTGGCGGCTGAAGAAGGGCCGCGCCAACCACGGCCGCAGGCCCGCGTAGGGCGGCACCGCCCGGCCCCGCCCCCTCCGCTTCGTTACGGGAAGGGGTGGGGGCGGGGAAACGGCTCCTCCGGATCGCGCGGCCCGAACAGCGCCGTCAGCCCCAGGTGAACGGCCAGCCCCGCCAGCGGCCACGCCAGCAGCATCCCCTTCGCGGCCAGCCGCAGCGGCGCGTCGAACACCACGCCCTTGCCCACGGCGCGCGCATGCGCCCCCACGTCGCCCGTCGGGCCGAGCCAGACGCCCAGGCGCCAGCCGACCAGCGACGCCAGCAGCGAGCCGACGGCCAGCCCGACGACGATCGGGATGCCCCCGGCGCGCCGGACGAGGAAGACCACCGCCCCGCTGACCGCGCCGAACGCCAGCGCCAGCAGCGCGAACCAGCCGTCCGCGCCGATGGCCTGCTCGCCCTCGGTGTTCTTGAGGTAGACGACCTTGCCGTCGGAGATCAGCGGCACGCGGGGCGCCAGCCACGCCCACAGCAGTCCCAGCAGGACACCCGCCACCGTCACGGCCGCCAGGACGATCGCGGCCTGCCGCAGCTCGGCGCGCGCCGCCTCCGCGTCGCGCGGGTCGCGCGCGGCGACGCCCACGCCGGGGGCTGCGGGGGTGGGGCCCGGGTCGGGCTGGGAGGAGGAGTCGCCGGGCGGCGTCAGTGGTGCGGTCACCCCGCCATCGTGCCAGGCCGCGACGGCGGGCCGGGCGGCAGGAGGGTCACTGCGGCGCGTCAGCGCACGGCGGCGCGGCGGTACGCCCACGTGGCCACGGCCAGCGAGACCACGCCGACGGCCGCGCACACCCCGAGGTCGGCCGCGACGAGCAGCCAGTCGGGGCGGGC
>KL569468.1:13053-13926 GCA_000715685.1 Streptomyces lilacinus
CAGTCGGGGCGGGCGTCGAAGCTGCGGGCCAGCGCCTCCACGCCGTACGTGGACGGCAGCAGTTCGCGGGCGTACGCGATCGGCGCGGGCATGTGGGTGGCCGGCAGCACGCCCAGCAGCAGCGCGGCCGACATGCCGAGCTGGCCGCAGAGCGTCGCCAGCTCCTGGCGCGGCGCGAGCAGGCCGAGGGCCGCGCCGAGGCCGGCGAGGGCCGCGCCGGACAGCGGGATCACCGCGACGAGCACCCACAGGTGGGCCATCGGCAGCTTGAAGAGGACGCTGCCGACGACCGCGGTCACGGCGGTGCCGGGCGCGGTGAAGGACGCGTACGCCCCGGCCGCCCCCAGTACGACGGCCGCCGGCGGCACGGGCAGGGTCGCGTAGTGGTCGAGGCCGCCGCTGGCGCGCAGCTGGCCGAAGTACTGGGCGAGGAGGTTCAGCGCGACGAACGCCACGACCAGCACGCTGGAGCCGGCCACGACGGCCCGGGCCTCGTCGCCGCCGTCGACGACGCCCCGCATCAGGATCATGATCCCGACGGACTGGAAGGTCGCCACGAAGAGCAGCGGGATCCGGGCGACGCGGGCGCGCGAGAGCTGGGCGCGGTAGACCGCCGCCAGCGCGGGCAGCAGCCGGGCCGCGGGCGCGAGCGGCACGGCCTCGCCGGCCCCGGGCCTCGGCAGGGCTCCGCCCCGGTCCCGGACCTTCCCGGACACCGCCTCTGCGGATACGGCACTCACGCGGCACAGCTCCTGTTCACTTGCGGTCACCCCTTCACCAGGCCGTGGGCACGGCCGCCGCCCAGCGTCAGGTAGACGTCCTCCAGGCTGGGGGTGGCGAGGGTGAAGTCCTGTCTCTTATACACATAGACAG
>KL569468.1:14177-15596 GCA_000715685.1 Streptomyces lilacinus
GGGAGCCGCAGCGACCAGCGGCGGCCGGCCTCCTGGGCGGCGTCGCGCAGCGCGGCGACCTCGGGGACGTCGAGCGGGGGCTCGGCGCGCCAGACGAGGTCGACGCGCACCTCGTCGCCGACGAGCTCCTTGAGCCCGGCCGGGGTGTCGCAGGCGATGATGCGCCCGTGCTCGAGGACGGCCACCCGGTCCAGGACGGTCTCGGCCTCGATGACGTTGTGGGTGACCAGCAGCACCGTGGTGCCGCGCTCGGCGCGCCGCCGGTCGACGGCGGCCCACACGGCGCGGCGGGCGACGGGGTCCATGCCGGTGGTGGGCTCGTCCAGGACGAGCAGGGGCCGCTCGCCGACCAGGGCGGCGGCGAAGCAGGCGAGGCGGCGCTGGCCGCCGGAGAGCTTCTTCAGCGGGCGGCCGGCGATCGGGCCGAGGCCGAGCTCGTCGAGGACGGCGTCGCGCTCGGCGCGGGCCGTGCGCGCGTCCAGGCCGCGCAGCCGGCCGGTGGTCTCGGCGGCCAGCGCCACGGTCAGCTCGTCCAGGGCCGTGGACTCCTGCCCGAGGTAGCCGACGAGGCGCGCGGCGCGCTCGGGGTGGCGGACGAGGTCGTGGCCGAGGAGCTCGACGGTGCCCTCGTCGGGGCGGAGCAGGCCGGTGAGCTGGCGGACGAGGGTGGTCTTGCCGGCGCCGTTGGGGCCGAGGAGGCCGAAGATCTCGCCGCGCCGGACGTCGAGGTCGATGCCGTCGCTGGCGCGCACGGGGGGCGCGGCGGGGGTGCCGCGCCGGCCGCGCGCGGCGGGGTAGGTCTTGACCAGGCCGCGCACGGTGCACACCGCCGTGTCGCCTGCGGCTCGCTGTGCCTGTTCCGCGCCCGTTCTCACGAGCTATGAGGGTACGCGCCCGCGTGCGGCCGACTCGCCGCAGGGGCGGTTTTCGGGGGTCTGGGGGCGAAGCCCCAGGAAACGGCGAAAGGGCCGGACCGGGGCACCCTCAACGGCTCAGTCCCCCGCCGGGGCGTGCTCGGCAGCCGTCCGTGCGTCGATCTCGCGCCAGAAGCCGGCGCGGATCGCGTAGCGGTCGCGTTCGTCGATCTGGTCGTCCTTGTGGGCGAGGAGCCCGAAGCGCGCGGCGTAGCGCAGGAGCTCGCCGTCGATGCGGTGCGGGATGCGGGGGTACTCGGTGGAGAGGTGCTGGAGGTGGATGGAGTCGGTGATGCGTTCGGTCCAGCGGCGGGCGAAGACCTGGCCGACCTCGAAGGGGTCGCCGCCGACGGTGGTGATGTCCTCCTCGCGGTCGGCCCAGCGCTGCTCGGCGCTGGTGAGCTGGGCGAGGGTGGGCAGGGAGGCGGTCTCGGGGGACTCGCCGAGGCCGTTGCCCGTGCCGCGCTCGACCCAGCCCTTGTCGGAGGACCAGCGCAGGGTGGCG
>KL569468.1:15851-21498 GCA_000715685.1 Streptomyces lilacinus
ATGTGTATAAGAGACAGGGGCGGGCGTCCTCGTCGCGGCCGGAGTCGGAGGAGGGGGTCTCCGGCAGCGGGGCGGCGAGGATGGCGGCGATCTCGGGGCGGGGGGCGGACTGCGGGGCGCAGGGGCCGGTGAGCTCCTTGGCGCGGACGGCGCGGGTGATCCAGGTGCGGTCCAGGACGCGCCGCTCGTCGGCCTCGGCGACGAGGTCCTCGGACTGGTTGTAGTCGCCGTCGGCGGCCTGGACGGCCCAGAGGTGGACGGCGACGCCGTGCTCCTTGGCGGACATCAGGCCGGGCAGCAGGTCGCCGTCGCCGGTGACGAGCACGATGTCGGAGCAGGCGCGGTTGCGGGCGAGCTCGGTGAGCTCGGCGTGCATGGCGGCGTCGACGCCCTTCTGGGCCCAGCGGCCGTCGCTGCGGGTCAGGGCGCCGAGCCGGACGGTCACCCGGGACATCACGCGCAGCCGGCGGTGCTCGGGCTGGGGTACGCGGTCGGGGGCGCCGTCGAACCAGTAGATCCGCAGGAGGGGGCGCTGGGTGTCGGCCTCGGCGCGCTCGCGCAGGCCCTGGATGAGGGTCGTATGGTCGACCGTGATGCGGGACCGGGCCGGCTCCCCGGCCAGCAGGCTCGCGGCGGCGCCCAGCAGATACCCGGCGTCCACCAGGACGACGCAGCGGTCCACGTTCCACCCTCTTTCCGTGAGTTCAGAAGTGCGGTCGCCCCCCGGCACGGTCGTGCCCCGGCCTCCTTGGCTTTCCCAGGAGTCTGCCCGACCGCGCGGGGGTTATCAGTCCGAACTGGATCTTCGGCGTGGCGGATACGGGCGGACGTCGACAAGTACCCCTGTCACCCACGGTAATTGCCCGAAATGCGCGGTTCGCCCGTGCGTGCGAGGGTGGGCCGAGGGGGTCGTCCCGACGTGGAGGCAGTGACACCATGGCCAAGAACAAGGACCGCAAGCAGCCCAAGCAGAGCGCGGCCGAGCGCGGGCAGCAGCAGGCCAAGAGCTCGTCGATCGAGTCGCAGTCCGAGTCGCGGGCATCGCAGGTGACCCCGGCCGACATGGCCCGCAAGAGCAAGCAGAAGCGCTTCGGCCACAATTGACCGGCGCTTCGATGTGCGTGAGGGGCGCGCCCGCGACAGCCGGGCGCGCCCCTCACGCATTTGATCCGCTATGTCCGCTCCGGCTCAGCCCGCCAGGCAGGACGGGCCGAGGAGCTGCTTGAGGTCGCCGAAGAGCGCGGGGTCGGGGGTGACCCGGTGCCGGTCGAGGCGGAGCAGGGTGGTCTTGCGGGCCCCCTGGAGCTTGATCCGCACCTCGGTGGAGCCGCGGTGGTGGGTGAGCACCTGTCTCTTATACACATATGTGTATAAGAGACAGGACCTTCACCGTGGGGATGGTGATGACCACGGGGGCGTTGCTGCCGGCGTTGGACAGGTCGGGGACCATCAGCTCCATGGCGACCAGGCGGGGGACGTCCTCGCGCTTGTCGAGCCGCCCCTTGACGAAGACGACGGCGTCCTCGACGAGCTGGGTGGAGACCAGCTGGTAGGTGGCGGGGAAGAACATGCAGTCGATGGAGCCGGCCAGGTCCTCCACCGTGGCGATGGCCCAGGCGTTGCCCTGCTTGGTCATCTTGCGCTGCAGGCCGGAGATGATGCCGCCGATGGTCACGATCGCGCCGTCGGCGTGCTCGCCGCCGGTGAGCTGGGAGATCGCGGCGTCGGCCTTGTCGTTGAGGACGTGCTCGATGCCGAAGAGCGGGTGGTCGGAGACGTAGAGGCCGAGCATCTCGCGCTCCTGGGCGAGCAGGTAGGACTTCTCCCACTCGACGTCGGAGAACTCCACGTCCAGCCCGAAGCCGGGGCCCTCGTCGGCGGTGTCGTCGCCCATGCCGCCGAAGAGGTCGAACTGCCCCTCGGCCTCCTTGCGCTTGACCTGCACCACATTGTCGATCATCTGTTCGTAGTGCGCGGTGAGGCCCTTGCGGGTGTGGCCCATCTCGTCGTAGGCGCCGGCCTTGATCAGCGATTCGACGGTGCGCTTGTTGCAGACGACGGCCTCGACCTTGTCCAGGAAGTCCGGGAAGGAGACGTACTTCCCCTTGGACTTCCGGGTGCGGATGATCGAGTCGACGACGTTGGCGCCGACGTTGCGGACGGCGGTGAGGCCGAAGAGGATCACGTCGTCGCCCTGGGCGGCGAAGTTGGCCTCGGACTCGTTGACGTTCGGCGGGAGCACCTTGATGCCCATGCGGCGGCACTCGTTGAGGTAGATCGCCGACTTGTCCTTGTCGTCGCGCACCGAGGTGAGCAGGGCCGACATGTACTCGGCGGGGTAGTTGGCCTTGAGGTAGGCCGTCCAGTACGAGACCAGGCCGTACGCGGCGGAGTGGGCCTTGTTGAAGGCGTAGCCGGCGAAGGGGACCAGCACGTCCCACAGGGCCTGGATGGCCTCGTCCGAGTACCCCTTCTTGCGGGCGCCCTCCTGGAAGAGGACGAAGTTCTTCGCCAGCTCCTCGGGCTTCTTCTTGCCCATGACGCGGCGGAGGATGTCGGCCTCGCCGAGCGAGTAGCCGGCGATGATCTGGGCGGCCTTCTGGACCTGCTCCTGGTAGACGATCAGGCCGTAGGTGACGGCCAGGACCTCCTCGAGGGGCTCCTCCAGCTCCGGGTGGATCGGAGTGATCTCCTGCTGCTTGTTCTTGCGCAGCGCGTAGTTCGTGTGCGAGTTCATGCCCATCGGGCCCGGCCGGTACAGGGCGGACACGGCGGAGATGTCTTCGAAGTTGTCGGGCTTCATCAGCCGCAGCAGGGACCGCATGGGCCCGCCGTCGAACTGGAAGACACCGAGGGTGTCGCCGCGCTGGAGCAGCTCGAAGGTCGTGGGGTCGTCGAGCGGGAGGGCCAGGAGGTCGATGTCGACGCCCTTGTTGGCCTTCACCATCTTGACGGCGTCGTCCATGATCGTGAGGTTGCGCAGGCCGAGGAAGTCCATCTTCAGCAGGCCGAGCGACTCACAGCTCGGGTAGTCCCACTGCGTGATGGTGACGCCGTCGGAGTGCCTCACCCAGACCGGGACGTGGTCGGTGATCGTCTCGCTGGACATGATCACGCCGGCGGCGTGCACGCCCATCTGTCGGACCAGGCCCTCGACGCCCATGGCGGTGTCGATGACCTTCTTCACGTCGGGCTCGTTCTCGTACATCGCGCGGACCTCGCCGGCCTCGCTGTAGCGAGGGTGCTTGGGGTCGGTGATGCCGGAGAGCGGGATGCCCTTGCCGAGGACGTCGGCGGGCATGGCCTTGGTGATGCGGTCGCCCATCGCGTACGGGTAGCCGAGGACGCGCGCGGAGTCCTTGATCGCGTTCTTGGCCTTGATGGTGCCGTAGGTGCCGATCATGGCGACCTTGTCCTGGCCGTACTTCTCGGTGACGTACCGGATCACCTCGGCGCGCCGGCGCTCGTCGAAGTCGATGTCGACATCGGGCATCGAGATGCGCTCGGGGTTGAGGAACCGCTCGAAGATCAGGCCGTGCGGGATGGGGTCGAGGTCGGTGATGCCGAGGGCGTACGCCACGATCGAGCCCGCCGCGGAGCCTCGGCCGGGGCCGACCGCGATGCCCTGGTTCTTCGCCCACATGATGAAGTCGGCGACCACGAGGAAGTAGCCCGGGAAGCCCATCGAGATGATCGTGTCCATCTCGTACTCGACCTGCTTCATGCGGTCCTCGGGGATGCCGCCGGGGAAGCGGCGGTGCATGCCCCGCATGGTCTCCTCGCGGAACCAGGTGACCTCGGTGTAGCCCTCGGGGATGTCGAACTTGGGCATCAGGTTCCGGAACTGGAACATGCCCTCGGTGTCGATCTGGTCGGCGACCAGCTTGGTGTTGGCGCAGCCCTCCTGCCAGGCGTCCGAGGAGTCGATGGCGTACATCTCGTCCGTGGACTTGAGGTAGTAGCCCGAGCCGTCGAAGCGGAAGCGGTCCGGGTCGGAGAGGTTCTTGCCGGTCTGGATGCACAGGAGGGCGTCGTGGGCCTCGGCCTCGTGCGCGTAGGTGTAGTGCGAGTCGTTGGTGACCAGGGGCGGGATGCCGAGCTTCTTGCCGATCTCCAGCAGGCCGTCGCGGACGCGGCGCTCGATCTCGATGCCGTGGTCCATCAGCTCCAGGAAATACCGGTCCTTGCCGAAGATGTCCTGGTACTCGGAGGCGGACTTCAGGGCCTCGTCGAACTGGCCGAGGCGCAGCCGGGTCTGCAGCTCGCCCGAGGGGCAGCCGGTGGAGGCGATGAGCCCCTCGGACCACTGGCTGATGGTCTCCTTGTCCATGCGGGGCCACTTGGTCAGCCAGCCCTCCTTGTAGGCGTCGGAGGACAGCCGGAAGAGGTTGTGCAGGCCGGTGGCGTTGGCCGCCCAGATCGTCTTGTGGGTGTAACCACCCGAACCGGAGACGTCGTCGCGCTTCTGGTGCGGCTGGCCCCACTGGATGCGGCGCTTGTTGCGCCGGGACTCGGGGGCGACGTACGCCTCGATGCCGATGATCGGCGTGACCCCGGCCTTCTGGGCGGAATGGAAGAAGTCGTACGCGCCGTGGAGGTTGCCGTGGTCGGACATGGCGATGTGTGTCATGCCCATCTCATTGCAGGCATTGAACATGTCCTTGAGCCGCGCGGCACCGTCCAGCAGGGAGTACTGGGTGTGGACGTGCAGGTGCGTGAAGGGCGGCTTCGTGGCCACGGTGGGAGACCTCCGGCGGGTGGTGGCTGCGGGTCGACGGGACAGATTTGAAGGTTACCGGCCCCCACCGACAGCCGTGGGCACGCGCCGGTACCCTCACGCGTTGAGCACGAGAGCACTCATGTTCGTTCCATGCCCCACCCCAGGAGGACCCCGCGATGGCGCTCGAGCACGACCGGGCCGCACAGCGCGGCGAGGAGATCCTCGCCGTCTTCGACACCGCGTTCGGTGAGCTGCTGGCGGCCGACCCCGCCGCCTTCCGGGTCAAGTTCCGGAAGATGGCCGCCTCCGCCTTCGCCTTCTACCGGGGCACGGCCTGCCTCTTCTACACCGACCTCGCGCACGAGCGGGACGCCGGTCCGTACCTGGACGACCGCACGAGCCGGGTGTGGATCCACGGCGACCTCCACGCCGAGAACTTCGGCACCTACATGGACGCCACCGGTCGCCTGATCTTCAACGTCAACGACTTCGACGAGGCCTACGTCGGCCCCTTCACCTGGGACCTCAAGCGCTTCGCCGCCTCCGTCGCGCTGCTCGGCCACTCCAAGGCGCTCAGCGACGAGAAGATCGGCGAGCTGGTGCGGATCTACGCCACCGCCTACCGCGAGCGGATCCACGCCCTGGCCACCGGCGCCAAGGAGGACGAGGTCCCGCCCTTCACCCTCGACACCGCCGACGGCCCGCTGCTCGGCGCCCTGCGCGAGGCCCGCGCCCGGACCCGCTTCGGGCTGCTGGCCGGCATGACCGAGATCCGCGACTTCGACCGGCGCTTCCTCGCCGACGACGGCACCATCGAGCTCGACGCGGCCACCCGCTACAAGATCCTCGCGGCCTTCGACGGCTACCTGGAGACCCTGCCCGACACCAGCCTGACCCGCCCCGACTCGTACCGCGTCAAGGACGTCG
>KL569468.1:21792-24405 GCA_000715685.1 Streptomyces lilacinus
GCATCGGCAGCGCCGGCCTGCCGTCGTACAACATCCTCCTCGAGGGCACCAGCGACGCCCTGGAGAACGACGTCGTCATCTACATGAAGCAGGCGCAGACCCCGGCGGTCTCCCGGCACGTCACCGACCGGGCCGTGCGCGACTACTTCCAGCACGAGGGCCACCGCACGGTGATCTCCCAGCGCGCGCTGCAGGCCCACGCCGACCCGTGGCTGGGCTGGACCGAGCTGGACGGCGCCGGGCAGCTGGTCGCCGAGGTCTCGCCGTACGCCGTCGACCTCGACTGGTCCGACATCGACGACCCCGCGGAGATCGCCGAGGTCGTCGCCGACCTGGGCCGGGCCACCGCCACCATGCACGCCGCCGCGGACGACCAGAGCGGCCACTCGCTGGTGCCGTTCTCCACCGAGCGGGCCATCGACGCCGTCATCGCCGCCGACGAGGCCGGCTTCCCCGAGCTGCTGGTGGACTTCGCCCACGCCTACGGCGCCCGGGCCCGCGCGGACCACCAGATCTTCGTGGACCTCTTCCGCAACGGCCGCATCCCGGGACTGTGAGCCGGGCCCTTCAGCCACGGCCCCAGGGCATGACAGACTCCCTCCTCATGGACATATCGGCGGCACGGCCGCGGGCACTGCGTGCGGCGCTGTTCACAGCGCTGTGCGTCATGCTGTCCGCCGCCTCGCACGTGCTGCTGTCCGGCAGGGCCCTGCCCGCGCCCACCGTCGCGGCGGTCGCCGCCGCCGTCTTCGCGCTCGCCTACGCCCTCGCGGGCCGCGAGCGCGGCTACGGCCGCATCGCCGCCCTGCTCGTCCCCCTCGAGCTCGGCAGCGCCGCGCTCTTCACCGCCGGGCAGGACGCCTGCTACGGCCGGGCCGGCCACTCCGCACCCGGGGCGCTGACCTGGCTGTGCAGCGGAAGCATGGGCGGGCCGCTCGCGCGGCTCGCCGCCCCCGGCACGGCACCCTGGCTGCTGCTGGCCGCGCACGTCGCGGTCGGCCTGCTGGCCGCCGCCTGGCTGCGGCGCGGGGAGGCGGCGCTGGGCCGGTTGCTGCGCGCGGTGGCCTCGTTCGCCTTCCGCCCGCTCCTGCTGGCCGTCGCCGTGGTCACGGCCGGCGACCGGCCCGAGCGCGGCACCGTCCCGCGGCACCGGGGCGGCGCGCCCGCCTCCCGGCCGCGCCCCCTGCTGCTTCTCCACTCCGTGGTCCGGCGCGGTCCGCCGCCCGCCGCAGCCCTCGGCTGAGCACGACCACCCTTTCCCCACCCTTCACGCACCACGGAGAAGCAGCATCATGAGCAAGCGCAACAGCTGGGAGAACAAGCAGACCGCCCGCGAGCGGCTGCGCGCCGAGCGCGAGCGCCAGGCGAAGAAGGACAAGACCCGCCGCCAGCTCGTCGTCGGCGGCGCGGTCGTCGGCATCCTCGCGATAGCCGCCGGCATCGGCGTCGCCGTCACGAAGATGGGCGGCGACAGCAAGAGCGACTCCGCCTGGTCGGCGGCCTCGGAGAAGACCCTCGTCAAGCCGGCCAACACCGCCGGCGACAAGGGCACCGACATCGTCATCGGCAAGGCGGACGCCAAGCACACCCTGGAGATCTACCAGGACATGCGGTGCCCGATCTGCTCGAGCTTCGAGCAGAACGTCGGCGACACGATCGACAAGGACCTCAAGGACGGCAAGTACAAGGTCACGTACCGCATCGGCACGTTCCTCGACCGCAACCCGCAGATCAAGGGCAACGGCTCGAAGAACGCGCTCAGCGCGCTGGGCGCGGCGCTCAACGTCAGCCCGGAGGCCTTCAGCGCCTACAACAAGGCCCTGTACTCCAAGGCCAACCACCCCGAGGAGACCAAGGACGACTTCGCGAAGGACGACGTCCTGCTGAAGGTCGCCAAGGAGGTCCCCGCGCTCAAGGGCAACGCCGCCTTCGAGAAGGACGTCAAGGACGGCACCTTCGACAAGTGGGCCCTCGAGATGTCCGACGCCTTCGACAAGGCCAAGGACGTCACCGGCACCCCCACGATCAAGCTCGACGGCAAGAAGCTGACCGTGAAGACCCCGTACGGCGAGGGCGCCCCGTCGACCCCCGACAAGTTCAGCGCGCTGGTCGCCGAGCAGCTCAAGTCCTCCTGACGCCGCGGTGGGAGAGCAGCTCTCCCACCGATGCCGAAACTTGATGCGGCCGCCCCGGGACAGCCCGGGGCGGCCGTGGCACACTCGCCCCCATGGAGGGGACGGTCGTACGGTTCAGGGTGATGCGCGCGGGACTGTTCACCGCGCTGTGCCTGACCCTGTCCGCCGCCTCCCACGTCCTGCTCTCCCGGATGCCGCTGCCGCTGTCCACGGTGGCCGTGCTGTCGGCGGCGTTCTTCGCCGTGGCCTACGCGCTGGCCGGCCGGGAGCGCGGGTACGGCGCCATAGCGGCCCTGCTCGTGCCCCTGGAGCTGTCCGCCGACACCGTCTTCACCAGCGGCCAGCACGCCTGTTACGGCCAGGCCGGCGGTCCCGTCGCGGGGCCGCTGCACTCCATGGGCGTCGATCTGGTCTGTCGCGGCGGCGAGTTCGGCACCCCGCTGGCCGCCGAGGGGCTCCCCGCCGACGCCGCCACCCC
>KL569468.1:24750-27560 GCA_000715685.1 Streptomyces lilacinus
ACGGGTCCGGCCGGTGCGCGACACCCTGCCGGCCCGCGCCCTGCCCCTGCTCGTCCACTCCGTCGTACGGCGGGGACCTCCGGTGTGCCGGGCGTTCGCCTGAGCGCCACCGCACCAGTCCCCACCCACACCTTCGGCATGACGGAGAAGACACCATGAGCAACTCCCCGCAGAACAGGGGCGCCGCCCGCGAGCGGCTGCGCGCCGAGCGCGAGCGGCAGGCGAAGAAGGACAAGGCCCGCCGTCGGATCCTCGTCGGCGGCGCGGTCGTCGCGACCCTCGCGGCCGCCGCCGGCATCGGCATCGCCGTGGCGAACGGCACCAACGGCGGCAAGAACACCAAGGTCAGCAGCGCCGACTGGGAGACCGAGGCCAAGAACCGGCCCTTCAAGCAGCCCGCCAACACCACCGGCGACAAGGGCACCGCGGTCGTCATCGGCAAGCCCGACGCGAAGAACACCCTCGAGGTCTTCGAGGACATGCGCTGCCCGGTCTGCGCGGGCTTCGAGCAGAACGTCGGCGCGACCGTCGAGAAGGACGTCAAGGACGGCAAGTACAAGGCGCGGTACCTGCTGGGGACCTTCCTCGACCGCAACCCCATGATCAAGGGCTCGGGGTCGAAGAACGCCCTCAGCGCGCTGGGCGCGGCGCTCAACGTCAGCCCGGAGGCGTTCGTCCAGTACAAGAAGGCGCTGTTCTCCGCCGAGAACCACCCCGACGAGCAGGACGACGCCTTCTCCGACGACGCCAAGCTCCTGGCCGTCGCGAAGGAGGTGCCGGCGCTCAAGGGCAACGCCGCCTTCGAGAAGGACGTCAAGGACGGCACGTTCGACCAGTGGGCCCTCGAAATGTCCAACAACTTCGACAAGTTCGTGGGCGCGGACAAGCCGCTCAAGGGCACGCCGGGCCTGAAGCTCGACGGCAAGGTCCTGGGCAACGAGCGGGGTCAGGCACCGCAGGCACCCCAGGCGTTCACGGCCATGGTCGACGAGGCGCTGAAGAAGTAGCGTTACTTCTGGTACTCGACGTACGGGTGTCGGGTGGGCGAACACTTCGGCCGAGGCCCGCCCGCACCCTTACTCTTGGTACTACTGGGCAGTAAAGTGACGGCCCGTGACATCCCTCCACATATCCCGCCGTACCGCCGTCACGGCCGTCGCCGCCACCGCGACCGCCACGTTGCTGCCGTCGGCCACCGCCCTGGCCGCCGGCGCCCCGGCCGCCCAACAGGCCACCGCAGCCCCCGCGTTCCTGCACGGCGTCGCCTCCGGCGACCCGCTGCCGGACGGGATCCTGCTGTGGACCCGCATCACGCCCACCCCCGAGGCCGTGCCCGGCTCCGGGCTCGGCCCGGCCGTCGAGGTCCGCTGGCAGGTCGCCGAGGACGCCGGCTTCGCCCACGTCGTCGCCGCGGGCACCGTGTCCGCGACCGCCGCGACGGACCACACCGTCAAGGTCGACGTGCGCGGACTGCGCCCGGCCACCGGCTACTTCTACCGCTTCACGGTCGCCGGCGACGGCACCGACGTCTCCTCCCCCACCGCCCGTACCCGCACCGCCCCCGCACACGACGCGCCGACGTCCGGCCTCCGCTTCGGCGTGGTCTCCTGCGCCAACTGGGAGTCCGGCCACTTCTCCGCGTACCGCCACCTGGCCGCCCGCCGGGACCTGGACGCGATCTTCCACCTCGGCGACTACATCTACGAGTACGGGACCGGCGAGTACCCCGCCGCCAAGTACGTCGTCCGCCCCCACGCCCCCCGCCACGAGATCGTCACCCTGGCCGACTACCGCACCCGGCACGGCCACTACAAGACCGACCCCGACCTCCAGGCGCTGCACCACACCCACCCCCTCGTCGCCATCTGGGACGACCACGAGTTCGCCAACGACGCCTGGAGCGGGGGCGCCGAGAACCACACGCCGGGCGCCGAGGGCGACTGGGCGGACCGCGTGGCGGCCGCGAAGCGGGCGTACTTCGAGTGGATGCCGGTGCGGCCCTCCGTCGAGGGCACGACCTTCCGCCGGCTGCGCTTCGGCCGGCTGGCAGACCTGCACCTGCTCGACCTCAGATCCTTCCGCTCGCAGCAGGTCAAGGTCGGCAGCGGCAAGGTCGACGACCCCGAGCGCAGCATCACCGGCCGCGCCCAGCTCGACTGGCTCAAGGAGGGCCTCGCCGCCTCCGACACCACCTGGCGCCTCGTCGGCAACCCCGTGATGATCTCCCCGGTCGCCTTCGGCTCCCTCCCCGCCCACCTGCTGGAGCCGATCGCCAAGCTGCTGGGCCTGCCCTCCGGCGGCCTCACCATCAACACCGACCAGTGGGACGGCTACACCGACGACCGCCGCGAGATCCTCGCCCACCTCGAGGACCGGGCCATCGGCAACACCGTCTTCCTGACCGGGGACATCCACATGGCCTGGGCCAACGACGTGCCCAAGCGGGCGGCGACGTACCCGCTGTCGTCGTCCGTCGCCACGGAGTTCGTCGTCACGTCGGTGTCCTCCGACAACCTCGACGACCTGCTGCACGTCGCCCCGCACACGCTCTCCGTGCCCGCGGCGGCGGCCATCAAGGCGTCCAACCGCCACGTGAAGTGGCTGGACATGGACGGCCACGGCTACGGCGTCCTCGACCTGACGGCGGAGCGGGCGCAGATGGACTACTACGTCCTGTCGGACAAGCGCGACGCGAAGGCGACGGCGTCGTGGGCCCGGTCGTACCGCACGCTGTCCGGCACGCAGCGCGTGGAGCGCGCGGACGCGCCCGTGCGCTGAGGTTTGTTCCGGGGCTCCGCCCCGGACCCCGG
>KL569468.1:27808-30760 GCA_000715685.1 Streptomyces lilacinus
CAGCCCGTCCGGCGTTTGAGGACAGAGCACAGCAGCCCGTCCGGCGTTTGAGGACACCGCGCACTACGCGCGGCCGACCTCCTCCAGGAACCCGAGCGCCACCTTCCACGCCGCGTCCGACGCCTCCGCGTCGTAATCCGCCAGCTCCGGATCCGTAAAGATGTGCCCCGCCCCGGGGTAGCGGTAGATCTCCACATCCGCCCCCGCCCGCCCCATCCGCAAGTACCACGCATTCAGCCAGTCATGCGGCTCGAACGGATCCGGATCGGCCACATGCAGCTGCACCGGCAGATCGTCCACCGCCGCGTCCTCCGGCAGATCCGACGTGCCGTGCAGAAGCAGCAGTCCGCGCGCCTTCTCGTCGCCCAGCGCCAGGTTCTGCGCGATGGACCCGCCGAGGGAGAAGCCGGCGTACACCAACCCCCGCTCCGACAGCGGCGCCGCAGCGACGATCGCGCGCCGCAGGAGCTCGTCGTGGCCGATCTCGTCCTTGATGGCCATGCCGTCCTCGACGGTCTCCGCCGTCCGGCCCTCGTAGAGGTCGGGCACGTGCACCTCGTGCCCGGCGGCGCGCAGCCGGTCGGCGGCGGCGTGCACGGCCGGGCGCAGCCCGTAGGCCGAATGGAATAGAACAATCGTGGTAGGG
This sequence comes from Streptomyces lilacinus, assembly GCA_000715685.1. Classification (GTDB taxonomy): domain Bacteria; phylum Actinomycetota; class Actinomycetes; order Streptomycetales; family Streptomycetaceae; genus Streptomyces; species Streptomyces lilacinus. The sequence goes on from KL569468.1 coordinate 28,455, forward strand.
GACGCCACTGGAGGTCACTTCCTTACAGCTGGATCGCGTGCCCCCATCGTGCCAGTTACGGTCGTCGGGGGGCGCGCGCCGGCCTGACGCCGGAAGGAGCTGGTGCCGATGGAGGACGTACTGCGTCCCCTCGCGGTCGTCGGCGGCGCACTGCTCGTCACGCTCGTCGTCGGCTGGATCGCCGACCAGGTCGTACGCCGGATCGCCGCGCGGCACCCGGAGGACCCGCTGTGGGGCCTGCTGCGCCGCTGCCGGGTGCCGCTGCGGCTGGTGCTGTGCGCGGCGCTGCTGCGCGGCGGGTACGGCTCGGCGGACCTGGCCGAGGACCATGACGCGGTCGTCGGCCAGGTGCTGACGCTGGCGCTGATCGGCGCGTGCGCCTGGCTGGCCGTACGACTGGCCACGGCGGTCGTCGAGGCCGGCTACGCCCGCTACGCCGCCGGGGCCCGCGACGCCGCCAGGATGCGCCGGGTCAGAACGCAGGTGACGCTGATCCGGCGGGTCGTCACGGCGGTCGTGGGCGTGGTGGCGGTGGCGGCGATGCTGCTCACGTTCCCCGCGATGCGCACGGTGGGGACGTCCGTGCTGGCCTCGGCCGGTCTGATCGGCATCGTGGCCGGTGTGGCCGCCCAGTCCACGCTGGGCAATCTCTTCGCCGGGCTGCAGATCGCCTTCGGCGACATGGTGCGCATCGGCGACACGGTCGTGGTGGGCGGCGAGTGGGGCACGGTCGAGGAGATCACGCTGACCTACCTGGTGGTGACGACCTGGGACGAGCGGCGCATCACCATGCCGGTGTCGTACTTCACGAGCCGTCCGTTCGAGAACTGGTCGCGCGGCAACCCGCGGATGACCGGCACGGTCTTCTTCCACCTCGACCACACCGCGCCCATGGACCTGATGCGCGAGCGGCTGCACGACGTGCTCAAGGGCTCGCCCGAGTGGGACGGCCGCGCCTGGAGCCTGGTGGTCACGGACACCACGCCCACGACGATCCAGGTGCGGGCGCTGGTGACGGCCAAGGACTCCGACGACATCTGGACCCTGCGCTGCGTGGTGCGCGAGGAACTGGTGGCCTGGCTGCGGCGGGAGCACCCGTACGCGCTGCCGCGGGTCAACACCGCACAGGCGCCGGGCCTGGAGGAGGCGCCGGACCGCCGGCAGGCCCCGCCGACCGCGGGCGACATCGGGCCGGGCCCGGGCACGACGTAGGGCCCCGCAAGCCCCCGCTCAGATTCCGCGCAGGGTGCGTTCGTCCAGATGCCGCAGGACCTTGTCCGCCACCTCCGGGTCCGTCCCCGGCTCGCTGCGGGCCGCGATGACCTCGCGCCGCGCCGCGGACAGCAGCTCCGCCTGCACCCGGTGGAGGGTGCGCAGCCGTTCCACGCGCTGCTCGTGGGCCTCGCGGCGCTCCTCGTCGACCATCTCGGGGCTGATGCGGGCGCCGATGTCGAAGGCGCGCCGGCCCAGCATCTCCATCATGTCCTCGGACAGGTCCTCGGCCTCCACGATCTCCATCAGCCGGTGCCGGGCCGCCTTCGCCGCCCGCGCGGCCAGCTGTCGCTCCATCTCCCGGCTCTCGTCCTTGTCGGCGCCCACCCCCAGCGCCCGGACCAGCCGCGGCAGGGTCAGGCCCTGGGCCACGAGGGTGACGAGGATGACGGCGAACGCGATGAAGAGGATCTCGCCACGGGCCGGGAAGGGCGACTTGTCCTCCTTCGTCAGGGGAATGGCCAGGGCGAGGGCCACCGTGGCCACGCCGCGCATCCCCGACCACCACGTCACCACCGTCTCGCGCCAGCTCATCAGGATTTCCTCGTGGACGTCCCGGCGCTTGTGCAGCTTCCTGGTCAGCCACGCGGCGGGCAGCAGCCACAGCAGCCGTACGCCGATGACCACCGCCACGACGATGCCGCCGATGCCCAGCATCTCGCCCCAGCGGCCGGAGGCCGTGCTGACGGCGGTGTGGAGCTCCAGGCCGACGAGGCCGAAGGCGACGCCGGTGACGAGGGTGTCGACGACCTCCCAGAAGGTGTGCCCGGCCAGCCGCCCCAGGACGTCGTCGGGGTCGTGGGTGTACTCGGCCAGGTAGAGGGCCGTCGTCAGCACGGCCAGCACGCCGGAGCCCTTGAGCTCCTCGGCCAGGACGTACGAGACGAACGGCACCAGCAGGGTGAGGCCGATCTGGAGCGTGGCGTCCCCGAGGACGTCCATCAGCCGCTTGGTGACCCAGCCCAGCGCGAAGCCGACCGCGACGGCCACCACGGCCGACAGCACCAGCGCTGTCTCTTATACACATCTCTGAG
>KL569468.1:31045-31752 GCA_000715685.1 Streptomyces lilacinus
TGCCGCTGACGGCGGCCGCGATGGCCACGTGGTAGAGCACGATGGCGGTGACGTCGTTGAAGAGCCCCTCGCCCTCCAGGATGGAGACCAGGCGGCGCGGCAGCCCCAGGGCGCCGGCGACCGAGGTGGCGGCGACCGGGTCGGGCGGGGCCACGAGCGCGCCCAGCGCCACCGCGGCGGCCAGCGAGATCCCGGGCACGACCGCGTTGGCGACGGCGGCCACGGCGGCGGTGGTGACGAAGACCAGCGCGACCGCCAGCAGGAAGATCGGCCGTTTGTTGACCGCGAACTGCCGCCACGAGGTGCGCTGGGCCGTGGCGTAGAGCAGGGGCGGCAGCACCAGCGGGAGGATGAACTCCGGCGGGATGGAGACGTTGGGCACGCCCGGCAGCAGGGCGAGGACGATCCCGCCGATCGTCATCAGGACCGGGGACGGCACTCCCAGCCGGTCCCCCAGCGGCACCGTGACCAGCGCCCCGAGCAGCAGGACGAAGAGCAGGGCGAGCTGGTCCACGGATAACCTCCGGGCGGGTCGGTGCGATCGAACGGAAGCTCCAGGAGCTCCAGCCTGCCCCAACCGCCCGGAGGCCGCCTTACGAGCTCTCGGCCCGCACGGTGTCCAGGGCGTGCTGCAGGTCCTCGGGGTAGGCGCTCTCGAACTCCACCCAGCGGCCGTCCGACGGGTGCTCGAAGCCCAGCCGCACGGC
>KL569468.1:31978-34320 GCA_000715685.1 Streptomyces lilacinus
TGTGTATAAGAGACAGAGCTTCAGCCGCTTGGCGAGGGTGGGGTCGGCGCCGTAGGTGAGGTCGCCGACGCACGGGTGCCGGTGGGCGGACATGTGCACGCGGATCTGGTGGGTGCGGCCCGTCTCCAGCTTGATGTCCAGCAGGCTGGCGGCCCGGAACGCCTCGATGAGGTCGTAGTGGGTGACGGACGGCTTGCCCTCGGCGGTGACGGCCCACTTGTAGTCGTGGTTGGGGTGACGGCCGATGGGGGCGTCGATCGTGCCGCTCATCGGGTCCGGGTGGCCCTGGACCAGCGCGTGGTAGCGCTTGTCGGTGATCCGCTCGCGGAACTGGTGCTTCATGTGGGAGTACGCGCGCTCCGACTTGGCGACGACCATCAGGCCGGAGGTGCCGACGTCCAGGCGGTGGACGATGCCCTGGCGCTCGGCGGCGCCGGAGGTGGAGATGCGGTAGCCCGCGGCGGCGAGGCCGCCGATCACGGTGGGGCCGGTCCAGCCGGGGCTCGGGTGGGCGGCCACGCCGACCGGCTTGACGATCACGACGATGTCGTCGTCGTCGTGGACGATCTCCATGCCCTCGACGGGCTCGGCGACGACCTGCACCGGCGCGGGCGGCGCGGGCATCTCGACCTCGAGCCAGGCGCCGCCGGTCACCCGGTCGGACTTCCCGGCCGCGGCGCCGTCCAGCTGGACCTTGCCCGCGGCCGCCAGCTCCGCCGCCTTGGTGCGGGAGAAGCCGAACATTCGGGCGATGGCGGCGTCGACGCGCTCGCCCTCGAGGCCGTCGGGTACGGGCAGGGCGCGGATCTCGGGAATGGTGCTCACCCGTCGAGTATGACGGACGGCCGGGACGGGCCCGCACGCACGGGCCCGTCCCGGGCCTTCAGTCCTTCAGTCCTCTAGTCCTTGTGGACGGTCCCGTCGGGATCCAGGCCCCGGAAGGAGAGGATCACGATCAGGAAGCCGCCGCAGACGATCGCGGAGTCCGCCAGGTTGAAGACGGCGAAGCCGGAGGGCGCGATGAAGTCCACCACGCCGCCCTCGAAGCCGCCGGGCGAGCGGAAGAGGCGGTCGGTGAGGTTGCCGAAGGCCCCGCCCAGCAGCAGGCCGAGGGCGATCGCCCAGGGCAGGCTGTAGAGCTTCCGGGCGATGCGGGCGATCGCCACGATCACGGCGGTGGCGATGACGGTGAAGACGATCGTCATCGCCTCGCCGATGCCGAAGGCGGCGCCGCGGTTGCGGATCACCTCGAGCTGCAGCCAGGTGCCGATCACCTGGATGGGGTCGTGGTGCTCCAGCTGGGCCACGACGAGCAGCTTGCTGCCCAGGTCGAGGAGGTAGGCGAAGGCGGCCACCGCGAGCAGCACCGCGATGCGCCGCCTCCCCTTGGGTCCGCTGTCCCCGTCGGCCGTCGCCGGTGCGTCGGTGGGCCGTCCGGCCTGTTCCGCCTCAGTCACGTGAGTCCCTGGATGTCGTCCTGCTGACTGAGGACGAGGGTACGGCACGCCGTCGGAGCACGATCAGCGGCGTTCCTGCCGCTGCTTGCACTCCACGCACAGGGTGGCGCGGGGAAATGCCTGCATACGGGCCTTGCCGATCGGATTGCCGCAGTTCTCGCAGAGGCCGTACGTGCCGGCGTCCAGCCGCTCCAGCGCGCGCTCGGTCTGCGTCAGCATCTCGCGGGCGTTCGCGGCCAGGGCCAGTTCGTGCTCCCGGGTGATGTTCTTGGTGCCGGTGTCGGCCTGGTCGTCGCCGGCGCCGTCGCCCGAGTCGCGCATCAGCCCGCTGATCGCGTCCTCGGCCGCCTGGATCTCCGCGCGCAGCCGCAGCACCTCGCTCATCAGCTCGGTGCGCGCCTCGGCCACCTCCGCCGGCGACCAGGGCTCCTCGCCCGGCCGGACGGCCAGCTCCCCCGGCGCCGTGCGAGCCCCCGGCACCGTCTTCGCGGCCTGTGCCTCACCCATGGTCTTCTTCGCAGCCACCGTCCTGGCTCCCGTCTCCTCAGCGGGCACCGCCGTCGCCGCCGGTGCGGACTCATCGGCCGCGACGGCCGTCTCGGCCCGGGCCTCCTTCACCGCCGGGCCCCCACGGGCCCGGCCGGCCTCCTGCGCTGGTGCGGTGGCCTCGGCGGCCGGTGGCGCCGCGGTCACCGTGCCAGTCTTCCCCGCGGCGGCGGACTTCCCCGCCTCCACCGCCTTTTTGGCCGATGCGGCCTTCTTGGCGACCACCCCGCCGCCCGCCTCGCCCGCGTTGGCGGCCTTTGCGCCGGGGGCGGCCGCCTTGGCCGGCGCGGCGGCGGGGGCGGGAGCCTGCGGCTCCTTGGCAGCGGCCTTCTTCGCCGC
>KL569469.1:0-781 GCA_000715685.1 Streptomyces lilacinus
CGCCAACACCGCCAACCAGCGCTGGTACCAGGGGTAAGAGGGGGAGGGACCGGGAACCGGGGCGCGCGGGAGGGGAGCGCCCCGGTTTCCGGCTGCGCGCGGGTGGAGGCCCGGCGTGTCAGGGCGCCACACGCGCACATCCGGCCGAGAAAGGAGACCCTGGAACCACAGAACCCACCCGACACCCTGATCCCGATCCCGCGGAGGCACCGATGGCCGAGAACAGCGACCGGAGGGGGCACCACTGCCTGGTGACCGGCGCGACCGGATACATCGGCGGGCGCCTGGTGCCCGAGCTCCTGGACGCCGGACACACGGTGCGCTGCCTGTCGCGGTCCCCGGACAAGCTGCGCGACCACCCCTGGGCGGAGTCGGTGGAGGTGGTCCGGGGCGACGTGACCGACGCGGAGTCGGTCGGCGCGGCCATGCGGGGCATCCACACGGCGTACTACCTGGTGCACGCGCTCGGCACCGGCGCCGGCTTCGAGGACACGGACCGCGAGGCCGCCCGGATCTTCGGCGAGCAGGCCCGCGCCGCCGGCGTCCGGCGCATCGTCTACCTCGGCGGCCTCACCCCCGCCGGCGTTCCGGCGAGCCGCCTCTCGCCCCACCTCCGCTCGCGCGCCGAGGTCGGCGCGGTGCTCCTCGCCTCCGGCGTGCCCACGGCGGTCCTGCGCGCGGCGGTCATCATCGGGTCCGGCTCGGCCTCCTTCGAGATCCTGCGCTACCTCACGGAGCGGCTGCCCGTCATGATCACCCCCAGCTCTGTCTCTTATACACA
>KL569469.1:1033-1480 GCA_000715685.1 Streptomyces lilacinus
CGCTGTCTCGTCGGCTGCTCCGACCTGCCCGCCGACGTGAACCGCGCCTTCGACATCGGCGGCCCCGACGTGCTGACGTACCTCGACATGATGCGCCGGTACGCGGCGGTCGCCGGCCTGCCCCACCGACTGATCCTGCCCGTGCCCGTCCTCACGCCGAGGCTCTCCGGCTACTGGATCGGCCTGGTCACCCCCGTCCCGCACGCCATCGCCCGACCGCTCGCCGAGTCGCTGCGCCACGAGGTGGTCTGCCGCGAACACGACATCGCGCGCCACGTCCCCGACCCGCCCGGCGGCCGCGTCGACTTCGACACCGCGCTGTCCCTGGCCCTCGAGCGCGTGCGCGACGCCAAGGTCGCCACGCGCTGGTCCTCGGCTTCCGTGCCCGGCGCCCCCAGCGACCCGTTGCCCACCGACCCCGACTGGGCCGGCGGCAGCCTCTACACC
>KL569469.1:1740-3933 GCA_000715685.1 Streptomyces lilacinus
GGCCGGCGGCGTCGGCCTGCGCCGCGGCCGCCGGGACGCCGAGCGGCTCCGCGCGGGGGACTCCCTGGACTTCTGGCGGGTCGAGGAGATCCGGCCGGGCCGCCTGCTGCGACTGCGCGCGGAAATGCGCCTTCCGGGCCTGGCCTGGCTGGAGATGTACGCCGAACCGGACGGCGCGGGCCGGAGCCGCTACCGGCAACGCGCGCTGTTCCACCCGCGCGGACTGCTCGGCCACGCCTACTGGTGGAGCGTCTCGCCGTTCCACGCCCTGGTCTTCGGCGGCATGGCCCGCAACATCGCGCGAGCGGCCCGGGCGGCCGCACGGCCGGCTAGATGCCGAAGGGCGCGGCGTAGCGGACGGTGCCGGCGGGCAGCGGATGCGCGGGGTCCAGGGCGAGGGCCATCACGGCCTCGTCCGGTGCCTCGATCGGCAGCCCGATGCCGTGGCCGGAGGCGCGGGTGAACCCGAACCGCGGGTAGTAGGCGGGGTGTCCGAGGACCGTGACGAAGCGCTCGCCCCCGTCCCCGGCCGCCCTGAGCGCGGCCCGGACGACGGCGGAGCCGACGCCGCTCCTCTGGTACTCGGGCATAATGGCGACAGGGGCCAGGCACAGGGCCGGGGTGTCGTCGATGTGGCAGCGCGTCAGCAGCGCGTGGCCGACGAGCTCGCCGTCCTCGGTGAGGGCCACGACGGACAGGCCGTCGATCCACGAGGCGTCGCTGCGCAGGGCGTCGACCAGGTCGGCTTCCAGCGGGGTCTCGAAGGCCGCCAGGTTGATCCGCCGGACGGCGGGGATGTCGGCATCGGTCTCGGGGCGCGTGATCACGCGGCACCGTAGCATCCGCCACGGCGGGAGCGAAGCGGACCGGGCTCGTGGCGGACCCGGTCCGCGGAGGGGCGGCGAGTCGGGTCAGTGGTTCGTGCCGGAGGCCCAGACGGCCCGGCTGCCGTCGTAGATGACGACGTTGCCGTCGTCCTGGACGACCAGTCGGGAGCCGGGGTGGCCGGCGGTGTTGGACGCCCACACGGCATGCCCGGAGCGGGTGTAGACGACGAAGTTCCCGTCCGTCTGGAAGACGGCCCGCCAGCCGCGGTTGACGGTGTTGGACGCCCAGCGGGCCACGTTGAACTCGTCGTAGACGACGAGGTTCCCGTCCGACTGCATGACCAGCCGCGCGGTGTCGGAACTCACCGAGTGATTTCTCTCCAGGGTGAACGGGGCATGGAGCGTCCGGGTCGCCTTGACATGCGTCCCCGCTGTTCTGCCTGTCGCGGCGGGGGCGGTGTGGTCGGACGGTGCCGCACTCGCCTGGCCGGCGAGCGCCATGGCGGCGAGCGCGGTGGTCGCGAGCAGTGTGGTGATCTTCTTCCCCACGAAAGGGTCCTTTCGTCGAGTCGTTCATCCACCAAGGGCCCCCGGTCGGGGGCCGCAACCGGACTCTGGCATCTCGCTCTGACGGACGGACGCCCTCCGGGCCGCCGTGACGTGTTCGGGTCACTCTTTGGCCGGAGGGCGAACGTGCGTGCTGCGATCGGTCAGTTGGCCGGCGGCGCCGACGGCACCTCGATCTTGGGCACCTCGATCTTCGGAACCTCGATCTTGGGCATCTCCACCTTGATGGGGTCCTTGGTGAACTTCTCGGTGGTGCCGTTGTCCCAGCCGACCGCGAGCGTCTTGCCGCCGTCCTGCAGGGTGGCGGTGCCCTTCGCCCGGGAGTTGTCACCGCCCGGGCACTTCAGGTCGAGCTTCACGGCGCTGCCGGAGCGCTGGGCGCTGCCGTTGCACACGCCCTGCGAGGAGTCCGATATGCCGCGGTCGCCGAAGATCGTGACTCGGACGATGTCGGTGCCGTTCTGCCGGTTCCAGATGCCGTCCAGCGTGCCGCCGCCGTCGCCCTGCCCCGACGGGGCGGCGCTGCTCGACGAGGACTTGGGGGCCGGGGCGGCCGACGTGGCGCCGTTCCTCTTCTCCCCCTCGTCTCCCTTGTCCGAGTTGCTCCCGCAACCGGTCATCAGCACCGCGGCGACGATGACGGAACCAGTGATCTGCGCTGCCTTGCGCACGTTCTTCCCTTCCAGCATCCGACAGGACATGACAACGTAACAGGCCCCCGATCAGCGGGGCGCATCGACGGCCTTCCGGCCCGGTTCGACGGCCTCCCGTCCCGGTTCCGGTTCGAGGCGCTCCCGCC
>KL569469.1:4204-5612 GCA_000715685.1 Streptomyces lilacinus
CGCCGGCGGCGCCGGCGGCCCGGCAGCAGCCAGGCCGGGATCAGACCGAGGCCCGTGAGCGCGGCCAGGACCAGGAGCGTGGCCCCCATCGACGACGCGACGTCCGCCGTGGTCGGCCTCGGCACCATCGTGCCGGCGGCGACGGCGACACCGAAGGCGGGCCCGACGTTCATGGCGGTCTGCTTGAGCCCGCCCACCACGCCCGCGTAGCCGGGCGGCGCGTCCCCGACGACGGTCCCGGTGGCGGTGACCATCACCGTCGCGAACCCCGCACCCAGCACGGCGAAGGCGCACCCCGTGACGGACCACGTACTGCCCGGGCCGAGCCGGGAGAGCCCCGCGATGCCGAGGACGACCAGCGCCGTACCCGCGATCGCGGTGCGGCGCGGCCCGAAGCGGTGCGACGCCGCCCCGGCGACGGGCGCGCCCAGCACCATCAGCGCGGTCATCGGAAGAACCCACAGCCCACAGGTGAACGGGTCCAGGCGAAGGACGTCCTGAAGGAAGAAGGTGCCCACGAACAGCGCACCGAACATCCCCCCGCTGACGAGCAACAGCAGCGTCATCGACGCCGTCACCGGTACGGACCGCGCCACCGCGCGCGGCACGATCGGGTGCGGCGCGCGGCGTTCGTGCGCGACGAACACCGCCGCGACGCCGGCCGCGGCGACGAGCCCGAGCAGCGTCGGCGCGGCGCCCCACCCGTGCGCCGGCACGCCGGCCAGCGTGTGCACCAGCACCGCGAGCGCGGCCACGAGCAGGGCCGCGCCGGTGGCGTCGAGCCGCCGCGCTTCGTCGCGCGAGGGTGCCGGGGCCCGTACGAGGAGGGCGGCCGCGGCGATCGCGACCGCGACCGGGACGTTGAGCACGAACACCGCGCGCCAGCCCAGGTGCTCGACCAGCGCACCGCCGAGGACCGGGCCGGCCCCCGCGGCCACCCCGATCGCGCTGGTGCGGAGGGCGATCGGCCGGCGGAGCCGGTCCGGCGGATACGTCAGCCTCAGCAGCGCGAGCGTCGCCGGCTGCAGCAGCGCGCCGAAGACGCCCTGCGCGACGCGCAGGGCGATCACCCAGCCGACCCCGGGCGCCAGCGCGATGCCGGCCGAGGCGGCCGCGAAGCCGAGCAGGCCGAGGAAGAGCAGCCGCGGGTGGCCGTACCGGTCGCCGAGACGTCCGGCGACGACGAGCAGCGCGGCGACGGCGAGCAGATAGCCCGTACTGGTCCACTGGACCTGCGTCACGCTCGCGCCGAGGTCGTGCCGCAGCTCGGGCTGCGCCACGCTCAGCACCGTGCCGTCCAGCGCGACGATCATCGCGCCGGCCACGCTGACCAGGAGCGCGAGGCGTTGGCGGAAGGTCGCGGTCATCGGGCCACCGGACCCAGATGGGCGTCCAGGACCGCCGCGAC
>KL569469.1:5903-6021 GCA_000715685.1 Streptomyces lilacinus
TGTGTATAAGAGACAGGCTCGGGTCCGGGCGCGCCGCCCGACGGGGGAGCGCCGAGGGCGAGTTGGAGGCTGCCCCAGGTCCACAGCTGGGCGACGCCGTGCAGGTTCGCCCAGAGGG
>KL569469.1:6285-6566 GCA_000715685.1 Streptomyces lilacinus
CCGTGACGGCCGCCGCCTCGGCGCCCGCCGGTTCGCCGGGTCGGGGGAGCACGGCGTCGCGTTCCGTCCGGCACCGGGCGACGAGGTCGACGAGGAGCTCGAAGAGCGGGAGCGTCGACTCCCGGAGCCGCGGCCCGTCCGCCGCCCGCGTCTCGCTTGCCCGCGTCTCGCTGTCCAACAGGTCGTGACGGAACATCAGCTCGAACATGCCGCGGTGCTCCAGCGCGTAGCCGACGTACGCCCGTCCCAGCGCCTCCAGCCGGCCGCGCGGCGACGCCGAG
>KL569469.1:6847-7108 GCA_000715685.1 Streptomyces lilacinus
GCCGCGGAGCCGCTCGTCGCGGCGTCGAACCGCGCCGCGAGGTCCGCGAAACCGCGGCGGGCGATGGCGGAGAGCAGGGCGTGATGCGTCGGGAAGTACCGGCGCGGTGCCCCGTGCGACACCCCCGCCCGGCGGGCGATCTCCCGCAGACCCAGCGAGGCGGTTCCCTCGGTCATCACGATGTCCACGCCGACGTCGACGAGCCGTTCGCGGAGCGAGCTCTCGGATTCCATGGTCAGTGTCTACCAGGTGGGGGTAGAC
>KL569469.1:7414-15180 GCA_000715685.1 Streptomyces lilacinus
AGAGATGTGTATAAGAGACAGGTCTCCGGCCGAAAGAGCGGTGGGCCGGAACGTCGCCGGTGCAGCACGGTGGAGCATGGCCACCATCAGACGCACCCTCTCAGCCGTCACCACCCTCACCGCGACCGCCGTCCTTCTCGCCGCCGCGCCACCGGAAACCGCGAGCCCGCACCCGCCCGCGCACCCCCACGCGCCGCGCACCGAGCGGATCAGCGCGGCCGCGGACGGCACCCCGGGAAACGCCCGGTCCCTCGCACCCGTCATCAGCGCCGACGGCCGGTACGTCGCCTTCAACTCCGAGGCCTCCAACCTCGTGCCCGACGACACCAACGACGCCGGCGACGTCTTCGTACGCGACCTGCGCACCGGCACCGTGCGCCGCGCCGTGGCCGACGACGGGCACCAGGCCCGGGGCGGGACCTGGTACGCGCGGCTGAGCGCCGACGGGCGCTTCGTCGCCTTCAGTTCCTCAGACCCCACGCTCGCACCGGGGCAGCGCCCCTCCGGCGGCACCCACGTTTACGTACGCGACCTGCGCACCGGACGCACCGAAGCGGTCGGCGTAGGCCCGGACGGCACGCCCCGACTCCACGCCGGCCCGCAGGCCGTGAGCGCCGACGGCCGGTACGTCGCCTTCAGCGTGCCCACACCCGATCACAACCCGCACCTGGGAGGCTCCGAGCTCTACGTGCGCGACCGCGTCCGCGGCACCACCGAGCGGATCAGCCCGCCCCTGGCCGAGCGCAGGGGGCTGCCGGCGGTCGGTGAGACCTCCATCAGCGCGGACGGGCGGTACGTCGCGTTCCGGGCGTACCCCCCGAGGATGTGGCAGGACGGCAGCGCCGTGTACGTCCGCGACCGCCGCACCGGCGCGCTGCGCACCGTGGAGGGCACGTCCGACGACTCGCGACCGGACAAGCCGTGGTACGGAGCCCCCTCCCTCAGCGCCGACGGCCGCTTCATCGCGTACGTGAGTTACCGCGACGGCAGGGGCCGGCCCACCCCCGTGACGCGTTGGGAGGTCTTCGTACGGGACCTGCGCACCGGACGCACGGAGTTGGCCGCCACGGCGCCCGACGGCGGCCCGCTCGACCGGCCCGCCCACGCGCCGCGCATCAGTCCCGACGGGCGGTACGTCGCCTACGGCACCGGCGCGTGCGCGACCGCCGAGCCGCACTGCCGCTACGCGCTGTACGTGCGCGACCTGCGACGCACGGGGCCCGCGGCCACCCGCAGAGTGAGCGTCGCCGTGGACGGCGGCTTCCCCGACGCGAGCGCCACGACCCCGGCCGTCGCGAACGGCGGGAACACCGTGGCCTTCGAGTCCTCCGCCACGAACCTGGTGGCCGGCGACACCAACAACGCCGAGGACGTCTTCGTGCGCCACCTGCGCCGAGCCCCCGCGCCGCCCGGCGGCGTCCACCGCACAGTGCTTCCTCACCTGAGTGAGTGATGACACCGCATTGACCTGAATAGGACAATTCCCTCAGGGATGGTGCGCACCGTCCTTCCACCACCGGTCCCGCCGCACGGCGGGACCGGCCGATGAACAGGGAGGACGATCGACCATGCATTCAGTCGTGGCCGCGCGCCGATGGGCCGGTGCGGCCCTGGCCGCCGGGCTGCTCACGCTCGGACCCGTACCCGCCGATGCCGCGGCGGAGCCGGCAGCCACCACGCTCGTGCGCTGTTCCGGCAGCTTCGGCATGACCGTCGGCGGATTCGTCGGGGACGCCCAGGGCAGCGGGGATCTCACCTGCACCGCTCCCGGCCGGCCCGACATCACCTCCGCCCAGATCAAGATGCGGGGCCCGTTCTCCACCTCGGGCAGCACGGTGACCACCGAGACCAACGACACCCTCACCTTCAACACCGGTGAGACCACCGCCCTGACCGTGACCAGAACCTTCACCACGAACGCCGGGCAGGCCTCGGAGCGCGGCAACGGCAGGACCACGTCCGGGGCCTTCCACCCCGCCACGTACACCGACGCGGGGAGCGGCACCGCACGCTCGGGCGGAGACGTCACGATCTTCACCATCGACCAGGGATTCACGGCCGAGCTGCAGCGCTGAATCCCGCCGCGGTGAACCAGAGGCGGTGCGTCGATGCGCGCACCGCCCGCTAGTCCGCCGGCCGGTCCGTCGCCCTCTTGCGCGCGGTGACCGTCTGCGCCATCCCCGGCAGGAAGTCCGTGAAGAGCTCGTGCACCTCGTGGACGAGCGGCCGCAGCACCCGGAAGCGCGCCAGCGACACACCGCGGGCGGTCAGTCGGGCCCCGCGGTCGGCCAGCCGGCGGCTGCGCTCGCGGTCGGGGGAGCGGTCGAAGACCCAGTACAGGACCAGCCCCATCTGGGACAGCCACATCAACTCGGGCAGCACGTCGGCCAGCTCGGACGGCACCTTGCCCTTGGCACCGGCCAGCACCTCGCGGTGCACGGCGACGGCCGCCTCGCGCGCGTGCTCGGACTCGGGGGAGAAGGGGCTGAGAGGACTCTCCGGATCGGCGGCGTTCTTGAAGAACTGCGCCGCGAACTCGTGGTACGGCGCGGCCACGTCCAGCCACACCCGCAGCACGCCGGAGAGCCGGGCCTCCAGGTCGGTCTCCCGCTCCAGCACGTCGCGGACCGCCGCCTGGTGCTCGGCGGCGATCCGGTCGTAGAACCCCTGGATCAGGTGTTCCTTGCCCTCGAAGTAGTAGTACGCGTTGCCGACGGAGACCCCGGCCTCCTTGGCGATGGCCCGCATCGTCGTCTTGTCGTAGCCCCGCTCCTGGAAGAGCCGCATGGCGGTCTCCAGGATCAGGGAGCGGGTCTGCTCGCTCTTGGCCGGTCGGGACTCGTTCTCTGCTGGCACGGTCAGAGCCTAATCGCCCGGGGCGCAGCCGCCGTCGCAGGCCGTCGGACCGGTGCGGATCCAGCCGTGCGCGGGGTCGTACCCCCAGCCGCCCGCCGCGCCGTACGCGTCGTCGCCGCGGGCCCCCGCGGCGTGCGGCCGCCACCGCGCCCCGCGGTACTTGGCCGCGGTGAGCGCCGCGTTGCGGGCGAAGCGCATCCCGGACGGGGTGCTGAGCCGGTGCGAGAGCGGCCGGTACTTGGCGAGTGCCCACAGGCACACGACCCAGGCGCCGGCTCCGCGATACACCTGCCCGCCGTCACCGACCACGGTGATCTCCTCGAGGGTGGCGGCGTGGTCGAGCAGCGGGAAGCGGCGTCGGGCCTCGTCCGACCCGACGGGCACCAGGTCGAGCGGCACCAGCTGCCGCTGCCGTACGAGCCAGTCGCGGACGAAGGAGCAGAGCGGACACCGCGCGTCGTACAGCACGGTGAGCCGGCGGACCGGGACGCGCGGGGCGCCCCGGTCGACGACGGGGGATGCGGTGGCCATCGGGCTCAGTGCCCGCCGGCCGGAGCGGTGTACCCCTGCGGCGGCACCGGCGGGTTCTGCTCCCGCTCCATGAGCCCGCGCCGGCGGAACTTCCCGAGGGCGAAGACGTTGCCGAGGTGCATGACCCCGAGCACCAGCAGCACGACGCCGAGCTTCTGCGACAGCGCCTCGAACACTCCTCGGGCGGTGGCGACGGTGGTGTCGTCCTGCAGGTACAGGGCGATGAACCCCAGGTTGACCAGGTAGAAGCCGACCACCAGCAGGTGGTTGACGGCGTCGGCGAGCTTGTCGTTCCCGTGCAGGACGTCGGCGAGGAACACCCGACCGTTGCGGCTGAGCGTGCGCGCGACCCAGACCGTGAGGCACACGCTGCAGAGCAGGTAGATGGCATACGCGACAACTGTGAGGTCCATGTCCTCACCCTTTCTTGAACGCGTTCAAAACGCTGTCGGTGGTGACTGTAGACCTGTTTTTGAACGCGTTCAAGCTGGGCGGCCCGGCCGCACCGGCCGGTTGGTACGGACCTATTGACGGGGTGTGGGGCCGGATTTACCGTCCGGGGCATGACCGGTCGAAGCTCACGCCTGGTGGCGGTGGGGTTGGCCCTGGCGTTCGCCCTGCCGACGCCGGCCGCCGCCGCGGCGCCGCGAGACGACACGTGCGCCGTCAAGCCCAGACCGCCCGGCAAGGTGCTCCAGGGGTACTGGGAGAACTGGGACGGCGCCGCGAACGGCGTCCACCCGCCGTTCGGTTGGGTGCCCGTCACCGACTCCCGCATCCGCGACCACGGCTACAACGTGATCAACGCCGCCTTCCCCGTGATCCGCTCCGACGGCACCGTCCTGTGGGAGGACGGGATGGACGCGACGGTGAAGGTCCCGACCCCGGCCGAGATGTGCCGGGCCAAGGCGGCGGGCTCGACGATCCTGCTGTCGATCGGGGGCGCCACGGCCGGCATCGACCTGAGTTCCCGCACGGTGGCGGACCGATTCGTCGAGACGATCGTGCCGATCCTGAAGACCTACAACTTCGACGGCATCGACATCGACATCGAGACCGGCCTCGTCGGCAGCGGCGACATCACCCGGCCGTCCACGTCCCAGGCCAACCTCATGCACATCATCGACGGCGTCCTCGCCCGGATGCCCGCCGACTTCGGCCTCACGATGGCGCCCGAGACGGCGTACGTCACCGGCGGCAGCGTGACGTACGGCTCGATCTGGGGCGCGTACCTGCCGATCGTGAAGAAGTACGCGGACAACGGCCGCCTGTGGTGGCTGAACATGCAGTACTACAACGGCAGCATGTACGGCTGCTCCGGCGACTCTTACTCCGCCGGCACGGTCAAGGGGTTCACCGCCCAGACGGACTGTCTCGACAAGGGCCTCGTCGTCCAGGGCACCACCATCAAGGTCCCCTACGACAAACAGGTCCCGGGCCTCCCGGCCCAGCCGGGCGCCGGCGGCGGTCACATGGCGCCGAACCTCGTGGCACAGGCCTGGAACACCTACGGCAACGGCCTGAAGGGGCTGATGACCTGGTCCGTCAACTGGGACGGCTCGAAGGGCTGGACCTTCGGGGACAACGTGAAGGCGCTCCAGGGCCGATGAAGACGCCGTTCCGGTGCGTACCCTGCCACGGAGAGGGTGTGACGCATCGACGAGAGGACAACCGGCATGCCGCTGCAAGGTGAGTACGAGCCCAGCCCGGTGCAGTGGGTGAGGGACCAGGTCGAGCAGTACGAGAGCTCCGGCGGGACCGAGGGGACGAGAATGCGGGGCCTGCCCGTCGTCATTCTCACCACACGAGGGGCGAAGAGCGGGAAGCTGCGCAAGTCGCCGCTCATGCGCGTCGAACACGAGGGAACGTACGCCGTCGTCGCGTCGTTGGGCGGCGCGCCCAAGCATCCGGTCTGGTACCACAACATCGTCGCCGATCCGCGGGTGGAGCTCCAGGACGGCCCGGTGCGCGAGGACATGACGGCTCGGGAAGTCACCGGTGAGGAGAAGGAGCTGTGGTGGGAGCGCGCGGTGGCCGCGTTCCCCGACTACGCGGACTACCAGAAGAAGACGGACCGGGAGATTCCCGTCGTCGTGCTGGAACGGGTGCCCGGCGGCCACTGACCCGCGACCGGCGACCGGTGCGTCCGGCACCGGTCGCGAGTCGAGCGGGATCAGCCGCGCAGCGCGCCGAGGACCGCGTCGGCGCGGGCGCGCTCACCCGTGGCGTTGGGGTGGAACGGCAGCGTCGGCGCGGCGGGCACCAGCCCCTCGACCCAGGGGCTGGGCGAGCAGCTGTCGTGCCCCTTCGTCGGGCCGAACGTGTCGACGTACGCCGCGCCGTTCGCCCTGGCGGTGGTCGCGACCACGTCGTTGAGCTTCGCGAGCACGGAGCGCAGGTACGCGAGGTCGCCGACCGTCGCCGGCAGCTTGCCGACGCACTGCCGCACGTCGTCGGGCAGCACCGCCGGATAGCCGACGACCAGCACCCTGGCCCCGGGCGCCGTGGCGTGGACGCGCTGAAGACCGTCGGCGAGCCTCGGCGCGACGGCGTCCAGCCGTTTGGCGAGGGTGTCGCCGTAGAAGTCGCGGCACGGAGCGCCGAGAGGACTCGTCGGGGCGAGGGCGGTGCAGGTGGCGACGACATCGACGAAGCCGACATCCGACGTGCCGAGGTTGTTGCCGCCGATGGTGAGGGTGACCAGCCCGGTGTCCGGGGTGACGGCGTCGAGCTGGGGGCCGTTGACGCGTATGCCGGCGTCGGTCTGCGCGGTGGTGAGCGCGTTCACCTTGGCCCCGGCGCAGGTGACGTCCATATACGAGGCCGGGGCCAGGGACGCGGCGACGAGGCGCGCGTAACTGCGGGACGAGCGCAGGCACAGGCCGCCCGAGAGGGTGGGGATCGCGGAACCGGCGGCGTAGGAGTCGCCGAGCGCGACGTACGACGTGCCCGGGCCCGCGCCCGCGGCATGGGCGGGGACGGGAGCGGCCAGGCCGGTGGCGAGGGCACAGCCGGCGGCGAGGGCGGACGCCCACGCGGAACGGCGCTTGGTCCGGGTGGTGCTCGTAGTGCTCGTGGTGCTCGGGGCTGCGGCTCTGGGCACGGTTCCTCCTGAGCAGGGAAGCGAGACGGAAGGCACTTTCGATACCGGTCGGTAACGTCGCCGACATCGTCGCTTCCCTCCACCGCGCCAAACCATGTGTCGAACTCTGTGTCGACACACGGTCATCACAGGATCCCTGGAGACCCGGCACCGCCTCGGGCCCGCGCGCCTCTTCCCGAGCCCCGGCCGGCCGTGTGATCGTTCTTCTCACGTTGACGGCCAGTGTCCGAGGCACCGAGCCGGAGGATTCCGTGTCAGCCCTGCTTTCCGCGCTGTTCGCCCTGGTGACGGCCGTGGCCAATGCCACGGGGACGGTGCTGCAGCGCGTCGCCGCGCGCACCGTGCCGCCCGGCGACGCCTTCAGCGTCCGGCTGGTCCGGCACCTCGTGCACAGCCCGGCGTGGCTCGGCGGGATCGCGGTGATCGTGGGCGCCGCGGCATGTCAGGCGCTGGCCCTGAACCTCGGCTCGCTGTCACTCGTCCAGCCCATCCTGGTGGCGGAACTCCCGTTCACCCTCCTCATCGCCTGCGCGTTCTCCCGGCGGCGGCTGCCCGCGGTCGGCTGGGCCGCGGCCGGCATGGTCGCCTTCGGGCTGGGCCTGGCCCTGGCCGCCGCCGCGCCCTCCGGAGGCCACAGCCACGTCTCCGCCGGCATCTGGGCACTGACGTTGACCGCGACGGCGAGCGCCATGACGGCCTGCGTCGCGGCCGCCCTGCCGAGGCCGCGCGGCATGGGGCGCGCGGCGCTCTTCAGCTCGGCCTCGGCGATCGGCTACGCCCTGACGGCGACCTTGATGTCGTCCGCCACCGACGTCTTCGAACAAGAGGGAGCCGGTGCCTTCTTCACCTGCTGGCAGACCTACGGCTTCGTCGCCGCCGGGGCCCTGGCGCTGTTCCTGCTGGCCAACGCCATGGAGTCCGGCCCGCTGGTGGCCTCCCAGCCCGCGCTGACGCTGGGGGAGGCGCTGGTCAGCCTGGCCCTGGGCATGCTCGTGTACGGGGAACGCGTACGGACCGGTTGGTGGCTGGTCCCGGAGGGCCTGGGCGCGGTGCTGGTCACCTGGGGCGTCCTGATCCTGCCCAGGGTCGAGACGGAGGACCACGAACCGCCGGCCACCTGACGGGCCACCGGGCCCTGAACCTGCCGGCCACCAACGACCCGCGGCCCGGCCCCCTCACCGAGGGAGACCGGGCCGCAAGCATTCAGAACAAGGTGGAATCAGACCGACGAGCGGCGTCGGCGGCGCAGGGGGAGGCTGTCTCTTATACACATCTC
>KL569469.1:15461-15685 GCA_000715685.1 Streptomyces lilacinus
CAGGGGCGGTCGGGGGTGGTGGCGGCAGGCTTGTCCTCGGCGAGGGCGTAGCCGCCGGCGAGGCCCTTGCGGTCGTAGGTCGAGCCG
This sequence comes from Streptomyces lilacinus, assembly GCA_000715685.1. GTDB lineage: Bacteria > Actinomycetota > Actinomycetes > Streptomycetales > Streptomycetaceae > Streptomyces > Streptomyces lilacinus. Next base: position 15,549 of record KL569469.1, read on the forward strand.
GGCAGCTTGTTGCCGTAGCGCTTGGTGACGAGCTGCTGGTACGCCGCGAGGGTGACGCGGGGCTTGCCCTGGAGGGCCACGCCGGCCTCCTTGTTGAGCGGCTCGACCGAGCCGCCGGCGGTCAGCCGGTACCAGGC
>KL569469.1:15932-17568 GCA_000715685.1 Streptomyces lilacinus
CAGCCCGCTCAGAGATGTGTATAAGAGACAGGCCGGTACCAGGCGTGGAGCTGGGGCTCCATGAAGGTCTGCGCCTGCTCCGTGCCGCGCTCGGCGGCGCTGATGTCCGCGTCGCCGTCGCGGATGCCGGCCAGCTGCCAGGCCTGACCGCCGCTGCCGCCCTTCTGCGGGGCGAGCAGGACCGCGGCCTGGTGCCCGTTGGCGGCCGAGACGCGGGAGGCGAGGTAGGACAGCCGCAGGGCCGATCCGGCGGTGGGCTTGGTCTTGCCGGTGACGAACTCGGGCGCGAGCTCGTAGAGGGGGACCGGCTTCTTGAGGTCGAAGCCCGGCGCCGAGGCGGGGGCCTGTGCGACGCCGCGCGGGGCGCCGGCCGTGCCGCCGTCCGCGCCCGCGGCCGGAGTGCGCTGCTCGGTGGCCGTCAGGAAGCGGGAGACGGTGTCGTGGACCTGACCGGAGCGCAGCGTCTGCTGAGCGGCGGCGTAGTCGGTCGAGGCGGGGGCGGTGGGTCCGTCGGCGGCCTGCGCGGAAACGGTTCCGCAGAGAGTGGCGACGGCGGCGGCCGCGAGCAGGGTGGCGGCGCGTCCGGTCGTACGGGTCGTACGGTTCATGGGAAACGTCTCCTCTAGCTGTGGATGCCGATGCGCGAGTGGGTCCACCGGAAGGAGTTGTTTCCGGCGTAGGTGGAGTAGTTCCACCAGGTGTAGGTCTGGGTGCTGGGCCAGGGGTCGCCCACCGCGATCATGTTGCTGGTGCTGTCGTAGCCGTAGATGACGTTCATGTGGCCGCCGCCGGAGGTCCAGCCGATGCGGACGGCGAACGGGCGTCCATTGGAGATCTCGTTCTGCGTCTCGCTGAAGGAGGCGTTGCGCCACAGGTCGGTGCCGCTGTTGCGGAAGCCCATGTTGCGGAGGCCGTTGGCCATGTCGCCGAGCGTGGCGGGCTGGTTGTTGCAGTCCAGACCGCTGTTGCCCTGGGCGGCCAGGCGGCAGAAGTCGTACTGGTTGTACTGGGTGTAGCCCCAGTAGTTGGCGATGGTCAGGCCGGAGGCGTCCCAGCACCACTGGTCCCGGACCTGCTTCTGCATGCCGATGTTCAGGAGCTTCTGTCCCTGTCTCTTATACACATCCAGGGCGTCGGCGATGTAGAAGTTGCCGGACCAGATCCAGCGGGAGTTGTTCTCGACGGCGTCGCCGGTCGTGCGGCAGGCCATCGTGACGCGGTCGCCGACCCGTGAGGTGCCGGTGATGCTCGCGGACAGCGACGGCTGGGAACGCTGGTTGACAGTGCTGAAGTTGCCCTGCCCGCCGACGACCGTGCCGGTCACCGCCGCCTGGGCCTGGGGCGCCACGCCCAGCAGGAGCCCGCCGGAGACGACGGCGGCCATGGCCGTGGACAGGAGGGTCTTTCGACGGCCCGATGCACGGGATATACGGGCCGACAAGCGGAATCTGCTCATATGGGGGGTTCCTTTGTCGATCGGTCGATCAGTCGATTGCCGGTGGGGCGGTCAGGCGGTCCGGCGGGCGCGGCGGCGCCGCAGCCAGAACGCGGTGGGTATGCCGACGGCGGCTACGGCCAGGGCGGTGACGCCGATAGTCACCGCGCCGGGCGCTGAAGCGCCGGCGGAGTCCGATGC
>KL569469.1:17821-18286 GCA_000715685.1 Streptomyces lilacinus
CGATGCGGCGGTGGTGGCCGCCGTGGCCGCGGCCGAGGGCGCGGCGGAGGGCGCTCGCGAGGGGGCGGGCGGTCCGGCCGGTGCCCCGGTGGAGCCGGCCAGGGACGCCGCGGTCACCTCGGTCTGCGATTCGGCACGGCCGAGCGCCGGGAAGGCCGTCTGCACCGTGATGGTCCAGCGACCGGCGGGCAGGGCCTCGGCGGTGGTGAAGGTGCCGGGCTTGCCGGGGACCGGTACGAGCCGCCAGGGGCCGAGCGCGGTGCCGTCGGCGGAGGTGGCGGAGAGGGTGCCGGCGACCTTCTCGTCCACGACGTCGCCGTCGTTCTCCCAGGTCGCCGTGGTGATCGGATGGCCGGCGGACACACCGGTGACGGTCAGGCTGATGGTGTCGCCGTGGGCGTGCGCCGCTGCCGCGGGGCCCAGGACGAGCAGGCCGGTGAGGCTGTCTCTTATACACATCTCTGA
>KL569470.1:0-2600 GCA_000715685.1 Streptomyces lilacinus
GTATAAGAGACAGGGCCCGGAGAGCCCCGCGGGGGCGTGGGCCTCGGGCCCGGGGACGTACCCCATCGCGGGCACCGCCGCTCCGGCAGCACTGACACCCGCCCCGACGCCGCGCTCCAGCCGGTCGAGACGGGCCCGTACCGAGCGCTCGTCGTCGAAGGCGGCGGGCAGCAGCACGCGGGCGCAGATCAGCTCGAGCTGGAGCCGCGGCGAGGTGGCGCCGCGCATCTCCGTCAGGCCCTCGTTGACCAGGTCGGCAGCGCGGCTGAGCTCGCCGGCGCCGAAGACGGAGGCTTGGGCCTGCATGCGCTCGACGACGTCCGTGGGGGCGTCGATGAGGCCCTTCTCGGCCGCGTCCGGCACGGCGGCGAGGATCACGAGGTCCCGCAGCCGCTCCAGCAGGTCGGCCACGAACCGTCGGGGGTCGTTGCCGCCTTCGATGACGCGGTCGACGACCTCGAAGGCCGCCGCCCCGTCGCCCGCCGCGAAGGCGTCGACGACGGCGTCGAGCAGCGAGCCCTCCGTGTAGCCCAGGAGGGACGTCGCCATGGCGTACGTCACACCGTCCTCGGCGGCGCCGGCGAGCAGCTGGTCCATGACGGACATGGAGTCACGCACGGAGCCGGCCCCGGCCCGGACGACGAGCGGCAGCACGCCCTCCTCGACCGGGATCTTCTCCTGCTCGCACACCTCGCCCAGGTACTCACGCAGGGTGCCCGGCGGGACGAGGCGGAAGGGGTAGTGGTGCGTACGCGAGCGGATCGTCCCGATGACCTTCTCGGGCTCGGTGGTCGCGAAGATGAACTTGAGGTGCTCCGGGGGCTCCTCGACGACCTTCAGCAGGGCGTTGAAGCCCGCCGATGTCACCATGTGGGCCTCGTCGATGATGTAGATCTTGTAGCGGCTGGAGGCCGGGCCGAAGAAGGCCTTTTCCCGCAGCTCACGGGCGTCGTCGACACCGCCGTGCGACGCGGCGTCGATCTCGATCACGTCGATCGAGCCACGCCCGTTCCGCGCGAGGTCGCGGCACGACTGGCACTCCCCGCACGGCGTGGGCGTCGGCCCCTGCTCGCAGTTCAGACAGCGCGCGAGGATGCGCGCGCTGGTCGTCTTGCCGCAGCCGCGCGGGCCGCTGAACAGGTACGCGTGGTTGACCCGGTTGTTCCGCAGGGCCTGCTGCAACGGGGTGGTGACATGCTCCTGCCCGATGACCTCAGCGAAGGACTCGGGACGATAGCGGCGGTAGAGCGCAAGGGACGACACACCTACGACGATATCGGGCCGCACTGACAAGTGGCCTCGATCACACTTTCCAGCCCCTTGGCGGAGGCCGGCCGCTCCAGACCCCGCCGCTCCGGGCCCCCCGCCATCGGAAGCCCCAGGAGCCCCAGGAGTCCCTGGAAGCCCTCGAAACCCCCGGAAACACAAGGGCCCCTCACGTACCCGCCAGAGCCCACTTACCCTTGCTGCCTTCCGGCCCTGGGGGAGTTGGGTGAGATAGCGCCACGTGAGGGGCTTGCCCCCAGCCTAGCGGATCGCCGGGGGTGCTCGACCACCCCCGGGCCCCCTCGACCCCCTCCCGACCCCCTCCCGGGAGAACGGGTTCGCGAGCACTGCCTCACGTCTTGTATTGTTTGCGGCGGAGGATTCGCCTAGAGGCCTAGGGCGCACGCTTGGAAAGCGTGTTGGGGGCAACCCCTCACGAGTTCGAATCTCGTATCCTCCGCCAGTGCCTCACCGGGCACTACCGAAGGCCCCGACCGGGAAACCGGCCGGGGCCTTCGGCGTTCCGTCGGCAGGACTGCCCAGGGTCGGCCTACAGGTCGAGGTCTGCCTACAGGTCGAGCTGGTACTCGTGGGCCGTGTGCGTCGGCAGGTAGCCGAGCTCGTCGTTGACGCGCCTCATGTACGTGTTGTTGTCGGCAGTGTCGGTCAGCAAGCCGTCGAGGCGGGGGTGGCGTTCGCGGGCCCGGACGATCGAGGCGGCCTTCATCCAGCGGGCGAGGCCGCGGCCGCGGTGCTCGGGCAGCACCGCCGTGCCGTAGTGCTGGGCGTCGCCCGTCCCGCTGCCGGGGACGACCAGTTCGGTGAAGCCGGCGACGGCACCGTCCGACCGGTCGACGGCCGCCACGGTGTGGAGGATGTCACCGCGTGCGGAGACGGCGGTCGCTGCCGCCCGTACCCGGTCGAGGTCCCAGACCACCGTGCCGTGGTCGAGGGCGCCCATCGGCATGTCGTCCATGGCCCGGCGCGACGCCACGAAGGTGTCGGCGAGTTCGTCGGGCACCGTCCCCTCCCACGCCGCCAGCCGGTAGCCGGCGTGCGGCGTCCCGGCGATGGCGGTGAGTGCGGGGAGGTCCGCCTCGGTCAGCGGCAGCCTGGCGTAGGTGAGGGCCAGCACGGCGCGGAAGCCTCTGGCGGCGAGGAAGGCGACGCCGGGGGATCCGGCCTCGGCCTGGGAGATGACGGCGCTCCGACCGTCCTGGCGGGCGGCGGCGACGGCCGCGTCGAGCAGCAGGGTGCCCGCCCGCCCGCGCCGTTCGGCGGGGTGGACCTGGACGTCCAGTTCGGCGAGGTGGCGCCGGCCCTCCCCGGTGAAC
>KL569470.1:2849-5162 GCA_000715685.1 Streptomyces lilacinus
GATGTGTATAAGAGACAGGAGGTGTTGTGCTCGGGGTCGGTCAGGGCGGTGATGCGCACGGACAAGCTGTCTCCGTCAGGGGATGGCGTCAGGCGAAGGCGTCAGGGGATGGCGTCAGGGGATGGCGTCAGGCGAAGGCGTCAGGGAAAGGACCGCGAGGGGTCGGGACGGTCCTGCGCCGGGGTTGTCACCGGGCCCAGGGCAGGACGCGGGTGCCCTCGGTGCCGGGCACGGAGGCCACACCGTCCGCACGCATGGCGACGTGGGCCTCGGCCGCCTCCGGGGCGTGGACCTGGCGGGGCAGGTCCGGCGGGAGGACGAACGTCTGCCCGGCCGAGATCTTCTCGGTGCGGCCGTCGCAGGTGACGTCGAGGACGCCGGCGGTCACCGTCCAGACCTGTTCGCGGCTGACGACGTGCTCGGGGCCGGTCTGACCTGCTTCCATCGCGACAGTCCAGGTGCTGAGTTCCGTGCTGCCCCGGCTGGGGGCGGCCAGGCCGGTCATGCGGGCGTTCGGGGACTCGGTGACGTTCTCGGCGGTGGGGGTGATCACGAGCATGGCGGCGGGCTCCTCGTCCTGCGCGGGCTCGTCCGGCGCGGCCCATTCGACGAACTGGACGACGATGCCGTTCGGGTCGGTCAGCTGGAACAGCCGCTCACCCCAGGGCTCTTCGCGCAGCGGCATGGTGATCGGGGCGCCGGCCTCGCGCAGGCGCCGCTCCTCGGCCTCGATACCGGTGACGGTGAGCGCGAAGATCAGGCCCGTGGCCCGCTGGTCGCGCTGCTCGGGCGGGAGCACCTCGCTGCCGCGACGGAGCAGCACGATGTCGGCGGCGGCATCACCGCGGGCCAGGGACGCGAAGCCGTCGGCGGCCATGGCGACCTCGTAGCCGAGGTGGGTGCGGAAGAACTCACGCGAGGCGTCCACGTCGGCGACGGTGAGGGACAGGGTGGAGGTGGTGACGTTCAGGGCAACTCCTGGCAGGTACGGGCGGTGAATCGCTTGCGGAAGTCCTGGGCGGGTGCGGCGATGCAGCCGTCGATGGTGGTGCCGATGAGGTACGTGAGCTTGCGCATCCAGCCCCGTTCACTCGGGAGAATTTTGCGACGGACGTAACTTTAGAAGTGACCACTAAGTCGGTCAAGACTATTTTTACTTCGGACGTAAGATTGCTCCATGACTACCGAGATGGGGCTCCGTGAGTCCAAGAAGCGGGAGACCCGGCAGCTGATCTCCGACTGCGCCACCAGGCTCTTCATCGAGCAGGGCTTCGAGCAGACCACCATCGCCGAGATCGCCGCAGCGGCCCGCGTGTCCAAGAAGACGGTCACCAACTACTTCCCCCGTAAGGAAGACCTGGCCCTCGACCACCACGAGGCGTTCACCGAGGGCCTGGCCCGGGCCGTCGCCGAGCGCGAGCCCGGCGAGGCACCGCTCACCGCCCTGGGGCGGACGTTCCGCACCGCCCTGCTGGAACACAGCCCCGTCGTCGGCTTCACCGGCCCCGCGTTCGCCCGCATGGTCGCCGACAGCCCCACTCTCACCGCCCGGCTGCGCGAACTGCACGACCAGCGCGAGGAGGCACTCGCCGCGGCGCTGACCGCCGTCGCCCCGGAACACGCCCCGGCCATCGCGCCCCGGGCCGGCGCCGCCCTGATCGCCGCGGCGGACCGTCTGCTGTTCCGGCGCATCCAGGAACTCACCCTGGCCGGCCGCACCGACGACCAGATCGAGGCCACGCTGATCCCGGAAGCCGACCACCTCCGCGCTCTCCTCGCCGCCGCCCTCGGCGACTGACGCGGCCGGGGGCCTGGCCGTACTCGCGCTTGAAGGCCTTCGCGAAGGCGTACTCGGAGCCGTAGCCGGTCCGCGCGGCGATCGTGGTCAGCGGGGCCTCGGACTCGCGCAGGAGCTTGGCGGCGGTCGTCAGGCGCCAGCGGGTCAGGTAGGCCATGGGCGGTTCGCCGACGAGGGTGGTGAAGCGGCGGGCGAAGGCCGCGCGGGACAGCCCCGCCCGGTCGGCCAGCGACTCGACCGTCCACTGCGCCGAGGGGGCCTCGTGGATGGCGGTCAGGGCCGGTGCGACGGCGGAGTCGCCGAGAGCGGCGGCCCAGCCGGCGGCGGCTGCGGGCGGCTGGTCGTCGAGCCAGGCGCGCAGGATGTAGAGGAGCAGCGAGTCGATCAGCGCGGGGACGATGCCGGTCGAGCCGAGGCGGGGGTTCTCCAGCTCCGCGCCGAGGAGTTGGACCGCCGCGCTCAGTTCGGGGTGCCGGCCGTGCCGGGTGGCCAGGTGGACGACGGCGGGCAGCTGC
>KL569470.1:5457-6544 GCA_000715685.1 Streptomyces lilacinus
GTACGAGGGGGTGCGGACGGCCCTGGTCCAGATGGTAGTTGCCGCACAGCAGGCTGGTCCTGGGGCCGTCGCCGCCGAGGGTGACGGTGCCGATCGGTCCGCTCGGCCGGTACTGGTCGGGCCGCTCCGGCTCGGCCGGTGTGGAGGGGTGGTCGGCGAGGATGTGGCCGCGGCCGTCCCGCAGGAAGACCACGTCGCCGGGGCTCAGGGCGATCGGCTCCGCGCCCGGCTCGCTCTCCAGCGGGACCAGCCAGCACGTTCCGTACAGCACCACGTGGAATCCGGCGCCGGCGACCGGCGGCAGGCGCAGGCCCCAGGGGGCGCGGCCCTCGGTGCGTACGGACGTGGGGTGCCCGGTCCGCATGGAGCCCAGCGCCTCGGTCAGGATGTCCAACGCCTTCCCCCCTCCCCCGCGCCTCGCGTCTGTTGCGTCCACTTTAGGAGGCCGCTCAGGCGACGGTGAGGACGACCTTGCCCTGGCCCCTGCCGGAACCGACCAGCTCATGGGCCTTGGCGGCGTCGGTGAGCGGGAAGGTCGCGGCGACGTGCGGACGGATGCGGCCCGCGTCGACGAGGGCGGCGATGGCCTCCAGCGAGGCGTAGTCGGGCTCGACCGAGACGCCGGCGAAGCGCCGACCGGCGGCCTCGATCGCGGCGGCGAGCTCCTGGTTCCAGTGCTCCATGATGCTGACGAGGGTGCCGCCGGGCCGCAGGACGTCCAGGGCCCGCGTGCCCTCGGACGAGGAGTCGAAGACGACGTCGACGTCGCTCACTGCCTGCGTGTAGTCGGTGGTGCGGTAGTCGATGACCTCGTCGGCGCCCAGGCCGCGTACGAAGTCGTGCTTGGGCTCGCTCGCCAGGGCGATGACGTGGGCGCCGCGGGCCTTCGCGATCTGGACGGCGAAGTGGCCGACGCCGCCGGCCGCGCGGTGGATCAACACCCGCTGCCCCTCGGTCAGCTGGGCCGCGTCGACCAGGCCCTGCCAGGCGGTGAGGGCCGCGAGGGGGATGGCGGCGGCGTGCACGTGGTCGAGCGTGGCGGGCTTGCGGGCCCCCTGCCGCGAGGGAACGGCGACGTAGTCGGCGT
>KL569470.1:6800-11563 GCA_000715685.1 Streptomyces lilacinus
GAAGAACGGCATGCCGAAGACCTCGTCGCCCGGCTTGAACCGGGCGCCCGGACCGGCCTCCTCGACAACGCCGGAGATGTCCCAGCCGACGCCGAACGGCGGCTCGCCGAGCAGCGGGTACGCGCCCGAACGGACGGCCACGTCGACCGGGTTGACGCCGCTCGCGTGGACGCGGACGAGGACTTCGCCGCCGAGCGGGGTGGGGCGCTCGACCTCGACGGTCTCGAGGACCTCGGGGCCGCCGAAGGACTTCTGGATGACTGCGCGCATGGGAGGACTGCCTTTCGTCGCGTCCGGCCCTCGTCCGGATCCCCTGTCGGATCCTCGTTCGGCCGGTTCTTGATGTCTCCGACTCTAGGAAGATCCAACGAGCTGATGAATATCCTTCAGTCTCCGAAAGATGTCCCAGCGTCTTCCTCTTCCGGCACCTCGGCCATCCGCGGCTACGCGCGGCCTACCGACGCGACTACCGAAGGGTCCGCTCCCCCGGGACGACGAAGCCCCACTCGTAGGCCAGGATCACCGCCTGCGTGCGGTTGCGGGCGCCCAGCTTGGCCAGGAGGTTGCCCACGTGGGTCTTGACGGTCTCCGTGCTCACGACGAGGCGGGCGGCGATGTCGGCATTGGACAGGCCCGTCGCCACGAGCCGGAGGATCTCCAACTCCCGTCCGGTCAGGGCGGGGACACCGCGCGCCGGACGGGACCCGGGGCCAGGACGGGCGGCGACGAGATTGCGGACGGCGTCGGGGAAGAGGACCGAGTCGGTCGTGGCGACGAGGCGTACCGCGTGGGCGATCTGCGCGGGCGACCGCTTGAGGACGAAGCCGCTCGCGCCCGCGCGCAGCGCGTCGTACACGTACTCGTCGTTCTCGAAGGTGGTGATCACCACGACCTTGGGTGGTTCGGGAAAGGCAGCCGTCTGCAGGCGCCGGGTGGCCTCGATGCCGTCGACGCCGGGCATGCGCACGTCCATCAGGACGACGTCGGGCCGCAGTTCGGCGGCGAGGGCCAGCGCCTCGGTGCCGTCGGCGGCCTCGCCGATCACGTCGATGCCGGGCCGTGCCGACAGCAGGGTGCGCAGGCCGGTGCGGGTGAGTTCCTCGTCGTCGGCGACGAGGACGGTCACGGTGTCGGACAAGGTCATGGCGTCATTCATGGTGCAGACCGTAGGGGGATGCGGGCGGCGAGCAGCCAGCCGGTGCCGCCGGGGGCCGGGCCGACGGATACCTCGCCCTTGAGGAGGCGTACGCGTTCCATGACGCCGGTGACGCCCTGCCCCTGCCGGGTCCGGGGCGCCGGGAAACGACCGGCGACGGGATTGCGTATCTCCAGCTCGAGCTCGCCGACGGTCGCCGCGACGCGCAGGTCGATCGGCGAGCGGTCGGCGCCGTGCCGCAGGGCGTTGGTGAGGCCTTCCTGGACGACGCGGTACGCCTCCCGGGACACGGTCGCCGGGACGCGCGCCAGGTCGCCGGTGATGTCCGCGCGTATGTCGGTGCCGGTGCGGCGGACCCGGTCCACCAGGGCGTGGAGGTCCGTGAGGGAGAGGGCCGGGGCCGTGGGGGCCCGGTCCTCGCGGAGGAGGCCGAGGACGTGGTCGAGGTCGTCCATCGCCGCGCGGGACGTCTCCTCCAGCCCGGTGAGGGCCCGGCGGGCGCCGTCCGGGTCGGTGTCCATCAGTTCCTTCGCCACGGCGGCCTGGATGGTGGACGCCGTCAGGGTGTGGCCGATGGAGTCGTGCAATTCCTGCGCCAGCCGGTTGCGTTGGGCCAGCCGGCGCATCTGCGCCTCGAGCGCCGCCAGCCGTTCGTCGGGGCGCGGGCCGAGCAGGACGGGCGCGAGCGACCGGAAGAGCGCCGTGGCACCGAAGGACGCACCACCCGCCGCCGCCAGCAGCGCCGCACCGGCCGGCACCGTCCACAGCCCCGCCGCCCCCCGCGCGACGTCGATGTCGACGAGCACGTTGATCCGACCGCCACCACCACCCCAGACAGCCGGCAACCCGACGGCCATCATCACCAGCACCCCCGTCAGCCCCGTCACCGCGCCACCGACCACGACGTGCGACAGCGACCACGCCGCCGTACGCAGCCGGTTGACCCGCTGCTTCCCCGCGTCCGCCGCCGGCACCGGCAACGCCGTGCCGAGCAGGCGATTGGTCAGCCGCACACAGGCGCGGCGCGCGACGGGCACGCAGCCGGCGGCCGCGCAGCCACCAGCCCAGGCGGCCAGGAAGACACCGGTACGAACGCCCGCCCACTCCCGCGGCACCACGGCGGCCACCACCGTCGCGACGGGTATCGGAAACAGCCCGAGAACCGCGCCAAAAAACGCGTACAACCAGCCCCTGAGGGTGTCCGCGCCGAACAGCGGACGTATCAACTTGCGCACGCTGCGAGTCTTCCAGCGGCCCCCTCCGGCCACCTCCCCCGCGGGAGCCAGATCCGGATTCCCCCCTAGGCGCGGGCGGCGGCCGCGCGGGCGGAGTGCAGGTTCTCGGGATCGGGGGGCAGGGCGGTGGGCGTGGTGGCGGGGAAAGCAGTCACCCGGCGATCGTGCCGGAGCGTGCGGAAGGGGCGTTCCGGGGGCACCATCGGCGTATGGACCGTCCTCTTCGGCTCGCTCAGCAGTCCGAGGCCGACGCGCTGCTCTCGCGCAGTCCGCTGGCCGCCCTGGTCGGGATGTTGCTGGACCAGCAGATTCCGATGGAGTGGGCCTTCACCGGCCCGTACACGGTCGCGCGGCGGCTCGGGCGGGACGATCTGGACGCGGGGGAGATCGCGGCGTACGACCCCGAGGCGTTCGTGGCGCTGTTCTCGGAGAAGCCGGCCGTGCACCGGTATCCGGGGTCGATGGCCAAGCGGGTGCAGCAGCTGTGCCAGTACCTCGCGGAGCACTGCGACGGGGACGCGAGCGCGGTGTGGCGGGACGCCGGGAGCGGGGCGGAGTTGTTGGAGCGGCTGAACGCGTTGCCCGGGTTCGGGAAGCAGAAGGCGCAGATCTTTCTGGCGTTGCTGGGGAAGCAGTTCGAGGTGGTGCCCGAGGGGTGGCGGGAGGCGGCTGGGGCGTACGGGGAGGAGGGGTCGTACCGGTCGGTGGCCGACATCACCGGGCCCGAGTCGCTGGAGAAGGTCCGGGCCTACAAGCAGGAAGTGAAACGAGCGGCCAAGAAGGCAGGGGTCAAGAAGGCGTGAGGGCATGACCACGGCTGTCGGCGCGTCGTGGCGGGGGTCGGCCCAGGGGCGCCGGGACACTGTCTCCCATGACACGGAGCGCCAAAGCATTCCTCGAAGGTGGCCCGGACGACCTGCCGGCGCGGGTCGTCCCCATTACTCCGCCCGGAGTGGAGTTGAAGATCCCCCACCGGGGCGGGTACGAGCACTTCAAGGTCACGCCACGGCACCAGGAGACCGAAGAGGGCCTGCTGACCGTCTACGAGTGGTTCGAGCGGACGGAAATCGCGGAGTAGCGGCCCGGGCCCACCCTCTCAGCGGCGCCTGCGGCGCGTCGTGCCGAAGAGCGAACGGGTGATCTCCCGGCCGAGCTGGGTGCCCACCGAACGGGCCAGGGACTTGAACATCCCGCTGCCCACGACCTGTTCGACGAGGGAGGGCTCCGGCTCGGGCTTCTCGACAGGGGGAGCCTGGGCCGGTTCTCCCGTCGGTGGGGGCGGGGCCGTTCGGGTGAGTTTCTCGTACGCCGATTCCCTGTCCACAGCCTGTGCGTAGCGGTCGTACAACTCCGACGCCCGGACCGCCGCGGCCAGCGCCGTCGCGTCGACCGGGCCCATCAGCGAGGTCGGCGCCCGCAGCCGCGTCGCCGCGACCGGCGTCGGGGCGCCCTTCTCGCTCAGGACCGTGATCACGGCCTCGCCCGTCCCCAGGCCGGTGAGAACCTCCTCCAGGTCGTACGGCGAGACGGGGAAAGTGCTGACGGTGGCCTTGAGGGCCTTCGCATCGTCCGGGGTGAAGGCGCGCAGCGCGTGCTGCACGCGGTTGCCGAGCTGACCGAGGACGTCGGACGGGACGTCCTTCGCGGTCTGGGTGACGAAGAAGATCCCCACGCCCTTCGAACGGATCAGCCGGACGGTCTGCGTGACCGACTCCAGGAACGCCTTCGAGGCGCCGTCGAAGAGCAGGTGCGCCTCGTCGAAGAAGAAGACCAGCTTCGGCTTGTCGACGTCACCGACCTCCGGCAGACCGTGGAAGAGGTCGGCCAGCAGCCACATCAGGAACGTGGAGAACAGCTGTGGCCTGTCCTGGACGGCGGGCAGCTCGAGGAGCGACACCACGCCCCGGCCGTCCGGGGCCGTGCGCAGCAGGTCCGCGCTGTCGAACTCGGGCTCGCCGAAGAACGCGCCCGCGCCCTGCTGCTCGAGGGCGGTGAGCGAGCGGAGGATGACGCCCGCGGTCGGGGAGGAGAGGCCGCCAAGGTCCTTCAGCTCGGGTCGGCCCTCGTCGGAGGTCAGGAAGGCGACGACGGCCCGCAGGTCCTTGAGGTCGATCAGCTCGAGGCCCTTGGCGTCGGCGTAGTGGAAGATCAGGCCGAGGGACTGCTCCTGGGTCCGGTTCAGGCCCAGGACCTTCGCCAGGAGGACGGGCCCGAAGTCGGTGACCGTCGCCCGCAGCGGAATCCCCGCGCCGAGGCCGCCCAGGGCGTAGAACTCCGCGGGGAAGGCGGCCGGGGCCCAGTCCTGGCCGACCTCCGCGGCGCGCTGCCGGACCTTGTCGGCGGCGGCCCCGGGGGCGCCTGCGGCTCCGGCG
>KL569470.1:11833-19572 GCA_000715685.1 Streptomyces lilacinus
GTATAAGAGACAGTCCCTGAGGCCCCCGCGGCTCCAGGGGCGGAGATGCCGGACAGGTCGCCCTTCACGTCGGCGAGGAGGACGGGGACGCCGTGCGCCGAGAGCTGCTCGGCGACGAGCTGCAGGGTCTTGGTCTTGCCGGTGCCGGTGGCGCCCGCGACCAGGCCGTGCCGGTTGAGCACGGAGAGCGGGACGCGGACCGGGGCGTCGGGCCGGCAGACCCCGTCCCACAGCAGCGCGCCGAGCTCGAGGGCGGGGCCGGTGACGGCGTAGCCCGCCGCGATGGCGGCGGCGGGGGCCGGGAGGGCGGATTCGACCGGGAGGACGGATTCCGGGCCCGGCGGCGAGGAATTGTCGCTCATGGGTTCCATGCATCACTCCCGGTATGCGGCTGATTGTCACCATCGCACTCCCGCGCCATGGCTGCGCTCGGAGCCGCTTGCCCGGTAGGCTTTCCGTGTGATCTTCAAGCGCATCGGAAACGGGCGGCCGTACCCCGACCACGGCCGGGAAAGCACCCGCCAGTGGGCGGATGTTGCCCCTCGCCCGGTACGCCTTGACCAGCTGGTGACCACGAAGCAGCAGCTCGACCTCGAGACGCTGCTCGCGGAGGACTCCACCTTCTACGGGGACCTCTTCGCCCACGTCGTGAAGTGGCGGGGCGATCTCTACCTGGAGGACGGGCTGCACCGCGCCGTGCGGGCCGCGCTCCAGCAGCGTCAGGTGCTGCACGCGCGCGTCCTCGAGCTCGACTGAGCCCGACCGGCTCCGGCCGGCCCCGTCCACCTTCCCCTTTCGGCCCAGCCCCTTCCGCTCCGGAAAAACGGTCACATGGACGGCTATTGGCCCTTTTGGGTAGGGGTCCGCGCAACCCATTGATCATCTAGTAGGCAGCGGCTCCGCCCCGCACTACGCTGCGCCCATGAGCATGCTCACCCCTCCCGGCATGGGTGGTAAGTACCGCATCACGGGCAATCGATTCCCTCACATGCGCCGCCCGCGGAACCGCCGCAGGGTCGTGCTCGCCATGGCCGCCACGGCCGTCGTCGTGGGCCTGGGCGGGTGGGGGACGCTCCAGCTCGTCGACGTCTTCTCCGGCGGAGGCGACAGCACGCAGGCGGCCCCGCAGGGGAAGAAGAGCGGCGACTGCAAGAGCGGCCCCGGCGCGCGGGCCGCGGGCCGGGCCGAGCCGAAGCCCCTGCCGAAGCCCGGCGACATCACCGTCAACGTCTACAACGCCACCCCGCGCGGCGGCCTCGCCAAGATCACGGCGGACGAGCTGGAACGGCGCGGCTTCAAGATCGGCCAGGTGGGCAATGCCCAGGCCGAGTACGACAAGAAGGTGTCCGGCACGGGCGTGCTGGTGGGGTCCCAGGCGTCCCTGGAGGGCGCGCTGAAGGTCCTGGGCACCCAGCTCGCCGGCACCGAGGCGCGCGGCGACGACCGCGAGGGCACGGACGTGGACCTCGTCCTCGGCGCGGCCTACCAGACCCTGGCGTCCAAGGAGGAGGCCGACAAGGCGCTGGCCGGGCTCACGGGCGGCCAGCCGGAGCAGCAGCAGCCCAGCCAGGCACCGCCCTCGCCCCCGACTTCCAGCGCCGCGCCCAAGCCCTCCGCCCCCGCGAAGTGCTGAACGCGAAGTGCTGAACGGGAAGGGCCGAGCGGGAAAGGCTGAACAGGAGGAGCCGAGCTCCTCACACCGCGGCGCCGGTCCCGACCACACGGCTGTGCAATCGGGACCGGCGCCGCGGCAAGAGCGGCGGGATCAGCCCGCGGTGCCGTACATCCGGTCGCCGGCGTCGCCGAGGCCCGGGACGATGTAGCCGTGCTCGTTGAGCCGCTCGTCCACGGAGGCGGTGACGACGGTCACCGGGGCGCCCTCGAGCTCGCGCTCCATGACCTCGACGCCCTCGGGCGCGGCCAGCAGGCACAGCGCCGTGACGTCGTCCGCGCCGCGGGCGATCAGCTCGTTGATCGCGGCGACGAGGGTGCCGCCGGTGGCGAGCATCGGGTCCAGGACGTACACCTGGCGGCCCGAGAGGTCGTCGGGCATGCGCGTCGCGTAGGTCTCCGCCTTGAGGGTCTCCTCGTTGCGGATCATGCCGAGGAAGCCGACCTCGGCCGTCGGCAGCAGCCGGACCATGCCGTCGAGCATGCCCAGGCCGGCCCGGAGGATCGGCACCACGAGCGGACGCGGGTGGGACAGCCGGACGCCCGTGGTCGCCGTGACCGGGGACTCGATGCTGACCTGCTCGGTGCGCACGTCGCGCGTGGCCTCGTAGGCGAGCAGGGTGACCAGCTCGTCGGCGAGACGCCGGAAGGTGGGGGAATCGGTGCGCTTGTCGCGCAGCGTGGTGAGTTTGTGCGCCACCAGCGGGTGGTCGACGACGTGGATCCGCATGACATCGACATTAACCGAGCTTCACCGCACGAGCGCCCGCCCGGACCCCGTCGACGGTCTGTCGGCACGGAGGCATCAAACCACCACTAAGGGGGAAAGTGGGCACGTACGCCCGGTCTGTCGCCGGGCGAGGACCTCGGCACGAGGTGGTGCTGCCCATGGCTGGCCGTGACAAGCGGGAATCCGGGTCGGCTGCCCGGACGTCCCGGAAGACGCCGGGAGCGGAGCCCCGGGAGTCCATACAGCCCGGAAAACGCCCGGGCGGGCCCGGGAAACGCCCGGAGGAGATCCTCGACAAACGCCTCGCCCGACGCGGCGCCCCCGGTGAGCGACGGGACCCGCGGGGCCCCCGGGAAGCCCGGGGCATACGGGAGGGCCGGGAGACCGGGGAGCCCGGGAACCGCGCCGCGCCCGACCCGGACGACGGCCCCGAGAGCACCGAGGACCGCAGACGCCGCCGGGCGCAGTTCCTCCGTGAGCTGAACGAGGCGAAGGAGCTGCGCGACCGCGTGCAGCCGCGCCGGGCCCGGGCGGCCCGGATGCGCCAGCAGATGCGAATGCGGACCTTCCGCTGGTGACCCGGCCGACGACCTACCGCCCCGACCCCGCCGCCGCGCCGGTCCCCTGGGCACCGGCACTCTCTCCGGCCCCACGTGAGCGACATCTCTCGGACTGCTGCACGACGCAGTGCGGAAGACCTCTCGCAACGCCCAGGTTTCTGCCACGATTCCGAGTGGGCGGGGTGGTCCCCGTCCAACCCGGCACCGCCTATGACCAGTGGGAGAGTCACGGTGTACTTCGCCGCAATGCTCGCGCGCACCGAAGACGGGTGGGAAGCGAGCGACACAGAACTCGACAACGTCGAAACCCTGGCCGATCTCGTCGACCTGGCCCGGGAGAACTCGGTGGCCGACGACACGGTCCTGGCCCTCATCGAGCAGGAGGACACGTGGTTCGCCATCGTCCGGGTGGACGGTGAGGACGATCCCCGCGTCTACGTCTCGAACGCCGCCGCCGCGAACCGCAGCTCGTACGGGGCGATGCTCGTCGACGAGCTGACCGGCCACGAGGAGGACGGGGGCGACGAGCTGGACACCCTCGACCTCGACGGCACGGAGGACGGCGAGCCGGAGGAGCCGGAGGAGGACGCGGACGCCGCCGCCGGGCGGGTACCCGACGGGCCGCTGGGCGACACGGCGCTGCTCGTCGACCTGGACGTGAGCGAGAAGGAGCTGCTGGCGCTCAAACGCGACGCGCTCAACGCCATCGCCGACGCCCTCGGCTGCACGGAGGTCCTGGAGGCCGTCCGCTGACGGTCCCCGGGTCGGGTTCGCCCACACTGGTGCCATGAACGAAGCCGTCCCCGCCAGCACGCACGACCCCGTACGCGATCCCTGGCGCGCCCCCATGCGGGCCGCGCTGGAGGAGGCCGTACGGGCCCCCGAGACCGGCGACGTGCCGGTGGGGGCCGTGGTGCTGGCGCCGGACGGCTCCGTCGTCGGGCGCGGTCGCAACGAGCGCGAGGCCACCGGCGACCCCACCGGGCACGCGGAGGTGCTCGCCCTGCGCGAGGCCGCGCGGGCCGTCGGCGAGTGGCGCCTCTCGGGGTGCACGCTGGTCGTCACGCTCGAGCCGTGCACGATGTGCGCGGGCGCGATCGTCCTCTCCCGCGTCGATCGCGTCGTCTACGGCGCGGTCGACGAGAAGGCCGGCGCGGCCGGCTCCCTCTGGGACGTCATCCGCGACCGCCGCCTCAACCACCGCCCGGAGGTGATCTCCGGCGTGCTCGCGGACGAGTGCGCCGAGCTCCTCACGGGCTTCTTCCGGGACCGCTGAGCCCGGTTTGACCATCGTCACACCGCTCGGGCCCGGAATCGATTTCAGACCACGGCCTCCCGTCCGCTAAGCTCTCTCTCGGTAGCGTGTCCGAGCGGCCGAAGGAGCACGCCTCGAAAGCGTGTGAGGGGGCAACTCCTCCGTGGGTTCAAATCCCACCGCTACCGCCAGCGACACCCCTCCGATCCGCGCGAGCGGATCGGAGGGGTGTTTTGCGTTTCCCAGCCGCGTCCCACCGCACTCCGCCGCGCTGCACCGCACCCCACCGCGCCCTTCCCGGAAAGGGCGTGAAAGGACGCGTCGGCCCCTGCTCGACGACGATCACCGTCTGCCCCGACCCACCCCGGCCTTCAATTCCCAAGAAGCGCCCTTGACTTGGCGGCACGACCAACACAATGTCTCGGGAAGAGGATTCACCGTCCCGACGGAAGCCACCGTTCCCAGGGATCGAATCCGGTCGAGTAATGGTACGGACCAAGCCGTTCCCCGACCGCGCCCCGCCTGCCCCTGCCCGCCCGCGGCCGACCTGGACCACTTGATCGATTAATTCAGGACCGCCGTCGGGATCCGACGCCTTGTGGTCACACCTCCCCCAACCGGACGATCGGTCCGCTTTCCCGTGTGCGACGTCCCCCTGACGTCCCCACGCGGGCTCATTCGAGGAGGACCACGTGAACGATCGCCTCAGTCTCGGACCGGATGCCGCACGGCAGTTGGCCACGACCACCAAGACGACCCCGCAGATGCGCGGCATCACGCCGCGCTACCTGCTGCGCGCCCTGCCCTGGGTGGACGTCGAGTCGGGCGTCTACCGCGTCAACCGCCGCCGTACGTTCATCCTCGGCGACGACCGCATCA
The DNA here is from genome assembly GCA_000715685.1 of Streptomyces lilacinus. Taxonomy (GTDB): domain Bacteria; phylum Actinomycetota; class Actinomycetes; order Streptomycetales; family Streptomycetaceae; genus Streptomyces; species Streptomyces lilacinus. The sequence goes on from KL569470.1 coordinate 16,929, forward strand.
GCTGCTACAACGAGGGCGGCGCCCACCGCGTCGTACCGGAGGACCTGCGCGAGCTGCCCTTCCTCCGGGAGGTCGACGAGGCATTACTCGCCGAGCTCGCCGGCGCCTTCACCGAGACGACGTTCGAGGCGGGCCAGGTCGTCGCCGGCGAGGGCGACGCGTGCGACAAGCTCTGGGTGATCGTCAGCGGCCGCGCCGAGAAGCGCGTGACCGGGCGGTACGGCGAGGACGCGCTGCTCGAGGTGATCGGCGACGGGCAGTTCTTCTGCCTGGACTCCTGGGCGCGATGTCAGCCCTTGCCGTTCCGGGTCAAGGCGCTCACCTCCGGCGTGGCCCTGACCGTGGACCGCGGGACCCTCGACGCCCTGGCGGACCGGGACGCGACCCTGCGCGCCGCGCTCGACGCCCACATGGCCGGCGACGCGCCCGTGCCCGGCTCCGAGGTGCCGGTGGACCTCGCCGGCGGGCACACCGGCGAGCCCGACCTGCCGGGCACGTACGTGGAGTACGAGGACACGCCCCGCGAGTACCACATGAGCCTCGCCCAGACCGTGCTGCGCGTCCACACCCGCGTCTCCGACCTCTACAACGCGCCGATGGACCAGACCCGGGTCCAGGCCGACCTCACCATCCAGGCGCTGCGCGAGCGCCAGGAGGCTCTGGTCCTCAACCACCCCGAGTTCGGGCTGTTCAACAACGTCGCCCCGGGCCAGCGCGTCCAGTCGCGCACCGGCGCGCCCACCCCGGACGACCTCGACGAACTGCTGTCCCGGGTGTGGAAGCAGCCCGGCTTCTTCGTCGCGCACCCGAAGACCATCGCCGCCTTCGGGCGCGAGTGCACGCGCCGCGGCGTGCCCCCGGTGATCGACACCCGCTTCGGCAGCCCCCTGCTGACCTGGCGCGGCGTGCCGCTGCTGCCCTCCGACAAGGTGCGGTTCTCGGGCCCGGGCGGCGCCGGGGTCACCGAGATCCTGCTCATGCGGGTCGGCGAGGCCGAGCAGGGCGTCATCGGGCTGCGCCCGGCCGGCGTGCCGGACGAGGTCGAGCCCGGCCTGTCCATGCGGAACATGGGCACGGACCAGAAGGCCATCACCTCGTACCTCCTGACGGCGTACTTCAACGCCGCGGTGCTGGTGGAGGACGCCACCGCCGTCCTCCAGAACGTCGAGGTGTCGAAGTACCATGACTATTCCTGACGTTCGGGCGTACCCATCAGCGCCGCAGGGTACGGACGCGCGGTCGTACGAACCCGCCGCCACGCCACCGCAGTCCACGCCGCCGCGCGGCAGGACCGGCTTCGACCCGGAGGCGGCCCGTCGCGACATCCCCGTCCTGCACCGCACCGTCAACGGCCACCCCCTGGTCTGGCTCGACAACGGTGCCACCACCCAGAAGCCGCGCCAGGTCATCGAGGCCCTCGGCGCCTACTACAGCGCCGCCAACTCCAACATCCACCGCGGCGCCCACACCATGGCCCGCGAGGCCACCGAGACGTACGAGGGCGGACGGGCGGCGGTCGCCGACTTCCTGGGCGCGCCCACGCCGGACAGCATCGTCTTCACCCGGGGCACCACGGAGGCGATCAACCTCGTCGCCCAGACCTGGGGGCGGGCGAACATCGGACCCGGCGACGAGATCCTCGTCCCGCGGCTCGAGCACCACTCGAACATCGTGCCCTGGCAGATGCTCGCCAAGGAGAAACGGGCCCGGCTCGTCCCGATCCCGCTCCTCCCCGACGGCAGCGTCGACCAGCGCGCCTTCGCCGACCTGCTCTCCTTCCGGACCCAGCTCGTCGCCGTCAGCCACGCCTCGAACGTGCTCGGCACGGTGCCGCCCGTGCGGGAGATGACGGCCCTGGCGCACCGGTACGGGGCCCGGGTGCTGGTCGACGGGGCGCAGGCGGTGGCGCACTTCCCCGTCGACGTCCAGGAACTGGACGCGGACTTCTACGTCTTCTCCGGGCACAAGCTGTTCGCCCCGACGGGCATCGGCGCGCTCTACGGCAAGCCGGAGGTCCTGGCCGGCATGCCGCCCTGGCAGGGCGGCGGCAACATGATCGACCAGGTCGACTTCTCCGGCAGCACGTACGCGCCCGTGCCGCACCGCTTCGAGGCCGGCACCGGGCACATCTCCGGGGTGGCCGGGCTGCTGGCCGCCGTCGACTGGCTGACCGGCTTCGACCGGGACGCCGTCGCGGCGTACGAGGCGGGGCTGCTGGCCCACGCCGAGCAGGCGCTGTCCGCCGTGCCGGGACTCACGGTCCTCGGCTCGGCGCCGGAGAAGATCGCGGTGCTGACCTTCACGCTGGCGGGCCACGACCCGGTCGAGATCGCCCAGTGGCTCGACCGGGACGGCATCGCCGTCCGGGCCGGGCACCACTGTGCGCAGCCCTCGCTGCGCCACTACGGCGTGGAGAGCGCGGCGCGGGCGTCGCTGGCGCTCTACAACACGGCGGAGGAGGTGGACCGGCTGGTGGCGTCGCTGCTGCGGCTGACGGGGGCGGGGGGCTGATTTTTTTGGGCGGGGCCGGTCTCGGGGTACCCCGGTATCCCGGCCGGCCCGGCTGAGCCGGTTCGGCACCGCCGGGTGCCATGCGGTGAGCTGAGCGCCGTTGCGGCGGGGTTCGTTCCCCGATCCCGCCCCT
>KL569471.1:0-830 GCA_000715685.1 Streptomyces lilacinus
CCGAAGCGGTCACATCGAGGCCGGTCACGGACCCACCGGAGGACTCCACGGCCGTGGTCAGCTCGCTGACCGCGGTTCCACTGGCGGGAACCTCCAGCCGAACCGTCATCGAGTACGAGACGCTAGGCGCCGTTGCCATGGCCGCTTTCCTCTGCTTTCGCTTGTTTCGCTGTAGCGTGCGTCACGAAGACGCGAGATGTCGCACGGGTGCGAGACGTCCGATCGTCCCACCTACCGGCCGGTAGGGGGTAACCAGGCCCTCACTCCGGAAGAAAGATTCCGGAATACGAGAAGAACAAACGCCGACGGGCGCCCTTCCGAAGAGGAAGGGCGCCCGTCTGGACACGAGTGACGACACCGACCCGCCATGCTCGCCTCGCGGCAAGTGGTCGCTCGAAGCGACTAAGGTTGGGCCCGGGGGCTTGGATCGAGCCGGTGCCGTCATCAGGCTAACAAACGCTCTCCCGAAGTCATTCCGGTAGGGCGACATCCGCCAGCGGAACGTCAGAACGGACGCACGGTCCCGGCCATCCGGACGAGCCGGCGGACGCGAGCGCCGTCCCTCTGCCCCTGCCGTCCCCCTCAGTCCCGCAGCAGGTCCGGCACCCCGAGCGCGTCCGGGTCGTCCCGCTCGCCCGACAGCACCGTCAGGCGCTGCGTGGCCCGGGTGAGGGCCACGTACAGCACGCGCAGGCCCGCCGGGGACTCGTCGGCGATCTCGGCGGGCGAGACCACGACCGTCGCGTCGTACTCCAGGCCCTTGGCCTCCAGGCTGCCCAGCACCACCACCCGGTCGCCGAGCCCGGCGAGCCACTGGCGCGCCTCGGCTC
>KL569471.1:1101-2582 GCA_000715685.1 Streptomyces lilacinus
ATGTGTATAAGAGACAGAGCCACTGGCGCGCCTCGGCTCGCCGGCCCATGGGAACGACCACGCCGACCGTGCCGTCGACCTCGGCCAGCAGGCGCAGCGCCTCCTCGCGCACGCAGCCGCCCAGGTCGGCGCCGGCCACGGTGAAGCGCGGCTCGAGGCCGGTGGAGCGGACCGCGCGCGGGGACTCCATGCCCGGCATGGCCAGGGCCAGCACCTTCGCCGCCAGCTCGGCGATCTCCGCGGGGTTGCGGTAGTTCACGGTCAGCTGGAAGCGGCGGCGCGGGCGGGTGCCCAGGGCCTCGTCCCGGGCGGCGGCCGCCTCGTCGGGGTCGGACCAGGAGGACTGCGCCGGGTCGCCGACGATCGTCCAGGTGGCGTGCCGGCCCCGGCGGCCGACCATGCGCCACTGCATGGGCGTCAGGTCCTGGGCCTCGTCGACGATGACGTGCGCGTAGTCACGGCGCTCCAGGGCCAGCCGCTCGGCGCGCTCGCGGCGCGACTCCGAGCGCTGGGGCATCAGCTCCTCGAGCCCGGTGAGTTGGTCGAGGGGGTCGACCTCGCGCGGCTGCTTGGGCCGGTGCGGGACGCCGAGCAGGGTCTCGAGCTCGTCCAGCAGCGCCACGTCGTGCACGGAGAGCGGGCCGGTGCCGCGCGCGTCGAGGCGGCGCAGCGAGCGGGCCAGCAGCCGTACCTCGCGGGGGTTGAGGACCCGGCGGGACCAGCGGCCCAGCCGCTTCTCGTCGGCCAGGCAGGCGAGCACCCGGCGCGGGGTGAGCTCGGGCCACCAGGCGTCGAGGAAGTCGGTGAAGGAGGTCTCGGTGGTGATGTCCTCGTCGAACGCCGAGCGGGCCTCCGCGGCGAGCTCGGGGTCGGTGTAGCGGCGGGGGCCGCCGGCGCGTGACCAGAGCGCGTCGAGGATCAGGCGGCGGGCGCGGGGGCGCAGGAGGTTGATCGGCGCGGTGCCGCCGAGGGCGGTGTTGCGGATGCGCCGCAGGTCCTCGGCCTCGAGCTCGATGCGGCCGCCGAAGGCGACGACGCGGAGCCGCTCGGGCACCTCGGTGCCGACGGTCGGGACCTCCAGGGCCCCGCGCACCGCCTTGCGCAGCACCTTGAGCATGCGGGAGGAGCCCTTGATCCGGGCGACGGCCGGCTCGTCGTAGACCTCGGCCTCGGCGCCGTCGACGAGGTTGCCGACGGCGCGGATGGCGACCTGGCCCTCCTCGCCGAGCGAGGGCAGCACGCCCTCGGTGTAGGCGACGAGCAGCGGGGTCGGCGAGACGACGAGGATGCCGCCCGCGTAGCGCCGCCGGTCCTGGTAGAGGAGGTAGGCGGCGCGGTGCAGGGCGACGGCGGTCTTGCCGGTGCCGGGGCCGCCCTCGACCTCGGTGACCGAGGCGGCGGGGGCGCGGATGACCAGGTCCTGCTCGGCCTGGATGGAGGAGACGATGTCGCGCATGGTGTGGCCTGTCTCTTATACACAT
>KL569471.1:2744-4091 GCA_000715685.1 Streptomyces lilacinus
GGCCTGGATGGAGGAGACGATGTCGCGCATCGTGTGGCTGCGGGCCTGGCCGAGCGCGGCCATCAGCGCGCCGTCGCCGACCACGGGCAGCGCGGTCCCGTCGAGGGTCGTGCTGAGCTCGGGGCGCAGCAGGTCGTCCTCGACGCCGAGGACCCTGCGGCCCTTGGAGCGGATGACCCGGCGGCGCACGACCCGGCCGGGGGCGACGGGCGTGGAGCGGTAGAAGGGTGCGGCGGCGGGGGCGCGCCAGTCGATGACGAGCGGCGAGTAGTCGGCGTCGAGCACGCCGATGCGGCCGATGTGCAGGGTCTCGGCGATCTCGGCGCGGCCGTCGCGCACGGCGTCGTCGGCGGGCTCGACGGAGGTGTAGGCGCCGTCGGGGCCCTTCTTGCCGTCCTTACCGAGGAGGAGGTCGATGCGGCCGAAGAGGAAGTCCTCGAACTCGCTGTTCAGCCGGTTGAGGTGGACGCCGGCGCGGAACACCTGGGCGTCCCGCTCGGCGAGCGCGCCGGGCGTGCCGACCTGGCCGCGCTTGGCGGCGTCGTCCATGAGGAACTCCGCCTCGTGGATCTTCTCCTCGAGACGCCGGTACACCCGGTCGAGATGGTGCTGCTCGGCACCGATCTCACGGTCCCGGATCCCTTCGGACTCCGTCGCCGATCCTGTCGCCACATGCGCGTCTGTGGCGTTCTGCGCGGCCACCCAGGCCCCCTTCTGCTGTGCGTAGGGCAGCCGTCAACCGTACGCGAACAGGGGCCTCGACCGCACCTGTCAGGACATGAGGGGTTTGCCACGAGTGTCACCTGTTGACGGATCGCCTCTTCGTCGATCACGGCAGGTCGGATCACGGCAGGTCGACGGGGGTCACGTCCTGGACGGGGGCGTCACACGGTGACCGTGGCGAGGCGTCGGCCGTCGAGCGTACGGACCTCGAAGCGGGCGATGTCGGCGCGGTTGAAGGCGGCGCCGCCGTGGGTGTAGAGGGGCTCGCGGCTCCACTTGCCCGGCGAGGCGTCACCCTTGTCGGGCAGTCCGTAGCCCGGCGGCGGGACCGCCCAGGTGGTGACGGTCTGCTCCGCGCCGTTCTTGCCGACGGCCACGAGATCGCAGGTCAGGGGGCCTTTGACGTTGCCCAGCCGGAGGGCGACGTGGGTGCCCCAGGGCTTGTTCTGCAAGGAGACCGTCGCGTCGACCCTGGTGACCGGGTCCACCGCGCCGATCTTGTCGCCCTCCTCGTACATCTCCTTGGCCGCGCTCGCTCCGCCGTGATCGGGGGCGGAGGCATGGCTTCCGGTCAGTGCGGCGCCGGCGAGCGGGCCGGCGACGATCAGGGCCACGGCGGCGGGG
>KL569471.1:4367-5061 GCA_000715685.1 Streptomyces lilacinus
AGCCACAGCCGGCGGGTCCGGCGTGCCCGGCGGTCGTCCGCGACGTCGTCGAGGAGCCGGTCCAGCAGCTCGGGGCGGGGGCCGGCGGCCAGGACCTCCGGGTCGGGCGTCGACCGCTTGAGCTCGGAGAGGAGGGGGGTGAGGCCCATCAGGCCGTCCAGTTCGGCGGCGCACCGGGCGCAGTCGGCGAGGTGCTCCTCGAAGCGCGCGGCGTCCGCCTCGTCGAGGACGCCGAGCGCGTAGGCGGCCACCGCGGTGTGCTCGCGGTCCGCTGCCGACCCGTTCATGCCGTCACTCCTCGTTCCTCGAGCGAGAGCCGCAGGGAGCGCAGCGCGTAGAAGACGCGCGATCTGACGGTCCCCGCGGGAACGCCCAGCACGTCGGCCGCCTCGCTCACCGTATGTCCTTTGAAGTAGGTCTCTATCAGGGCCTCTCGATGGGCTTCGGACAGGTCGCCCAGCGCGTCGGAGATGGTCATCAGACGCAGCGCCCGGTCGATCTCGTCGGCGGCGGGCAGCAGTTCCAGCGGCGCGGGATCCGCTTCCGGGGGACGGGCCTGCCGGCTGCGGTGGTGGTCGATGACGATGCGCCGGGCGACGGTCACCAGCCACGGCCGGACGGAGCCGTCGGCGCCGCGCAGCCGGTCGGCGTTGCGCCAGGCGCGCAGCAGCGTCTCCTGGACGACGTCCTCCGC
>KL569471.1:5299-7036 GCA_000715685.1 Streptomyces lilacinus
CCTGGACGACGTCCTCCGCGCGCTGGCGGTCGCCCGCCACCAGCCGGGAGACGAAGGCCAGCAGCGGGCCCGCGTGCTCCTCGTACAGCGACCGCATCAGGTCGTCGTCGGGACTCGTCCTGTCAGCCACGGCGGCATCCTTGCGCACGTCTTCCCCCTGGGTCGATAGCGCTCGAGGAGGAGTACGGGCCGCGGCCGGCATCCGCTCACCGGTCGCAGGGAATTGTCTATCTCTTCATCTCCTGGGCGTCGCTCGCGCGGCGGCGGTGCCGGGCCACGCGCTCGCGGTTGCCGCACACCTCGCTGGAGCACCAGCGCCGGCGGCGGCCCCGCGAGGTGTCGAGGTAGACCAGCGAGCAGCTCTCCCCCGCGCACCGGCGCAGCTGGCCGCGCGCCTCGGGGTCGGTGAGCAGCTCGACGGCGTCCCGCGCGACCTGCCCGAGCAGGGCGCCGCAGTCGGGGGCGCCGGCGAGGGTCCGTACGAGGAGCCCGTCCGCGCCCCGGACAGCGTGCGGGGCGGGCGGGGCCGTGGCGGCGAGGGCGTTGACCCGCTGCAGGTCCGACTCGGCGGCCCGGCCGTCGACTTCGGCGTGCACGACGCGCAGCAGCAGGTCCCGGGCCGCCTGGAAGCGCGCGAGCCAGCCGGCGTCCACGGCGTCCAGCGGCGTGCCCGGCGGCACGATGCCGGCGCCGAGCAGCCAGGCGCGCAAGCGGCGCGGGGCGTCCAGCCGCTCGACGGGCTCCGCCGTGGCCACCAGGTCCAGGCAGAGCCGCCCGCAGTCGAACCGCAGACCCTGCAGGCCGTAGGGGGCCGCCGCCGGTGCCATGCCCGTCGCCCTTTCCCTCTGGGTGCTACCCCGCCGTTCCAGGGTGCCCGCCCCGCCCGGCGCCGGGAAGGGCCGGATCCCCCCTTTCCGCCACGTCTCTCGGGTGACGGGCGGCCCGGCCGACCCGGTCGTCGCCGGCCTAGAAGAAGACCTTGGCCTTCGCCTGTGCCTCCGTGTCCTCGCCGACCTCGCCCGGCTTGGTGCCTCGGCCGAGCAGTTCGCCGCCCCAGCGCATGCCCATGTAGCTCGCGGACGCGCGCAGCATGGCGAACAGGGCGTCGGGGGCGCCGCCGCTGGCGGCGGTGACCGCCCACATGGTGCTGCCGCGCATGCGGTCCTTGAAGCGCAGGTCGGGCAGGTGGAGCCAGTTGACCCAGTAGTCCAGGTAGAGCTTGGTGGAGGCCGAGACGCCGTACCAGTACAGGGGCGAGGCGATCACCAGGTCCGTCGCCTCGACGGTGGCGTCGAACAGCAGCCGCTCGTCGCCCGAGGGGTCGGCGAACCAGCGCTCCTGGCTGTGGCGCAGGTCCTCGAACGGGGGCAGCGGGTGGTCGCTCAGCCGCAGCCAGCGCTGCTCGACCTCGGCGGGCAGCTGGACGGCGGCCTGCCGGGCGAGGGCCTCGGTGTTGCCCTCGGCGCGGGCGCTGCCCAGCAGGAACAGGAACTTCCGCTCGCCGGGGGCAACGATGTTGTGGTCTATGTCGGTCATGAACTGCCACAACATCGCTCAACGAGCGTCCATTCCAGGTCTCATGACGCCACGTTCGGTCATTGCCGAGGGTTCATCAGTACCGCGTCCTCCGCCGGCAGCCACGTCCCCTCCGGTCGCGTCAACCAGCCCCCGGCCGCGGCCAGCTCACGGGCCGCCGCCCGCAGGGCGTCGAGGCCCGGGCTGTCTCTTATACACATC
>KL569471.1:7314-7719 GCA_000715685.1 Streptomyces lilacinus
CCATCGCCACCGGCGACAGCGGCACCGGCAGGGTCAGTGGTCGCAGCACCATCCCCGGCACCTCGATGAACTCGACGCTCGCCAGTACGGACCAGCCCCGCTTCCGTACGACCCGGACGAACTCCTCCTCGCCCTCGATCCCCGGGAACGGCTCGGCGACCGCGATGCCGCGGCCCTCGAAGAGCAGCTCCGCCAGCCGGGTCCACTCGGCCGTGTCCGGGTTCCCCGCGCCGGCGTACAGCGTCTCGCCGCGCAACGCGTCCAGCGGCACCTCCGCCCGCGCCGCCAGCGGGTGGTCGTCCCGCAGCAGCACGGTCATGGGCTCCAGCCGTACGGGCTGGTGCTCGAGCCCGGCCCGCGCCTCGGCCGGCAGGCCAGCGACCCGGCCGAAGGACACGTCGAGCG
>KL569471.1:8013-15724 GCA_000715685.1 Streptomyces lilacinus
CCAGGAGCTGCTCGGCCGCACCGGTGAGCCCGGCGCAGTGGCGGGTCACCAGCTCGACGTCGGGGGCCGCGCGCCGGGCCCGCTCCACGACGCGTTGGCCGGTGGTCACCGGGCCGCCGACGTCGACGAGCAGCGGCCGGCTCTCCCGCGCGCAGGCCGCCGCCAGCTCCTCGTGCGCGGCGAGCACCCGTCGCGCGTACGGCAGCAGCCGCGCGCCCTCGGCGGTGAGGGTCACGGCCCGGGTGGTCCGGGCGAACAGCTCGGCGCCGACGTCGCGTTCGAGCCGTCGGACGTCACGGCTGAGGGCCTGCTGGGCGACGTACAGGCGTGCCGCGGCCCGGGTGAAATGCAGTTCCTCGGCCACGGCGACGAATCCGCGCAGCAGGCGCGGCTCTATGTCGTGAGGGGCTGGCACGCACGGCAGTCAACAGCACCGGGCGCGGGGCGCGCTCACCGGCCCGGGCCGCGCGCCCGGCGGCGCCGCAGGACGGTCCCCACGCCCGCGCACAGCACCGCGGCGCCCGCCCCCGCGCCCGCGGTGGCGAGCAGGGCCGTGCGGTCCGGGCCGCCGGGGGTCGCGGCCGCGGGGGACGCCGCGACGGCGGCGGTGACCAGGAGGTGGCCGGTCCGCTTCACCCGGCCGTGGTGGCTGACCACGGTCACGGGGTAGCGCCCGGGCTCCAGGCCCGCGCGGACGCGCGCGGGGCCGTAGTAGCGGGGGTCGTCGCCGTCGCCGGCCTTGCTGTCGTCGCGCCGGAGGGTGGCCGGGTGCTGGAAGGCCGGGGAGGTCGCGGTCAGGCGGGCGTCCTCGCCCGGGTCGGGGGAGGCGTCCCGCCACAGGACGTTGACCGTGCCGCCGGCCGGGACCTTGTGGCCGTACGCGCGGGCGGCCTCCGGACGGGTCGAGGGGTGGAAGAAGGCCGGGCCGCGCACCCGGCCCGTGTAGTCGCCGTCGCCCGGCCGGGCGGCGCGGACGGTCAGCGTCCGCTCGTCGCGGCGGCGGCCGTCGGGGCCGGTGAGCGTGACCTTGTACGTGCCGTCCGCGGCGTCCGGCCGCAGGTCGACGGCGGCGGTGAACATCCGCGGGTTGTTCCAGTGGCCGCCGCCCGGGTCGTGGGTGAGCCGCACCTTCGCCGGGAAGGCCGGGGAGGCGGCGGTGAAGACCTCGCCCTTCTCCCCCGGCCAGAGGTCGTCGTACGACAGCCCCAGCCGCTCCCCCGGGCGCAGCTCCCCCTCCGCCCCGGCGAGCCGGAACTCCGGCCGCCGCGGGGCCGTGACCTCGACCTTTTCCTCGGCGACGACCCGCCCGCCGGCGCGCACGCGCAGCGGGTACGTGCCCGGTCGCGCCCGCGCCGCGATCGCGGGGCGCGCGTGGTGGCCGCGGGCGCCCCCCGCGTCGTACGGGACGAGGCGCACCGGCCGGCGGAAGACGGGCGAGGTGACGGTGACCTCGCCGGCGCTCGGCCGCACGCCCCGCAGGTCGATGTCGATCAGCTCGCCGGGCCGGTTGTCGAAGGCGCCGTTGAGCAGCAGATGCACCTCGCCCGAGCCGTCGGCGGCGACCGCCGACGGCGCCACCCCGCCCAGCCACAGCACACCCGCGGCCACTCCGGCGAACGCCGCTCGTGTCCAGTCCACGGGCCACCCCCTTGTCCGCTTCGCCTGGAAAGAGGGTCCGGCCGGCCCCGCGGTTGCGCCCGGCTAGCCTTCCGCACGTGAGTGACGAAGCAATCTGCACAGCAAACGGTAGTTACGAACTCCGCCCGGGAGTACCGGCAATCGAGACCTACCGCCGGCTGCGCGGCGCCACGGGCCTCGGCGCGAAGTCGGTCGAGGGGGCGGCCATCGGCCTGCCGAACACCTGGTTCGGCGTGCTCGTCGAGCACGGCGGCGAGACGGTCGGCATGGGTCGGATCATCGGCGACGGCGGCTGCCACTTCCAGATCGTCGACATGTGCGTCCTGCCCGAGCACCAGGGCCGGGGCCTGGGAAAGCGGATCATGGCCGCCCTCACCGCCGAGCTGGAGCGCCGCGCCCCGGACGGCTCCTACGTATCCCTGATAGCCGACGGCGAGGCCCGCCGGCTCTACGCCCAGTACGGCTTCGCCGAGACGGCCCCGGTGTCGGTGGGCATGGCCAGGCTCTTCCGGAAGCCCTGAAGAAAGCACGAAAAAACCTCTGCCCCGGCGATGTATCGCCGGGGCAGAGGCCTCACATGGGATGAGTGGAGATGGCGGGAATCGAACCCGCGTCCAACGGTGCGGAACCAGGGCTTCTCCGTGTGCAGTTCGCTGCGATTTTCTCGGCCCCGGAGATCACGCGAACAAGTCTCCGACGGGCTCAGCCACTGTTTGGTTTCCCACCAGGTCCCGTGGCCGGACCTAGTGGTTTAGTTCCCTAGCTGATGCCAGGATCCGGGTCGGGAACAGCCCCGGGCTGACACTTCGCAAGTCGCTACTTAGGCAGCGAGGGCGAAGGAATCGCGCTTGGTGTTGGCGATTATTGGTTGCGACATATGGTTTACGAGATCATTGCCGCTTCCTCGACACGCTTCCCCTGCTTCGACATCCGCTGTCGAAACCGATCATCCCCATGTTGTGTTTTCAAGCTGCGCACCGGTTACCAGCCGGTGTGCTCTGTGGCCCATCGTACGTGACCAACGTGCGACGGTGCCAGCGTATTCCCGGGAGGGGCTAGCCCCGCTGGGCGCGCTGGGCCTGCTGGCGCCTGCGGGCGGCCGCGATGGCACGGTTCGACTCGCGCGTGTCCTGCTTCTCGCGCAGCGTCTGCCGCTTGTCGTACTCCTTCTTGCCCTTGGCCAGGGCGATCTCGACCTTGGCCCGGCCGTCCTTGAAGTAGATGGCGAGCGGCACGATGGTGTGCCCCGTCTCCTGCGACTTCGAGTCGAGCTTGTCGATCTCCGCCCGGTGCATCAGCAGCTTGCGCTTGCGGCGCGCGCTGTGGTTGGTCCACGTCCCCTGGGCGTACTCGGGGATGTGGGCGTTGTGCAGCCAGGCCTCGCCGCCGTCGATCTGGACGAAGCCGTCCACCAGCGAGGAACGACCCTGGCGCAGCGACTTCACCTCGGTGCCGGTCAGCACCATGCCGCACTCATAGGTGTCCAGAATGTGGTAATCGTGGCGCGCCTTCTTGTTCTGCGCGACCAGTTTGCGACCCGTCTTCTCTTTCTTAGCCATAGCGCGGCCATTCTCGCACTACGACCCACCCCGGAGGCCACTCAATACTGTGCGGGCCCGCCGCTCGGCGTCCGCCCGTACGACAAGGTCCGGCACGATGCCGGCGCCGTCGACCGCCCGGCCGGCGGGCGTGCGGTAGTGGCCGACGGTGAGCTCGGCGACCGAGCCGTCCGCCAGGCGGCTGGGCATCTGCACCGAGCCCTTGCCGAAGGTGCGGGAGCCGACGACGACCGCCCGGCCGCGGTCCTGCAGCGCCCCGGCCAGCAGCTCGGCGGCGCTCATGGTGCCGCCGTCGACGAGGACCACCAGCGGGCGGCGCACGTCCCCGCCCCGCTCGGCCCGCAGCGCGTGCTGCCGCCCGCGCACGTCGTACGTGGCGACGGGCCCTCCGTCGAGGAAGGCGGCGGCCGCGGTGACGGCCTCGGTGATCAGGCCACCGGAGTTGCCGCGCAGGTCCAGCAGGACGCCCTCGCCGGGCGGGGCCGCGCGCACGGCGTCGCGGATCCGCTCGCCGGCGCCCCGGGTGAAGCCGCCGACCTTGATCAGGGTGGCCGGCGGCCCGCCGTCCGCGCTCTCCGCCAGCCGCTCGACCTCGACACTCTCGGTGCCGCGGGCCACCCCGAGGCGGACCGGGGTGCCGGGCGCGGCGACGGCGGCGTCGAGGGTGCGGTCGTCGCGCGGCAGGCCGCGCAGCAGGGACACCGCCTCGGTCACCGGGCGGCCGGTGACCTCCGTGCCGTCGACGGTGAGGATCCGGTCGCCGGGGACCACGCCGGCCCGCTCGGCGGGCCCGTCGGGGCGGACGCCGTCGACCTCGATGCGCCCGTCGTCGCCGCGCCGCGCGGTGAGGCCGACGCCGACGTAGGCGCCGTCGAGGGCGAGCGCGAACCCCTCGTACTCCCGGGCGCTGTAGACCGCGCTCCAGGCGTCGCCGCTGCGGCTGAGCACCTCGGTGGCGGCCTCGGAGCCGGACTTGCCGTCCTGCGCGGCCTCCTCGGCGGCGGCCTCGAGGGCCCGGCGGTCGACGGCGTGGCGGTCCGCGGCCCGGCCGGTGGAGCGCGGCGCGGGGGCCTCCGCGGCGGTGGTCCGGCCGTACCGGCTGTCCGGGGCGCCCCAGGCGCCGGTGGCGGCGCCCGCCGCCACCACCCCGACGAAGACCAATGTCAGAGCACCCCCGCGCCGGACGCGGGGCGACGGAACGAACACGGTCGGGCCGGGCATGCGCGTGAGTCTAGGACACGCGAGGGCGCCGCACGGGAAGTTGACCGCACGGCGCCCTCGACGCATCTCACGCGCCCCGGTTCACACCTTGAGGTACTTCCGCAGGGCGAGGAACGCGGCGAGCGCCGGCATCAGCAGACCGATGGACAGGACCAGCGGCAGCTTGGTCAGCACCGCGTCCCAGCCGATGAACTGGATGACGTCGATGTCGTGGGCGAGCCAGTTGTTGACGAAGTACTGGCCGCAGCCCAGCAGCACGCACGCGAAGACCGCGCCCAGGAGACCCGCGATGGCGGCCTCCATGATGAACGGCAGCTGGATGTAGAAGCTGGACGCGCCGACCAGTCGCATGATCCCGGTCTCCCGGCGGCGGCTGAACGCCGAGACGCGGACCGTGTTGACGATCAGCATCAGGGCGACCGTCAGCATCAGGAACATGACGACGAGCGCCACGAAGTTCATGCGGTTGAGGAGGATGAAGAGGTTCTCCAGCAGGGACTTCTGATCCTGCACCTCCTGGACGCCGGCGCGCTGGGAGAAGGCGCTGGAGATCACCGCGTACTTGGCCGGGTCCTTGAGCTTGACGCGGAAGGACTCCTGCATCTGGTCGGGGGTCAGCGAGCCGACGATGGGCGACTTGCTGAACTGCTCCTTGTAGTGCTTGTAGGCCTCGTCGGCCGTCTCGAACTGGACGCTCTGGACGACCGGCATCTTCTCGAGGTCGGCCTTGATCTCCTTCTTCTGGTCCTCGGTGACCGCGCCCTTGGCGCAGGCGGGCTGGGACTCCGCGTCGTTCTTGTTGCAGAGGAAGATCGAGACGTTGACCTTGTCGTACCAGTAGCCCTTCATCGTGCTGACCTGCTCGCGCATGAGCAGGGAGCCGCCGAAGAGGGCGAGCGACAGGGCGACGGAGACGATCACCGCGAAGGTCATCGTGAGATTGCGGCGGAGACCGACGCCGATCTCCGACAGGACGAACTGGGCGCGCATGGCGTCTTCTCAGTGCCTTTCAGTGGCCGATGTCGGACCGGTCAGTGCTGGTAGCCGTAGACGCCGCGCGACTGGTCGCGCACGAGACGGCCCTGCTCGAGTTCGATGACGCGCTTGCGCATCTGGTCCACGATCTGCTGGTCGTGGGTGGCCATGATGACCGTCGTGCCGGTCCGGTTGATCCGGTCCAGCAGCTTCATGATGCCGACGGACGTCTGGGGGTCCAGGTTTCCGGTCGGCTCGTCGGCGATCAGCAGCATCGGACGGTTGACGAACGCCCGGGCGATCGCGACGCGCTGCTGCTCGCCGCCGGAGAGCTCGCCGGGCATCCGCTCCTCCTTGCCGCCGAGCCCCACCAGCTCCAGGACCTGCGGCACGGCCTTGCGGATCTCGCCCCGGGGCCGCCCGATGACCTCGAGGGCGAAGGCGACGTTCTGCGCGACGGTCTTGTTGGGCAGCAGCCGGAAGTCCTGGAAGACGGTGCCCAGCTGGCGGCGCATCTGCGGCACCTTCCAGTTGGAGAGCCGGGCGAGGTCCTTGCCCAGGACGTGCACCTGACCGTGACTGGCCCGCTCCTCGCGCAGCAGCAGGCGCAGGAAGGTGGACTTTCCGGAGCCGGAGGAACCGACCAGGAAGACGAACTCGCCCTTCTCGATCTCGAGCGAGACGTCCCGGAGTGCCGGACGGTTCTGCTTGGGGTAGGACTTGGAGACGTTGTCGAATCGGATCACGAGTGCACCACGTGTCGGCCTGGGAAGCGGCACGGAACGCCGCGTTCGCGGCTCCCGTCGGTGTGCGTGACCATACCGAACCACCCGTGCACGCGCAGTCGGCATCCGGCCCGGGCTCGCGGGCGGGCGTCAGCCCGGCGATGACGAGCCGACCCCATCGGGGACAAACCGAGGGCAATGGGGCTCGTTTTCGCGCGTCACCGGACCGGACGCGCCACGCGGCGGGGAAGCTGGCACAGTGGTAAGGGGAACCGCACGGCTCCCCCGCGCGTTGGACGTACGTACCGGAGGAGGAAATCGCATGACGTGCGACCGACTGGTGTGCGCCAACTGCGCGGCCCCCGTCAGCGAGGGCAGGTGCCCGGTGTGCCGGGCGAGCCGCGAGCGGCTGCAGCACCAGGAAGGCGCCCTCGGCGCGCTGACGCCGGCGGCGCTGCTCGCGCTGCTGGTGGTGCTCGTCGCCGTGGCGGTGCTCGCGCGGGGCTTCGCGGGGTAGACGACTTTTTCAGCTTGAGCTTTACGGGCTTGATGGGCTGAGGCCCGGGACGCGCACGGCGTCCCGGGCCTCAGTCATTGCTCACCGCTTACACGGCGTGTCGATTCGGGTACGAATCGTCAGGCAGCGGCACCGCGGTTGATCAGGCGGGGCAGCATGCGGAAGCCGATGCCACCGGCGATCATCGTCGCCGCGCCGACCAGCAGGAACGTGGTCTGACCGGCACCGGTCTCGGCCAGCTGGCCGCCGTCGCCGTTGCCGCCGTTGCCGCTGTTCCCACCCGTACCGGTACCGGTCTGGGCAAGCTCCTCCTTGGCCTGACCCTGCTGCACGGGCTTGGAGCCGGCGCTGTCGGTGCTGGTGTTGTTGCAGTTGCCGTCGGTGTCGACGGGGCAGGTGTGGGCGTCCTCGCCGTTGTCGCCGCCGCCGGTGGTGGCGCCGGTGCCGCCGGTGGAGCCGGAGCCGCCGGTGGTGGAGCCGTGGTCGTCCTTGCCGCCGGTGGTGGACCCGCCGGTCGAGCCACCGGTCGTCGAGCCGCCGGTCGTGGAGCCGCCGGTCGTGGAGCCGCCCGTGGTGCTGCCGCCGGTGGTCGAGCCACCGGTCGTGGAGCCACCCGTGGTCGAGCCGCCCGTCGTGCCGCCACCGGTGGTCTCGCCACCCGTCGTGGAACCGCCAGTGGTCGAGCCACCGGTCGTGGAACCGCCGGTGGTCGAGCCGCCCGTGGTGGAGCCACCGGTCGTACTGCCGCCCGTGGTCTCACCGCCGGTGGTCGAACCACCGGTCGTGGAGCCGCCGGTCGTGGAACCACCGGTCGTGCTGCCGCCGGTGGTCTCGCCACCGGTCGTCGAGCCGCCCGTGGTGGAGCCGCCCGTCGTGGAGCCGCCGGTGGTCTCACCGCCGGTCGTGGAACCGCCCGTGGTGGAACCACCGGTCGTGGAGCCACCGGTCGTACCGCCGGTGGGCTGCGGGATCGTCGTCGGGCCGGGCGAGGGGTCGCCGCCGGCCTGAACGCTCACGCCGCCCTTCACGCCGAAGCCGCCGATCTCGACGTCGACACCGGCGGCGGAGGCCGCCCC
>KL569471.1:15962-18047 GCA_000715685.1 Streptomyces lilacinus
GCCCGCCCCGGCGGCCGTCAGCGAAGCACCCGCGGCAATCATCGTGCCGGCGGCTATGCGCGCAACGCGCAGTCGCGTCCTTCTCGTCATCTGCCTGCTACCCCCAGTAGCTGATCTCGTCAATGGAGCAGCTATGCACGGGGCCGCGGCCTTCTGGGGACGGCGTGACCGACCGGCCTCTCGCGTTGAGAGCCGGGCCGCTCGCCCCCCGCCACACGCGCCCCAGTGATACGCATGCCGGACGCCAGCCTTCCCAGTTTTGTGGGCAGCGTCAAGGAAGTTACGGGCGTGATGTCCGGCTCTGCGGGGGTTGCTTCAGCCTTGTCGGGGACAGCTGTGGAGGAGCTGTTACTTCTCCTGCTGCTTGCGCCAGCGGATGCCCGCCTCGAGGAAGCCGTCGATCTCGCCGTCGAGCACGGACTGCGGGTTGCCGACCTCGAACTCGGTGCGCAGGTCCTTGACCATCTGGTACGGGTGCAGGACGTACGAACGCATCTGGTTGCCCCAGGAGCCGCCGCTGTCGCCCTTGAGCGCGTCCATCTTCGCCTGCTCCTCCTGGCGGCGGCGCTCGAGGAGCTTGGCCTGGAGGACGTTCATGGCGGTCGCCTTGTTCTGGATCTGCGAGCGCTCGTTCTGGCAGGAGACGACGATGCCGGTCGGGAGGTGCGTCAGGCGCACCGCGGAGTCCGTGGTGTTGACGCCCTGGCCGCCGGGGCCGGAGGAGCGGTAGACGTCGACGCGCAGCTCGGACTCGTCGATCTCGACGTGGTCGGTCGTCTCGACGACCGGCAGCACCTCGACGCCCGCGAAGGAGGTCTGGCGGCGGCCCTGGTTGTCGAAGGGGGAGATGCGCACCAGGCGGTGCGTGCCCTGCTCGACGGAGAGGGTGCCGTAGGCGTACGGGACCTGGACGGCGAAGGTGGTCGACTTGATGCCGGCCTCTTCCGCGTACGAGGTCTCGTAGATCTCGGTCTTGTAGCCGTGGCGCTCGGCCCAGCGCAGGTACATGCGCTGCAGGCGCTCGGCGAAGTCGGAGGCGTCGACGCCGCCGGCCTCGGCGCGGATGTTGACGAGCGCCTCGCGGGAGTCGTACTCGCCGGAGAGGAGGGTGCGGACCTCCATCTCGTCCAGCGCCTTGCGGACGGAGACCAGCTCGGCCTCGGCCTCGGCGAGGGCGTCCGCGTCGTCCTCGGCCTCGGCGAGCTCGAAGAGCACCCCGAGGTCGTCGATGCGACCGCGCAGCGTCTCGGCCTTGCGCAGCTCGGCCTGAAGGTGCGACAGCTGACTGGTGATCTTCTGCGCCGCCTCCGGGTCGTCCCACAGGGACGGGGCGGCCGCCTGCTCCTCGAGCACGGCGACGTCGGCCCTCATCTTGTCGAGGTCCAGAACGGCCTCGATCGACCCCATGGTCGAGGAGAGGGACTTCAGCTCTTCGGATACATCAACGACTGCCACGCACCCAGCCTAACGGCTGCGCCGGGTTCCCCGGTCCCTCGGGCGTCACGGATCACATACGCCGGGCCCGGCACGGTCCGGGGCCTGGGGGCGGAGCCCCCAGGAAACAGGACCCCTACCGCAGAGGCGCCACCGAGGCCCCCGGCGGGGCGGAAGGAACCCGGCCCGGCTCGGTCCGGTGGACACCCGGCGAGTGCGAACCGCCCGGCTTGGCGTCCCCGCCGTCCGTGCCGCCGCCCGTCAGGAGCCAGCCGCCCACCCCGGCGGCCGCCGCCAGCGCGACCGCCGCCGCGCCCAGCCGGATCCGGCGCCGCCGCACCCGCTCCGCCTGCGAGCGGTAGCGCGCGGAGCCCGCGCGGCGCTGCCCGGGCATGCGCGGGGCGCGCGCCGTTCCGTGGGCGCCGCCCGCGAGCTCCTCGGGACCCGGCACGCGCATGCTCGTGTGGGTGTCGCGGCTGGAGTCCGAGACCCCGGCCCCCGGCACGAGCGGCACCGCGCCCCGCCGGCGCGGCTCGGGCACGGTGGCGACGTGCGCCGGCGCGCCCTCGCCCGCCGGGGCGGGCACGGCCGGCTCCTCGGGCTCGTCGATGTCGAGCGGCGGGATGCCCGCCAGGCTCGGCAGCAGCTCCC
>KL569471.1:18304-18629 GCA_000715685.1 Streptomyces lilacinus
GCTCCCGCAGGCGCGCCGCCAGCTCCGGGGCGCGCAGCCGCGACGCGGGCGCCTTGGCCAGGCACTGGACGACGAGCTGCCACAGCTCGTCGGGGATGCCGGGCAGCGGCGCCACGGTCTCCGTGACGTGCCGGCGCAGCACCGCGCCGGGGTGGCCGCCGCCGAAGGGCGTGAAGCCGGCCAGCAGCTCGTACAGCACGGTGGCCAGGGCGTACACGTCGACGGAGGCGCGCGGCGGGAGGCCCTCGATGATCTCGGGGGCGAGGTAGTCGGGCGTGCCGATGACGCTGCGCGGGGCGGGCGCTGTCTCTTATACACATCTCTG
>KL569471.1:18842-19380 GCA_000715685.1 Streptomyces lilacinus
GAGCGGCCGCCGCCGTCCCGCTCGCGGGGCCCGGCGGGGCGCGGGGCGTCGACGAGCCGGGCGATGCCGAAGTCCGTGAGCAGCGCGGGGTGGGCGCCGCCGGGGCCGAGCGGGCCCTGCATGTCGAGGAGGACGTTCTCCGGCTTCACGTCGCGGTGCACGACGCCGGCGGCGTGCGCGGCGGCGAGGGCGTCCGCGACGTCGGCGACGACGGCGACGGCGGCCTCGGGGGCGAGGCGCCGCTCGCGGTCGAGCCGCGTGCGCAGGTCCGTGCCGCGGACGAGGTCCATGACCAGCGCGAGGTCGGCGCCGTCGACGACGAGGTCGCGTACACCGACCACCCGGGGGTGGTCGAGACCGAGAAGGGCCGCGCGCTCCTGCACGAAGCGGCCGACGAGCTCCTGGTCCGAGGCGAGGTCCTCGCGCAGGAGCTTGATGGCGACGGGCCCCTCGGGACCCTCGCCGAGCCACACCGTCCCGGCACTGCCGCGCCCGAGGACCTGGTGGGCGGTGTACCGGCTGTCTCTTATACACATCT
>KL569471.1:19607-20126 GCA_000715685.1 Streptomyces lilacinus
GCTGCCGATCTTCCGTGCCAAGACTGTTCCCCGACTCCTCCGACACCGACGCCATCCGACCGACGCGGGCGGGCCGCGCCGCGACCAAGCTACGCGGCCGAGGGGCCGTTGGGGACTCCGATTCGGCGCCAACCGTCACTTCTGAGGCAGAAAACACCCTTCGGGTGTCGACATGTCGACTGCCTCAGAGGTTGCCGTTGCCGGCGCCGCCGGTGCCGTCCGAACCGCTGGAGACGAGGTCGGAGATCCAGTCCTTCGCGTCCGTGATCCAGTCCCAGGTGGCGTCCCAGAAGCTCTTGCCGTCGGCGACCCAGTCCTTGAGCGGCGTGAACTCCCAGATCAGCCAGGACCCGACGATCAGCACCACGATCATGAACAGGCAGCCCTTGAGGCAGCCGAGCCCGGGGATCCGCATCGGGTTGGCGCTGCGCTGCCGCGGCGGGCGCGGCTCGCGGCGCGGCGGGGCCGGCTCGGGGGCCGGGGGCGGGCTGTAGGGCTGCGGCTGGGGCGGCTGCGGCG
>KL569472.1:0-5870 GCA_000715685.1 Streptomyces lilacinus
GCCCAGCAGGTGCAGCAGCTGGCCCAGCAGGCGCCGCGGCAGGGCGCGGCCGAGCCGGTCATGCCGTGGAAGCCGCCGGTCGACGACCCCTTCCTGCGCGCCGCGCAGGAGCAGGGCCGGCCCGCCGCGCTGGGCCGCCGGCTGGGCGCGCGGCTGCTGGACACGGCCGTGCTGGGCGGCCTGGTGGCCACCGTGGCCGTGCCGCTGTGGGGCAAGTCGGTCGAGCACATCGACGAGAAGGTGGAGCAGGCCCGGCAGACCGGCCGGACGGTGACGGTCTGGCTGCTCGACGGCACGACGGGCACGTATCTGGCCATTGTGCTCGCCGTCCTGCTCGTGGGCGGGGTGCTCTACGAGGCCCTGCCGGTCGCCAAGTGGGGGCGCACGCTGGGCAAGAAGGTGTTCGGCGTGCGGGTGTTGGACATCGAGTCGCACGACACGACCTCGTTCGGGGCGGCGCTGCGCAGGTGGCTCGTCTACAGCGGGCTGGGCGTGTTGGCCGTGGGCGTGCTGGGGGTGCTGTGGTGTCTGTTCGACCGGCCGTGGCGCCAGTGCTGGCACGACAAGGCGGCGAGGACGTTCGTGGCGGCGGCGAAGGGCTGAGGCGGCGGGCGGGCGCGCTGACTCGAACGGCATACGGCCGGATGCGCGCATCGGATCGCTGGGGTCCACTGGGGCCATGAGCACCGATCAGCCGCGGGATGACGAGGACCCGTTCCAGAAACGGCCGAACGAGCCCCAGGAGCCCTCGCAGCCCCCACCGTACCCGGGCTCCGGGGCGGGCGGCGGTCCCGGTGGTGGTTCGGGCGGTCCCGGCGGCCCGTACGGCGGCGGCCCCTACGGCCCCGGCCCGGGCCAGGGCGGCCCGTACGGCGGTGGCCCGTACGGCGGCGGTCCCTACGGCGGTGGCCCGTACGGCGACCAGTACGGCGCGGCCGATCCGCTCGCGGGCATGCCGCCGCTCGCCAACCGCTTCCGGCGGCTGATCGCGCGGATCATCGACGGGCTGATCGTGAGCATCCCCGTGAGCCTGGTCTTCTGGCTCGCGACCTGGGGGCACCGCCCCTGGGAGTGGAACGACACCAACCAGAGCCGGCAGACGGGGCTGTCCATCATCATCGCCCTCGTCTACTTCCTCTACGAGGGGCTCATGCTGACCACGCGCGGTCAGACCCTCGGCAAGATGGCGATGAGCATCCG
Organism: Streptomyces lilacinus; assembly: GCA_000715685.1. Classification (GTDB taxonomy): domain Bacteria; phylum Actinomycetota; class Actinomycetes; order Streptomycetales; family Streptomycetaceae; genus Streptomyces; species Streptomyces lilacinus. The sequence goes on from KL569472.1 coordinate 1,201, forward strand.
CGTCGCGATGCTGGACAACGGCGCGATCCCCGAGGGCAGGCCGGGCTGGACGCGCGCCGCGGTGTACTCGCTGCCCCAGGTCATCCCCTGCTGCGGCTTCGTCTTCTGGCTGGTGAACGTGCTGTGGTGCACCTGGGACCAGCCGTACCACCAGTGCATCCACGACAAGGCGGCGAAGACCGTCGTGGTGTCGACGGTGGAGCACCGAGCTCGGCCGTGAGGTGGGCCCGGCCGTGAAGTGAACTCAGCTGTGACCTCAGCCGTGGAGTGAGTGCTCCGGCGCGCAGGCGTGCGCCGGGGTGCGGCGCCGTGGCAACGAGTCGGTGGCCGCGGCCCGTTCGCGTGGCGCGCGCCGTCCGACCGCCAGGGCGACGGTCACGCCGAGGGCGAGCGCGGCCAGGGCGACGGCGGCGAGCGCGGGACCCGAGCCTGCGCCGGACAGCAGCAGCATGGCGAGGGTGGCGAAGACGACGGTGGCCGATCCGTAGACGATCTGTGCAGGAGTCGGACGCGACATGGCGGGATCCGTCCTCAAGGCATCGGTATGGGGGAGCGAGACAAGGGGGAGCGGAGTCGCGGCTGGTACGTACCGCTGGTATGTACCGCATTCGACTCTACGGTGCTCTCTGCCCGAGGGGAACTGGCGGTAAGCGTGACCTAACCCACGGTACTTGGAGCATAAGGGGCGCGCGGGGGCATTCGGAGTGTCAGGGAGTGAGCTGTTCCCGCCCATTAACGCCCGTTATCCGCAACTTAAAGGCCGGATAACGTACTTGCTCTGACGTGCTCAGTCAAGATCTGTCTTTTCTTGCGTCTCTCCGGTCAAATACCTCCACAGTTCTTACTGGGGAGGACATTCACAAGTGAAGATCAGCCAACGGAGGGTCGCCCGATCCGCCGCGGTGGCCGTCGTGGCCGCGGCCCTCGGCACGGGCACCCTGTCGGCAGGGATCGCGCAGGCCGCGGGCACGACCAGCCCGGCCGACCGTCCCGTCACGATCGAGCGTCAGGACCCGGCGCAGGTCAAGCGGGGCGCGGAGCACGACCTCAAGGGCCCGTACAGCAAGAAGCACGACGCCCAGCGCAAGGCCGCGCTGGAGCAGGTCATCGCCGGCGACGCCAAGGCGGAGCAGCGCGGCGCGTCCAAGGTCGTCCAGCTCGGCAAGGGGAAGTACGTCGAGCTCGCCCGCGAGAAGACCGACAAGATATTCACGATCCTGGTCGACTTCGGCGACAAGGTCGACGACACGACCATGTACGACCCGGACGGCCCCGACGGCCCGAAGCCGCCCGTCAAGAAGTACGGCGGCAGCGCGGGCCCGGCGCACAACACGATAGACAAGCCGGACCGTGCCAAGGACAACAGCACGGCCTGGGAGAAGGACTACAACCGCCAGTACTTCCAGGACCTGTACTTCTCGCACGACAAGGACAAGGAGTCCCTGGCGAAGTACTACGAGAAGCAGTCCTCGGGCCGCTACTCGGTCGACGGTCAGGTCACCGACTGGGTCAAGGTCCCCTGGAACGAGGCCCGTTACGGCTCCAACTACTGCGGCTCCACCAACTGCCCCAGCGCCTGGGACCTCGTCCGCGACGGCGTGAACCAGTGGGTCAAGAACCAGCAGGCCGCCGGTCGCAGCGACGCCGACATCAAGGCGGAGCTGGCCAAGTACGACCAGTGGGACCGCAACGACTACGACGGCGACGGCAACTTCAACGAGCCCGACGGTTACATCGACCACTTCCAGATCGTCCACGCCGGCGAGGACGAGTCCGCGGGCGGCGGCAAGCAGGGCAAGGACGCCATCTGGGCCCACCGTTGGTACGCCTACGGCTCCGACGCCGGCAAGACCGGCCCCGCCAACAACAAGGCGGGCGGCACCCAGATCGGCGACACCGGCATCTGGGTCGGCGACTACACCATGCAGCCCGAGAACGGCGGCCTCGGTGTCTTCGCCCACGAGTACGGCCACGACCTGGGCCTCCCCGACGAGTACGACACCACCGGCACCGGTGAGTCCTCCGTCGCCTTCTGGTCCCTGATGTCCTCCGGCTCCTGGCTCGGCGAGGGCAAGAACACCATCGGCGACCTCCCCGGCGACATGAGCGCCTGGGACAAGCTGCAGCTCGGCTGGCTCAACTTCGACAAGGCCAAGGCCGCGACGAAGTCGACCCACAAGCTGGGCGTCGCCGAGTACAACACCAAGGACAAGCAGGCGCTCGTCGTCGACCTCCCCGCCAAGAAGGTCACCACCGACGTCGTCAAGCCCGCCGAGGGCGCCAACCAGTGGTGGAGCGGCCAGGGCGACGACCTGAAGAACACCCTCTCCCGCAGCGTCGACCTCACCGGCAAGTCCAAGGCCTCCCTGGACCTGTCCGGCTGGTGGGACATCGAGGAGAACTACGACTACCTCTACGCCGAGGTCTCCACGGACGGCGGCGCCAACTGGGTCCCGGTCGACGGCACCGCCGACGGCAAGGCCATCACCCGCGACGGCGGCGACAAGCCGGCCCTGACCGGTGTCTCCGGCGCGTACAAGAAGCTGTCGTACCCGCTCGACGCCTACGCCGGCAAGAAGATCGACCTGCGCTTCCGCTACGCCACCGACGGCGGCACCTCCGGCAAGGGCTTCACCGCCGACGCCATCACGCTGACCGCCGACGGCGCCGCGCTCCTCACCGACGGCGCCGAGAACGGCGACAACGGCTGGACGGTCAAGGGCTTCTCGCGCATCGGCGCCTCCTTCACCAAGGAGTACCCGCAGTACTACATCGCCGAGAACCGCCAGTACGTCTCCTACGACCGGACGCTGCGCACCGGCCCGTACAACTTCGGCTGGAAGAGCACCAAGCCGGGCTGGGTCGAGCACTACCCGTACCAGACCGGTCTGCTGATCTGGCAGTGGGACACCTCGCAGGTGGACAACAACGTCGGCGTCCACCCGGGCACCGGCCGCATCCTGCCGATCGACGCCCACCCTCAGGTCGAGAAGTGGGCCGACGGCTCGATCATGCGCAACCGCTTCCAGGCGTACGACTCGACGTTCAGCTGGTTCCCGACCGCCGGTTACACCGTGCACAGCGACGGCGTGGCCGCCCGCGTCAAGGGCAAGCTGGGTGCTCCGGTCTTCGACGACCACAAGAACACCTACTACGACGCGTCGAACCCCACCGGTGGCGTGAAGATCACCGACACCAACACCCGGATCCGGATCCTCACCCAGGCGCCGAGTGGCTCGACCATGACGCTCCAGGTGGGCCCGTCCACCAAGTGACCGGGTGACACCGCAGGTCACAGCCGTTCGGCCGGCGCCCGTCTGGCGGGCGCCGGCCGAACGTGCCGACAATGCCTCTCATGATGGTCTTATGGACGCCACCGCCCCCGCCCTCGGCGCGGGGGTGAGGCGGGATGGCAGGCGGAGGATTCGCCCGGCTCCCCGACGGCAGCGTGGTCGTCGCCCTGGCCCTGGCCGCCCCGCCGGACGGCGCCGTCGCCCCGGGGGCGCGCGTACGCGTCCTGGTGCGCGCCGCGAACCGGCAGCGCGCCCTCACCCGGCTGCGCAACCTCGGGCTGCGCGCCGTCTACCTGCGCGGCAACAGCGAGCCGCCCACGCCGGACGAGATCACGGCCGTGCTGCACCACCCGGACGGCCTGCTGTGGCGGTCCCTGCCGCACGCCGACAACGAGTCCTGGCACCCGATCGCCCACCTGCTGCGGGCCCGGGCCTGAGGCTTCCCGGCCCCGCCTAACCGCCCTGCACGACCGGCTTGCCGCTGAGCTCCACGCCCGCCTCGCGCAGGTCCTCCAGCGTCCGCTCGGTGGTCTCCCGGGCCACGCCCGCGGTCAGGTCCAGCAGCACGCGGGTCTCGAAGCCCTCGCGGCGGGCGTCCAGCGCGGTCTCCCGGACGCAGTGGTCCGTCGCGATCCCCACCACGTCCAGCTCGGTGACCCCGCGCCCGCGCAGCCAGTCCGCGAGCCCGGCGCCCGTCTCGTCGGTGCCCTGGAAGGCGCTGTAGCCCTCCTCGTAGGCGCCCTTGTCGAAGACGGCCTGGACGGCCCCCGAGGTGATGGCGGGCGTCAGGTTGGGGTGGAAGCCGCTGCCCTCGGTGCCGGCCACGCAGTGCCGGGGCCAGGAGCGCGCGAAGTCCGGGCTGTCCGAGAAGTGCTCGCCGGGGTCGATGTGCATGTCGCGCGAGGCGACGACGTGCGCGTATCCCGCGGGTGCCTCGCCGACCAGGTCGGTTATGGCCGCGGCCACGTCGGCGCCGCCGGCCACCGCGAGGCTGCCGCCCTCGCAGAAGTCGTTCTGCACGTCGACGATGATCAGTGCACGGGTCATGGTGCAGATCCTTTGGTGAGGGGCCCTCGGCCGACGGTGCGGATCAGCCCTGTGTGACCGAGGGTAATGAGTCGGGCGGCGATGCGGGAGGGCGCTCAGGGGGCCCTCAGAGATATTCGGTGGGGAGCACGGGCTCTGTCTCTTATACACATGAGCACCTCGCCCGCCCGGACCAGCTCCACCGGCAGCAGGTGGTCCACGAGGTCCGCCGGCACCTCGCCGGTGCCCACGACCTCGGCCTCGGCGACCCCCGCCGCGTCCGGCCGGCGCGCGGCCCACTTGCGGCCGCCGACGGAGGTCTTGCCGCCCATCGACTTCTTGGCGACCGGC
>KL569472.1:6089-8273 GCA_000715685.1 Streptomyces lilacinus
GGCCCCGTCCGCGCGGGCGACGAGCTTGTAGACCATCGAGCACGTGGGGTGACCGCTGCCGGTCACCAGCTGGGTGCCGACCCCGTAGGCGTCCACCGGGGCGGCGGCCAGGGAGGCGATGGCGTACTCGTCCAGGTCGCTGGTGACGATGATCCTGGTGTCCTTGGCGCCCAGCTCGTCCAGCTGCCGGCGCACCCGGTGGGCGAGCAGCAGCAGGTCGCCGGAGTCGATCCGGACGGCCCCCAGGCCCGGCCCCGCGACCTCCACGGCCAGCGCGACGGCCTCGGTGACGTCGAAGGTGTCCACCAGCAGCGTGGTGCCCCCGCCCAGGGAGTCGACCTGCGCCGTGAAGGCGTCGCGCTCGCTGTCGTGCAGCAGGGTGAAGGCGTGCGCACTGGTGCCGACCGTCGGGATGTTGTACCGGAACCCGGCCGCGAGGTCGGAGGTGGAGCTGAAGCCGCCGACGAAGGCGGCGCGCGAGGCGGCCACCGCCGCCAGCTCGTGGGTCTGTCTCTTATACACATAGACAGACCGACATCCGCGAGGCCGCGGCGGCCACGGCGGAGTCGTGGTTGAGGATCGAGAGGATCACGGTCTCCAGGAGCACCGCCTCGGCGAAGGTGCCCTCGACCCGCATGATCGGCGAGCCGGGGAAGTAGACCTCGCCCTCGGGGTAGCCCCAGATGTCGCCGCGGAACCGGTAGTCGGCCAGGTAGGCGAGCGTGGGCTCGTCGACGATCTGCCGGTCGGCGAGGAAGTCCAGCACGCCGCCGTCGAAGCGGAAGTTCTCCACGGCGTCCAGGACCCGGCCGGTGCCCGCCACCACGCCGTAGCGGCGGCCCTCGGGCAGCCGGCGGGTGAAGACCTCGAAGACCGAGCGCCGGTGCGCGGTGCCCGAACGCAGCGCACCCTGCAGCATCGTGAGTTCGTACCGGTCGGTGAAGAGGGCCGTCGACGGCACAGTCACCGGGAGTCCCAGGTCCGCAGTGTTCATGGTGGGGATGCTACCCCGATTACTCGTCAGACTGACGATTTCTGGTGTCCGTTTGTCCGGGACTCGATCATGAGGCTCGGGTCGGGGCTCGTTTGTGGGGCCCCGTTTGTGCATGGGCAGGTCGCGAGTGGCAGCATGGGAAGCGTGAGTGTTGCACCGGTCGAGATCGAACGGCCCGAAACGGGCGAGTCACCCTACGCGGTGGCCGAGCCCGACGTCCCGTGGGTCACGCTGGTCCATAACGACCCCGTCAACCTCATGAGTTATGTGACCTACGTCTTCCAGACGTACTTCGGCTACCCCAAGGACAAGGCGCACCGGCTGATGCTCGACGTCCACCACAAGGGCCGCGCGACGGTCTCCAGCGGCAGCCGCGAGGAGATGGAGCGCGACGTGCAGGCGATGCACGGCTACGGACTCTGGGCGACCCTGTCGCAGGACCGTTGATGGCCGGGCACTTCGAGCCGCTCGCCGGCGGCGGGGCCGCCGTCGCCCTGGACGAGGTCGAGATCTCCATCCTGCGCAGCCTGGCCGTCCAGCTCCTGGAGCTGATCGGTCCCGGCGAGGCGGACGGCCCGGACGCGGCCGACCCGCTGGCCCGGCTCTTCGCGGAGGGCCCCAGTGAGCCTCCTGCCGATCCCGCCCTGGCCCGGCTCTTCCCCGATGCCTACGGCACCCCCGGCGCCGAGCAGGACCGGCAGGAGCGTGCCCACGCCGCCGAATTCCGCCGCTACACCGAGAACGACCTGCGCGCCCGCAAGCGCGAGGACGCCCTGGGCGTGGTCCGCTCGCTGGACGGGCTGACGGTCGCCGGGGACGGCGTCGCGGTGCTGCGGCTCGACCCGGAGGGCTGCCGGCAGTGGCTCGGCGCGCTGAACGACCTCCGGCTGACCATCGGGGCCCGGCTGGAGATCACCGACGAGGACGACGGCGAGGCCTTCTACCGGCTGCCGGACGAGGACCCGCGCAAGCCGATGGTCATGGCCTACCTGTGGCTGGGCGGCCTGCAGGAGACGCTGGTGGAGGCGCTCACGGCCTGAGAGGGGACCGGCGTCGGGCCGGGACGGGCCATGATCGGGCGGGGACGAGGCCATGATCGGGCCGACATCGGACGTTACTTTCCGGTATTTGATTCCGTTCGCTCAGCGAACGCTCAATTCCGGATAACGATCGAATCACTGTAACGGCGG
>KL569472.1:8553-16217 GCA_000715685.1 Streptomyces lilacinus
GGCTATTAGCCGCCGTTATTGCTTTTGTCCTGATTTATTTGTGGTCCAGGCCACTCCGGCCCCTCTCCCACCCCCACGATCTCCCGTTCACCCGTGATACATCTTGCCGACCTGCCTCCGTGACGCCACCCATGTCACGGCGGGAGCGCTGAGCCGGCCGACCGTCGGCACTTCTGCAGGAACTCCATCCGGGGGGATCGGTACCCGATCCGGAGCAACCGGATCGGTATGGAGAAAGGCGCACCACCATGACCTCTGAGCAGGTCGCGGACCGCACCGCAGTGCGGGACGAAGCCGGAAGCGGACAGGAAGCTTCCGAGGGTTACGAGCGGGGACTCGGCAACCGACAGATTCAGATGATCGCCATTGGTGGCGCCATCGGCACCGGACTCTTCCTCGGTGCGGGCAAGGCCATATCGAAGGCCGGCCCCAGCCTGATCCTGGCCTATGCGATCGCGGGCCTGGTCATCTTCTTCATCATGCGCGCCCTCGGCGAGCTGCTGATGTACCGCCCGGTGTCGGGCTCCTTCTCGGACTACGCCCGAGAGTTCCTCGGCCCCTTCTGGGGCTATGTGACCGGATGGACGTACTGGCTCTTCTGGGTCGTCACGGGCATCACCGAGGTCACCGCCGCCGCCACCTATGTCCAGTACTGGAACAAGGGCATTCCACAATGGGCGTCGGCGCTGGTCTTCACCGTCATTCTCTACTTCGTCAACCTGATCTCCGTGAAGCTCTTCGGCGAGCTGGAGTTCTGGTTCTCGATGGTCAAGGTCACCGCCATCATCGGCATGATCCTGATCGGCATCGGCGTCATCACCCTCGGCTTCTCCAAGGCCGGTGACACCGCCAGCTTCAGCCTCCTGTGGGACCACGACGGGTTCTTCCCCAAGGGCATCGGCGGCACGCTGATGACCCTGCAGATCGTGATGTTCGCCTTCCTCGCCGTCGAGCTCGTCGGCGTCACGGCGGGCGAGGCCGCCGACCCCAAGAAGACCCTGCCCAAGGCCATCAACACCGTGCCGTGGCGCATCGCCGTCTTCTACGTGGGCGCGCTCATCATCATCCTGTCGGTCGTCCCGTGGACCGAGTTCATGCCCGGCGTCAGCCCCTTCGTGGCGGCCTTCGCCAAGATCGGCCTGCCGGCCGGTGCCGGAATCGTCAACTTCGTGGTCCTCACCGCGGCGCTGTCGTCCTGCAACTCCGGCATGTACTCCACCGGCCGCATGCTGCGCGACCTGTCCCTCAACGGCCAGGGCCCGAAGTTCTTCGGTCAGCTGTCCAAGAAGGGCCTGCCGTTCCGCGGCACGACCTTCTCGGCCGCGCTGATGCTCGTCGGTGTGTGGATCAACTACCAGTGGCCGGGCGAGGCGTTCAACTACGTCGTCTCCTTCGCGACCATCTCCGGCATGTGGGCCTGGATCATGATCCTGGTCGCCCAGCTGCGCTACCGCCGCAAGGCGGACCGCGGCGAGCTGCCGCAGTCCGAGCTCAAGGCCCCGGGCGCGCCCTGGACCAGCCTCTTCGCCCTGGGCTTCATCCTCATGGTGATCGTGCTCATGGGCATCGACAAGGACGCGCGGATCTCGCTGTACTGCGCCCCCGGCTGGGCGGCGATCATGTGGGTCTCCTACATCGTCCTGAAGAAGCGCAACCCGCAGTCGTTCGAGCGCAAGGACTACTCGCTCAGCAAGTGAGTGTGTAGCCCGTATTAAGGCAGCAGAGGCCCCCGGTTTTCACCGGGGGCCTCTGTTTATGCTGGCGCCCATGCTGACCATCACACGAGCCCTGCACGACCAGATCGTCGCGCACGCCCGCGCCGACCACCCCGACGAGGCGTGCGGCGTGGTCGCCGGGCCCGCCGGCAGCGGCCGACCCGAGCGGTTCATCCCGATGCTCAACGCCGCCAGGTCGCCCACGTTCTACGAGTTCGACTCCACCGACCTGCTCAAGCTCTACCGCGAGATGGACGACCGCGACGAGGAACCGGTCGTCATCTATCACTCGCACACCGCCACCGAGGCCTACCCCTCGCGTACGGACATCTCCTACGCCAACGAGCCGGGCGCCCACTACGTGCTCGTCTCCACCGCCGACACCGACGACGCCGGCCCCTTCCAGTTCCGCTCCTTCCGCATCGTCGACGGACAGGTCACGGAGGAAGACGTCCAGGTCGTCCAGGCGTACTGAGCACTGAGACCGTCCGTTCCGCATGTCGGGACGAACGTGCGGCCGGCGCACGGGGAATCGATACGATGCGCCCACGGTTGTCCCGGAAGAACGCAGCAGTCACGCAGCACCCGCACAGGCGTCCGCAGGAACCTCCCCCGCACTCCGACAGGAGCACACACCGATGGCCATCGAGGTCCGCATCCCCACCATCCTCCGCACCTACACCGGCGGCCAGAAGGCCGTCGAGGGCAGCGGCTCGACGATCGACGAGCTCTTCAAGGACCTCGAGGCCCGCCACCCCGGCATTCGCGAGCGGCTGGTCGACGAGACCGGTGAGCTGCGCCGCTTCGTCAACGTCTACCTCAACGACGAGGACGTCCGCTTCCTCGGCGGCATCGCCACCGAGCTCGGCGACGGCGACAGCGTCACCATCCTCCCGGCCGTGGCCGGCGGCGCGGGCTGAGCGGCGGCGACGGTCCGCATGCGCTACGACAGCCCCCTGGCCGCGGTGGGCAACACCCCGCTCGTCCGCCTGCCCCGCCTGTCCCCGTCCGAGTCCGTGCGGATCTGGGCCAAGCTGGAGGACCGCAACCCCACCGGTTCGGTGAAGGACCGTCCGGCCCTGCACATGATCGAGCAGGCCGAGAAGGCCGGGCGGCTGACGCCCGGCTGCACCATCCTCGAGCCCACCTCCGGCAACACCGGCATCTCCCTGGCCATGGCCGCCCGGCTCAAGGGCTACCGCATGGTGTGCGTGATGCCGGAGAACACCAGTGAGGAGCGCCGTGCGCTGCTGGCCATGTGGGGCGCGGAGATCATCCCCTCGCCCGCCGCGGGGGGCTCCAACACCGCCGTGCGGGTCGCCAAGGAGCTGTCCGAGCAGCACCCGGACTGGGTGATGCTCTACCAGTACGGCAACCCCGACAACGCCGGCGCCCACTACGCCGGCACCGGTCCCGAGATCCTCGCGGACCTTCCGGAGATCACCCACTTCGTCGCCGGCCTCGGCACCACCGGCACCCTGATGGGCGTCGGCCGCTACCTGCGCGAGCACAAGCCGGGCGTGGCGATCGTGGCCGCCGAGCCGCGCTACGACGACCTCGTCTACGGGCTGCGCAACCTCGACGAGGGCTTCGTCCCCGAGCTCTACGACGCCTCCGTCCTCACCACCCGCTTCTCCGTGGGTTCCGTGGACGCCGTGCGCCGCACCCGCGAACTCCTCGCCGAGGAGGGCATCTTCGCGGGCATTTCCACCGGCGCCGTGCTGCACGCCGCGCTGGGCGTCGCCCGCAAGGCCGTACGGGCCGGGGAGCGCGCCGACATCGTCTTCATCGTGGCCGACGGCGGCTGGAAGTACCTCTCCACCGGCGTCTACACCGCCCCCACCACCGACGAGGCCGTCGAGGCCCTGCACGGCCAGCTCTGGGCGTGAGCCCCGGGCGCGCACCCACAGCCGATCCGCTCCGGTCCGTAAAAAACAGAACTGTGCACGGGTGAACTTGCTACTACCGATGTTGGGAAGCTGCTGACATCATCACGTGGGAGACGCACATGAACTGTCCCGCATGTGGATCTTCGGACATGAGGCAACTCAACAATGGAAACTGGCAGTGCGGAAGCTGCGGCGCAGTCACGGCTGGACAAGGCCGCGTGGGATGCGCTCGCCCCTGAGACCCGTGAGCGACTGGCGGCGTTCATCACGCCCGAGGTGTTCACGGTGACGGCCGGCAGCAAGGAGTCGGCCGAGCGCTTCCAGCGCTTCATGGACACGCTGGACCGCGCCGAGCGACACCGGCCGCTGTAGCCCGCCCGCCACCACCCCTACGTCCCGCAGGGCCCCGATCGCGCCGACGGCAGCGCGATCGGGGCCCTGGCGCTGCCCGGCCACGTCCGTCCTGGTGATTCCGCCCACACGCCCCTCTTCCGGAGGTATCACCGCCCGCTTCTCGCCTTACCCTCGACTGCACCGCATGGCCCCCCGTCACCAGCCCACGGAGGTTCAGGCCCGCATGAAGCTCACCGTCGTCGGATGCTCGGGCTCGTTCCCGTCCACGGAATCGGCCTGCTCGAGCTATCTGGTGGAGGCCGACGGCTATCGGATCCTCCTCGACATGGGCAATGGCGCCCTCGGCGAGCTGCAACGCCACATCGGTCTCTACGACCTCGACGCCGTGCTCCTGTCGCATCTGCACCCCGACCACTGCATCGACATGTGCGGCTACTTCGTGGCCCGCTACTACCGCCACGAGGGCGGCCGGGCCGACGCCATCCCCGTCCACGGCCCCGAGGGCACCGAGAAGCGGCTGCTGACCGCGTACGGCGACGTGCCCGACGAGTCGTCCATGAGCGAGGTCTTCGACTTCCGCACGCTCACCCCCGGCACGTTCGCGCTCGGCCCGCTGACCATTCGTACGGCCCGGGTGAGCCACCCGGTCGAGGCCTTCGCCTTCCGCGTCGAGCACGACGGCGCGGCGCTGGTGTACTCCGGCGACACCGGCCCCTGCGAGGCGCTGCACGAGCTGTCCCGGGGCGCGGACCTGCTGCTGTGCGAGGCGTCCTTCACGCACGGCAAGGAGGACATCCCCGACCTCCACCTCAACGGCCTGGAGGCGGGCGAGGTGGCCGCCCGCGCGGGCGTCGGGCGCCTGGTCCTCACCCACATCCCGCCGTGGACGGACCCGCTGACCAACCTCCGCGACGCGCGGTCCGTCTACGACGGTCCGGCGGAACTCGCCCACGCGGGGGCGGTTTACGAGCTGTAGCTCGCCAAAAGGTGAAGGCCCCCGGAACCGTGGTGGTTCCGGGGGCCTTCACCGTTCGTGGCCCGTCAGGGCGTCACTTGACGTCCTCCAGCTGCCCCTCGGGCTCGCGGCCCGGGGTGGGGATGTTGAACTTCGTGATGGCGAAGCGGAACACCACGTAGTACAGGGCGCCGAAGCACACGCCCACCAGGGCCAGCAGCCACGGCTTGGTGGCGATGCCCAGGTTGAGCAGGAAGTCGATGGCGCCGGCGGAGAAGCCGAAGCCGTCCTTCATGCCGAGCGCCCACGTCAGGGCCAGCGAGACGCCGGTGAGGACGGCGTGGATCGCGTAGAGCACCGGGGCGACGAACATGAAGGTGAACTCGATCGGCTCGGTCACACCGGTGACGAACGCGGTGAGCGCGAGCGAACCCATCATGCCCGCGACGACCTTGCGGTTCTCCGGGCGGGCGCAGTGGACGATCGCGAGGCAGGCGGCCGGGAGCGCGAACATCATGATCGGGAAGAAGCCGGTCATGAACTGGCCGGCCGCCGGGTCGCCCTCGAGGAAGCGGGCGATGTCGCCGTGCTTGCCGTGGAAGTCGCCCGCCTGCAGCCACGGGAAGGAGTTGAGCAGGTGGTGCATGCCGACCGGGATCAGCGCGCGGTTGGCGACACCGAAGATGCCCGCGCCGACGGCGCCGGAGCCGACGAGCCACTCGCCGAAGTTGTGCAGACCCGTGCCGAGGACCGGCCAGATGAGGCCGAAGACGATGCCGATGACCAGGCCGGCGAAGGCCGAGAGGATCGGGACGCTGTGTGTATAAGAGACAGGGGCAGCTTCTTGCGGCTGTAGCGCTGGTAGAGCAGGGCGACGACGAGGCCCATGACGACACCGCCGAGGACGCCGGCGTTGACGGGCGCCTCATTCATGACGATCTTGCCGTCGGCGACGGCGGCGACCTTCGGGAGGTTGCTGTCCGTGAAGGTGGCCAGCACCTCCTTGAAGACCAGGTAGCCGGTCACGGCGGCCAGCGCCGTGGAGCCGTCCGACTTCTTGGCGAAGCCGATGGCGACACCGACGGCGAAGAGCAGCGCCATGTTGCTCAGCAGCGCGTTGCCGCCGGCCGACATGTAGCTGGCGATCTTGGTGATGACCTCGGGGAACGAGTCCCGGCCGAGCATGTCCTTGTTGCCCAGGCGGACCAGGAGCGCGGCGGCGGGCAGCACGGCCACCGGCAGCATGAGGCTGCGGCCGATGCGCTGGGCGACCGCCATCGCGCCGGCGCCCCGCTTCTTCTTCTCCGGCGCCGCCTTGTCGGCTGCTGCGTCAGCCTTTTTCGGCTTGGGCGACTCCTTCGTCGCCTTCGCGGCCGTACTCATCGGATTCCTCCAGGTGAGGCGGGCGCTCGGGGGAAGGGGGACGGCCCGCATTTGGTCTACACCACTAGTGGTTTAGACCTGTTGTAGCACGTGACTCGGGCATAAAGGAATCCGTCGTTCCAAGTGGTGTGGACCACAAGCATAAGGGTGGTGTGAGCGCCGTCGGCGCTGTGTCACACCACCCTCACAAGCCGTGTGCGACGGCCTATTTGACGTTCTCCTCCTCGATCGCCTCCGCCACTTCCTCCGGCTCCCGGCCCGGCGTCGGCAGGTCGAAGAAGGTGATCGCGAAGCGGAAGACCACGTAATAGAGGACGGCGAAGGCCAGGCCGATCGGAATGATCAGCCACGGCTTGGTCGCCAGCCCCCAGTTGATGACGTAGTCGATCAGCCCCGCCGAGAAGCTGAAGCCGTCGTGCACCCCCAGTCCCCACGTGACCGCCATCGACACACCGGTCAGCACCGCGTGCACCACGTACAGCGCGGGCGCGATGAAGAGGAAGGAGTACTCGATCGGCTCCGTGATGCCCGTGACCAGCGACGTCAGGCCCACCGACAGCATCATGCCGCTCACGGTCTTGCGGTGCTCCGGCCGCGCGCAGTGCGCGATCGCCAGCGCGGCCGCCGGCAGCGCGAACATCATGATGGGGAAGAAGCCGGAGGTGAACTGGCCGGCGTGGGGGTCGCCCGCGAGGAAGCGGTTGATGTCGCCGTGCACCACCGTGCCGTCCGGCTTGGTGTACGAACCGAACTGGAACCAGACGAAGACGTTCAGGAACTGGTGCAGGCCGATCACCAGCAGGGCACGGTTCGCCACGCCGAAGATCCCAGCACCCCAGGAGCCCAGGTCCGACAGCCACTCGCTGAAGCTCGTCAACCCCCGGCCCACCGGCGGCCAGATCCACAGGCACAGCGCCGCGAAGACGATCGCCACGAACGCCATGATGATCGGCACCAGCCGACGGCCGTTGAAGAAGCCCAGCCAGTCCACCAGCCGCACCCGGTGGAAGCGCTGCCAGAACCACGCCGCGAGCAGGCCCATCACGATGCCGCCGAACACCCCCGGGTTCTGGTACGAGGTCGCGGCCGGCGCCCCGCCCGGGCCGACGCAGACCCCGGCCAGCAGCCCCAGCGCCGTCTGCCTGGACCCCGCCGGACACGGCTCCGGGAACTGGTGCAGCACCGCGTAGTAGACGAGGAAGCCCGCCACCGCCGCCAGGGCCGTCGAGCCGTCCGACTTCTTCGCCATGCCGATCGCCACACCGACGGCGAACAGCAGCGGCAGCCCCAGCGAGGAGTCCAGCAGCGCCCCGCCCGCGCCGGCCATCACCTTGGCCACGTCCGTCCAGCCCAGGCCGTCCTTGCCGA
>KL569472.1:16514-19803 GCA_000715685.1 Streptomyces lilacinus
CACCGCGATCGGCAGCTGGAGGCTGCGGCCCATCTTCTGCAGGCCCTGGAAGAGGGTCTGCGACCACACCCTGCGCCGGGGTGCCGCGGCGGCGTTCGCGCTCATCTCCGACCTCCCGACGGCTGGCATACTGGTGTAGACCACTTGCGGCGCGGATCTCGACCCCATCCTGTGTCGGATGGCGGACCAGCGCCCGCAAAGTTGGGCTGAACGTGGTTACCGTGTGAAAGCCGGTTCGGCGGAACGCCGAGGGGCTGAGACAACCAGGAGTGCACATGGCCAGCAAGGCTGAGAAGATCGTCGCCGGCCTCGGTGGAATCGACAACATCGAGGAGATCGAGGGCTGCATCACCCGCCTGCGCACCGAGGTCATCGACCCGGAGCTCGTCGACGAGGCCGCCCTCAAGGCCGCCGGCGCCCACGGCGTCGTCAAGATGGGCACCGCCATCCAGGTCGTCATCGGCACCGACGCCGACCCGATCGCCGGCGAGATCGAGGACATGCTGTGAGCTGAGCCACCGCGCTCATCGTCTCGTGACGAGGCCCCGTCCCGGTAACCGGTCAAAACGGTCAACCGGAACGGGGCTCCTCTGTTGTCCCGATAGGCTCACCACCATGTCTCGCATCGACGGCCGCACCGCCGACCAGCTCCGCCCCGTGACCATCCAGCGCGGCTGGAGCAAGCACGCCGAAGGCTCCGTCCTCGTCTCCTTCGGCGACACCAAGGTCTTCTGCACCGCCAGCGTCACCGAGGGCGTGCCCCGCTGGCGCAAGGGCTCCGGCGAGGGCTGGGTCACCGCCGAGTACGCGATGCTGCCCCGCTCCACCAACACCCGCGGCGACCGCGAGTCCGTCCGCGGCAAGATCGGCGGCCGTACCCACGAGATCTCCCGCCTCATCGGCCGCTCCCTGCGCGCCGTCATCGACTACAAGGCCCTCGGCGAGAACACCATCGTCCTGGACTGCGACGTCCTCCAGGCCGACGGCGGCACCCGCACCGCCGCCATCACCGGCGCCTACGTCGCCCTGGCCGACGCCGTCGCCTGGGCCCAGGGCAAGAAGCTGATCAAGCACGGCCGCAAGCCGCTCACCGGCACCGTCTCCGCCGTCAGCGTCGGCATCGTCGACGGCGTCCCCCTCCTCGACCTCTGCTACGAGGAGGACGTGCGCGCCGAGACCGACATGAACGTCGTCTGCACCGGCGACGGCCGCTTCGTCGAGGTCCAGGGCACCGCCGAGGCCCAGCCCTTCGCCCGCGACGAGCTCAACAGCCTCCTCGACCTCGCCGTCGCCGGCTGCGCCTCCCTCGACGCCGCCCAGCGCGAGGCCCTGGCCCGCACGCTGTAGTCCCACCCGTCCCGGGGGCCACGGGCCCGGCCCCCGGGATAATCGGGAACCATGAAGCGCCTGATCCTCGCCACCCGCAACGCCAACAAGGTCACCGAGCTCCGCGCGATCCTCGCCGCCGCCGACCTCGACGTCGAACTCGTCGGCGCCGACGCCTACCCCGAGATCCCCGACGTCAAGGAGACCGGCGTCACCTTCGCCGAGAACGCCCTCCTCAAGGCCCACGCCCTCGCCCGCGCCACCGGCCACCCGGCCGTCGCCGACGACTCGGGCCTGTGCGTCGACGTCCTCAACGGCGCCCCCGGCATCTTCTCCGCCCGCTGGGCCGGCCGCCACGGCGACGACAAGGCCAACCTCGACCTCCTCCTCGCCCAGCTCTCCGACATCGCCGACGAGCACCGCGGCGCCCACTTCGCCTGCGCCGCCGCCCTCGCCCTCCCCGACGGCACCGAACGCGTCGTCGAGGGCCGCCTCGAGGGCACCCTCCGCCACGAGCCGACGGGCTCCGGCGGCTTCGGCTACGACCCGATCCTCCAGCCGCTCGACGAGTCACGCACGTGCGCCGAGCTGACGGCGGAGGAGAAGAACGCCATCAGCCACCGGGGGAAGGCCTTCCGGGCCCTGGTGCCGGTGGTGCGGGAGCTCTTGGGCTGATCGGACGACGAGTCGACCGGACGACGGGCTGACCGGACGACGAAGGGCCGTCCCACGCGTGGGGGACGGCCCTTCGGTACGGGTGCGGCCGGAGGGACTCGAACCCTCACGGGTGTTAACCCACTGGGACCTAAACCCAGCATGACTGCCAATTCCATCACGGCCGCTCGCAGGGCCCATCGTATCGGGCCGCGACCGGCAGTTGGGCGGAGCCCGCACACCAACCGCGCCCGGGAGGTGACTTGTCGGGGTCGGATCCGCAAGCCGACACGCGGGAGAGGGAACGCACCGGCTCGTTTCTCCGTCACTCAGAGCGGGGAGGGGCGGGCCCTGTGGACGAGCACCGCCCGTGAGCGAGGAAGAGAGCCGATGACCGATCGCGCCGTGGCCCGGTGGGCCGGCCTGCGGACCGTGGTGGTGGTCTTCGCCGGGGTGGTCGCGCTGGTGCTGGGCGGGGTGTGGCTGGGGAAGGCCACCGACCGGGCGAGCGTGGTGGACGAGGCGCCGCGGACGGCGGCGGCGCAGCGGTCGGATTCCGAGCAGGATTCGCAGGTGGAGCTGGACGGCGCGTCGTCGCGCGAGCTTCCGGGGGTGCGGGACTGCGGGGTGGGCGAGCCGGTGCCGGAGCCGACGATCATCACGTTGGACTGCTCGACGTCGGGCCGGGTGGCGAGCGGCATCCGCTGGGACGACTACGCCGCGGACGGCGCGGCCGGCAGTGGTGTGGTGCAGGTTTCCAGTGGGGCGGCCGGTGGGGCGGGCAAGTCGTTCCCGGCGAAGTTGCGGCTGTACGGGCCGAAGGAAGTCGACGGCTCGGTGGCGTTCACCGCGCTGGAGGTCGTCTACACGGGTGCCACCCCTTCCGGTGAGCACCGAGAGGTGCTCCCGATCGCGTGATGGGTATCCGTGGCCGGATCGCGTTCGCGATCTCCTTTGTCACCGCCTTGGCGGTCGTCGTGCTGGGCGTCGCCGTGCACCACATATCGGGGTTGGAGCGGGAGCGGCAGGCGAAGTCCTACCAGGACGGGCTGCTGAGTTCGGCGTTGCAGATCTATCAGCGCGACGGTTCCCTCGCGCTGGGGGCGCAGCTGGACGACTCGACGTTGCCGTTCCCGCTGTCGCAGGCGGTGGCGAAGGGGCATTCGGGGACGTACATCAGTGGGGGCGAGGATCCGCGGGTGTGGGCGGCGACGCCGGTCGAGGGCGACAAGGTGCTGTCGATCTCGGCGTCGTACCCGGCGCGGGACCCGTTCCAGACCGCGCTGGACAAGGCGCTGGTGGCGGCGGG
>KL569473.1:0-7584 GCA_000715685.1 Streptomyces lilacinus
GTCCCCCGGCTCGCCGGGCGGGGCGCCCGGGCGGGCCGGGCGCGCGCGGCGGAGCCGCGCAGGGCCGTCCACGCGCCGGGCGCCGTCACGATGTCGTCCGCGTGCATCCCGGGTTTCCCCTTCGCTGGTCTCCCGCGCCGCCGGGGCCGGACCGGCGGACCCGCCGTCCGCGCCGCGGGGACCGGGCGGCTACTCCCGCTCGCCGCGGCCGGCGGCCAGGGCCCGTACCGCCTCGGCGAAGGCCTCGCCGCGCTTGGTGTAGTTGGTGAACATGTCCATCGACGCGCATGCCGGGGCCATGAGGACGGTGTCCCCCGGACCGGCGAGCCGCGCCGCCTCGGCGACCGCCGCGGCCATCGCCCCAGTGTCGGTCCGGTCGAGGTCCACCACCGGGACATCCGGGGCGTGTCGCGCCAGGGCTTCCCTGATCAGCGCCCGGTCGGCCCCGATGAGGACGACGCCGCGCAGCCGCTTCGCGGAGGCGGCGACCAGCTCGTCGAAGGTCGCGCCCTTGGCGAGGCCGCCCGCGATCCACACGATCGACTCGTAGGCCGCCAGCGAGGCCTGGGCGGCGTGGGGGTTGGTGGCCTTGGAGTCGTCCACGTACGCGACGCCGTCGACCTCGGCGACGTGGGCGATGCGGTGGGCGTCCGGCCGGAAGGCCCGCAGGCCGTCCCGCACGGCCGCGGCCGGCACGCCGAAGGCGCGGGCCAGGGCGGCGGCGGCCAGGGCGTTGGCGATGTTGTGCGGGGCCGCGGGGCCGGCGGAGGGCGCGATGTCGGAGACCTCGGCCAGCTCCTGGGCCTGCTGCTGCCGGTTCTCCACGAAGGCGCGGTCGACGAGGAGGCCCTCGACGACGCCCAGCATGGAGGGGCCGGGCGCGCCGAGGGTGAAGCCGATGGCGCGGCAGCCCTCCTCGACGTCGGCCTCGCGGACCAGGTGCTCGGTGCGGGGGTCCTCGACGTTGTAGACGCAGGCGACGGTGTTGCCTTCGTAGATCCGGCCCTTGTCGGCGGCGTAGGCGCGCATCGAGCCGTGCCAGTCGAGGTGGTCGGGCGCGACGTTGAGGACGGCCGCGGAGTGGGCGCGCAGCGAGGGCGCCCAGTGCAGCTGGTAGCTGGAGAGCTCGACGGCGAGCACGTCGTAGGGCTGGTCGCCGAGGACCACGTCGATGATCGGCGTGCCGATGTTGCCGACGGCGGCCGTGCGCAGCCCGGCGGCCTCCAGGATGGAGGCGAGCATCTGGACGGTGGTGGTCTTGCCGTTGGTGCCCGTGATCGCCAGCCAGGGGGCGGCGTCGGGGCCGCGCAGCTGCCAGGCGATCTCCACGTCGCCCACGACCTCCACGCCCGCCTCGGCGGCGGCCGCGAAGAGCGGGCTCTCCGGCTTCCAGCCGGGCGAGGTGACGACGAGGTCGGTGCCCTCGGGCAGGGTGTCCGCGTCACCGAGGCGGACGGCGATGCCGTCGGCCTCGAGGCCGGCCGCGCGCTCGCGCAGTGCCTGGCTGTCGCCGCCGTCGACGACGGTGACGCGGGCGCCGAGGCCGGCCAGGGCGCGGGCGGCGCTGACGCCGCTCACGCCGAGGCCGGCGACGGTGATGTGCTTGCCTGCGTAGCTCACGGGGCTCACTTGATGGCCAACCATCCGGCGTAGAAGATTCCGAGGCCGACGGCCACGCACAGGCCCTGGATGATCCAGAAGCGGACCACCACAAGGACCTCGCTCCACCCCTTGAGCTCGAAGTGGTGCTGCAGCGGGGCCATACGGAAGACGCGCTTCCCGGTGAGGCGGAAGGAGCCGACCTGGATCACCACGGACATGGTGATGAGGACGAACAGACCGCCGAGGAGGGCGAGCAGCAGCTCGGTGCGCGAGCAGATGGCGAGGCCCGCGAGGGCGCCGCCGAGGGCGAGCGAGCCGGTGTCACCCATGAAGATCTTGGCGGGCGAGGTGTTCCACCACAGGAAGCCGAAGCAGGAGCCCATCAGCGCCGAGGCGACGACCGCGAGGTCGAGCGGGTCGCGCACCTCGTAGCAGGAGGCGCCGGCGGTCAGCTGGTTGGCGCAGGACTGGCCGTGCTGCCAGGTGCCGATGAAGACGTAGGCGCCGAAGACCATCACGGAGGCGCCGGTGGCCAGGCCGTCGAGGCCGTCGGTGAGGTTCACGCCGTTCGACATCGCAAGGATCATGAACAGCGCCCACACGACGAAGATCACCGGGCCGACGGACCAGCCGAAGTCCTGGGTGAAGGACAGCCGCGTGGAGGCCGGGGTCTGGCCCCGGGTGTCGGCGAACTGCAGCGCGAGCACGGCGAAGGCGATGCCGACGATCAGCTGGCCGGCCATCTTCGCCTTGGCCCGCAGGCCCAGGCTCCGCTGCTTGACGATCTTGATGTAGTCGTCGAGGAAGCCGACCAGGCCCATGCCGGCCGTCAGGAACAGCACCAGCAGGCCCGAGGTCGTCGGCTCCTTGCTGGTGATCACCTTCGTCACGGCGTACGCGATGAGCGTCGCCAGGATGAAGGCGATGCCGCCCATGGTGGGCGTGCCCTTCTTGCCGGCGTGGCCGCGGGGGCCGTCGTCACGGATGAACTGGCCGTAGCCCTTGCGGGCGAGGAACTTGATCAGCAGCGGGGTGCCGATGAGGGTCAGGAACAGACCGATGACACCCGCGAAGAGGATCTGGTTCATCAGCCGGCGACCTCACCGTCGACCGCGAGCAGCGCTGCGGCCACCCGCTCCAGCCCCACCGACCTGGACGCCTTCACCAGTACGACGTCTCCCGGGCGCAGCTCGCTGCGCAACAGGTCGACCGCCGCCTGCGCGTCGGACACGTGCACCGACTCCTCACCCCACGAACCCTCGTTATAGGCGCCCATCCGCAGCCAGGCCGCTTCCCTGCCCCCGACTGCCACGAGCTTGCTGACGTTGAGTCGGACGGCGAGCCGTCCGACCGCGTCGTGCTCGGCGAGTGACTCCCCGCCCAGCTCGGCCATCTGACCGAGTACTGCCCACGTACGCCCGCCCCCAGCCCGGGCGGCTTCGCCCATCGCGGCCAGCGCGCGCAGCGCTGCCCGCATGGATTCGGGGTTGGCGTTGTAGGCGTCGTTGACGATCGTCACGCCGTCCGCGCGCTCGGTGACCTCCATCCGCCAACGGGAGAGCTGGCCGGCCCCGGAGAGCGCGGAGGCGATCTCGGAGACGGGCATGCCCAGCTCATGGGCGACGGCGGCGGCGGCGAGCGCGTTCGACACGTGGTGCTCACCGTACAACCGCATGGTCACGTCGCCGCACCCGGTGGGTGTGTGAAGCGTGAAGGAGGGCCGGCCCAGGGCGTCCAGGCGGACGTCCTCGGCGCGCACGTCCGCGTCGGACGCCTCGCCGAAGAGCACCGTACGGGCCTTGGTGCGGCCGCTCATGGCGCGCACCAGGGGGTCGTCGGCGTTGAGGACGGCGACGCCGCCCTCGGCCGCGGCGGGCAGCGCCTCGACCAGCTCGCCCTTGGCCTTCGCGATCTGCTCGCGGCCGCCGAACTCGCCGACGTGGGCGGTGCCGACGTTGAGGACGACGCCGACGCGCGGCGGGGTCAGCTCGGCGAGGTAGCGGATGTGGCCGACGCCGCGGGCGCCCATCTCCAGGACCAGGTGACGGGTGTCCTCGTCGGCGCGCAGCGCGGTCAGGGGCAGCCCGATCTCGTTGTTGAGGGAGCCGGGCGTCCAGACGGTCGGTCCGAGGCCCTGCAGCAGCTGGGCGACCAGGTCCTTGGTGCTGGTCTTGCCGGCGGAGCCGGTCAGGCCCACGACGGTGGTGCCGAGCCGCTCCACGACGGCGCGCGCGAGCGCGCCGAGGGCGGCGACGACGTCGTCCACCACGATCGCGGGGACGCCGACGGGCCGGGAGGCCAGCACGGCCACGGCGCCGGCGGCCACGGCGCGCTCGGCGAAGTCGTGGCCGTCGACGTGCTCCCCGGCGAAGGCGGCGAAGAGGCTGCCGGGCCGCACCTCACGGGAGTCGATCACGACCGGGCCGGTGGCGAGGAGCCCCGGGTCCGGTATGTCGTGCTGCTGCCCGCCCACGACGGCGGCGATCTCGGCGAGGGACAGTGCGATCACCGGGGGTCACCTCCAGTCGCGGGGAAGAGCTGCCGGGGGGAGGGTTGTGCGCGCATGGCGGTTGGTCATCCCTGGTCGTTCCGGTGCTTGGTCGACGAACGCGGTCGCTCTGCTTCGATGGCCTCGCGCAGTACCTGACGGTCGTCGAAGGGGCGTACCACTCCGGCGATGTCCTGGCCCTGTTCGTGGCCCTTGCCCAGGACCAGGACGGTGTCGCCGGGTTCGGCGCGGGCGACGGCGGCGGCGATGGCGGCGGCCCGGTCCTCGAGCACGAGGACGGTGCCGCGCTCGGCGGCGGGCACCTCGGCGGCGCCCGTGAGCATGGTGGCGAGGATCGCGAGGGGATCCTCGGAGCGGGGGTTGTCGGAGGTCAGGACGGCGGTGTCGGCGAGCCGGGCCAGGGCGGCGCCCATGGGGGCGCGCTTGGTGGTGTCGCGGTCGCCGCCGCAGCCGAGGACGGCGTGGACGCGACCGGTGCCGACCTTGCGCAGAGCGCGGAGAACCGATTCGACTGCGTCCGTCTTGTGGGCGTAGTCGACGACGGCGAGGTAGGGCTGGCCCGCGTCGACGCGCTCCAGTCGGCCGGGGACGCCGGGGACGGCCGCGACGCCGTCGGCGGCGGTCCGCGGGTCCGCGCCGGCGGCGACGAGGGCGACGATCGCGGCGAGCGCGTTGGCGACGTTGAACGGGCCGGCCAGCGGCGCCCTGGCCGGGACGGAGACGCCGTCGGGGCCGAGCACGGTGAAGGTGGAGTCGAACGCGCCGATCTTCACGTCGACGGCCCGCCAGTCGGCGTCCTCGCGGCCCTCGGCGGAGAAGGTGACGACCGGGACCTCGGATTCGCCCTCGGCGAGGCGGCGCCCGTACGCGTCGTCGAGGTTCACCACGCCGAGGCGGCTGCGCTCCTTGGTGAAGAGCTCGGCCTTGGCCGCGAAGTAGTCCTCCATGCCGGAGTGGAACTCCATGTGCTCCGGGCTGAGGTTGTTGAAGACGGCGACGTCGAAGACGCAGCCGTCGACGCGGCCGAGGCGCAGCGCGTGGCTGGAGACCTCCATGGCGACCGAGCGGACGCCGCGCTCGCGCATGACGGCGAAGAGCGCCTGCAGGTCCGTGGCCTCGGGGGTGGTGCGCTCCGACTTGATCCGCTCGTCGCCGATGCGGGACTCGACCGTGCCGATCAGACCGGTGGGGCCGCCGAGCGCGCGCAGGCCGCCCTCGACGAGGTAGGCGGTGGTGGTCTTGCCGGAGGTGCCGGTGATGCCGATCTGCAGCAGGTGCTCGCCGGGCGCGCCGTAGATCGTGGCGGCCAGGGCGCCCATGCGGCCGCGCGGGTCGTCGACGGCGAGGACGGGCAGGCCCGTGGCGGCGGCGCGCTCGGCGCCCGCCGGGTCGGTCAGCACGGCGACGGCGCCGAGGCCGGCGGCCTGGGCGGCGAAGTCGGCGCCGTGGAAGCGGGCACCCGGCAGGGCCGCGTAGACGTCGCCCGGGCGGACCGCGCGCGAGTCGTGGGTGATGCCCGTGACGGCGGCCTCGGCGGCGCCCTGTACGGGAATGCCCAGCTGACCGGCCAGCTCCGCGAGGGGCACGGGGCTCACCCGGGTGGGCCGGGGCGCTCCGGGGTACGCGGCGGGGGCGTCCTGGGGGGTGGTGTGGGACTGATCAGCGTGGGGCACGGCGGTGAGCGTACCGGGCGTACCCGCCTCGCGGCGAAGCGAGGGGCGCTCCGGGCCGCGGTTCCCGGGATCGGGAGTGATCGTCGTCACGGCCGGCCCTGCTCACTGGCCGTCGTAGGTCACCGGCAGCCGGGGCGGCTGCGAGCCCGACGGGGGCACCTGGAGGGTCTTCAGCGCGAACTCCATGACCTGTTTGAAGACCGGGCCGCAGATCTGCCCGCCGAAGTAGCTGCCCTTGGTGGGGTTCTGGATGGCGCAGTAGACGGTCAGGCGGGGCTGGTCGGCGGGGGCGAAGCCGGCGAAGGAGGCGGTGTAGCCGTGGTAGCGGCCGGTGGTGGGGTCCACCCGGTTGGACGTGCCGGTCTTGCCGGCGACGCGGTAGCCGGGGATCTTCGCCTTGGTGCCGGTGCCCTCCTGGTCGTCGACGACGGACTCCAGCATCTCGGTGAGCTGCCGGGCCGTCCGCTCGCTCACCACGCGGGTGCGCGGGGGCGCGGGCGCGGGGGTGAAGCGGCCGTCGGGGCCCTTGGTGCCGCGCACCAGGGAGGGCTGCACGCGCTCGCCGCCGGTGGCGATGGTGGAGTAGACGGACGCGGCCTGGACGGCGTTGAGGGACAGGCCCTGGCCGAAGGGGATGGTGTAGGCCCGCGAGGACTTCCAGTCGCCGGGCTTGGCGAGCAGGCCGGGGGTCTCCCCGGGGAAGCCGAGGCCGGTGGGGCGGCCGATGCCGAACTTCCGCAGGTAGGTGTAGAGGGCCTCGTTGGCCTCCTCGCGGGTCTTTCCGAGCTGCTCGGCGGCGAGGATCGTGCCGATGTTGCTGGACTTGGCGAGGACGCCGTTGAGGGTCAGGTGCCAGGTGGGGTGGTCGACGTCGTCGGCGAAGGAGCGGTCGGCGCGCGGCAGCCGGTTGGGCACCTCCACGTGGGTGTCCGGCGTGGCGACGCCCTCCTCCAGCACCGCGGCCATCGTCATGACCTTGCTGACGCTGCCCGGCTCGTACGCGTCCTGCAGGGCGGCGTTGCCCATGGCGGCGCGGTCGGCGTGGGCGAGGTCGCCCGGGTCGTAGCCGGGGGCGTTGGCCATGGCGAGGACCTCGCCGGTGCGGGTGTCCTGGACGACGACGTAGCCGCGGTCCGCGCCGGACTCGCGGACCTGCCGGGAGACGGCGTTCTGGGCGGCCCACTGGATGTCGCGGTCGATGGTCAGCTCGACGTCGGAGCCGGGCACGGCGGCCTGTTCCTTGAGGTCGCCGGTGGGCACCTGGCGGCCGCCGGACTGGGCGTAGACGCGCTTGCCGTTCTTGCCGGCGAGGACCTCGTCGAGCTGCGCCTCGAGGCCGCCGCCGCCCCGGCCGTCGCCGTTGACGAAGCCCAGCAGGCCGGCGGCGAGCTCGCCGTTGGGGTAGACGCGCTTGCTGTGGGACTCGCGGTTGACGCCGGCGAGGACGTTGGCGCCCTGCTTGCGCCTGGCCTTCTCGGCCTGCGCCTGCTTCAGCTGGACGATCTTCCGCCAGACCTGGGGGGTCTGGCGACGGGCGAGGACGACGTACTTGGACTTGGGGTTGGCGGTGAGCTTGGCCTCGAGGGCCTCGGGCTCGTCGCCGAGCACGGGGGCGAGCAGCTCGGCGGCCTGCCGGGCGGCGCCGTGGACCTTGATGCGGTCGGGGGTGAGCAGGTCGGGGGCGGCGGTGATGTCGTAGGCGTCGACGGTGGTGGCCAGGTCGACGCCGCCGCGGTCGGTGATGGCACCGCGCTCGGCGGCCAGCGTGACGGGGATGTAGCGCTGTCTCTTATACACATC
>KL569473.1:7869-10611 GCA_000715685.1 Streptomyces lilacinus
GGCCGCGTAGGCGCTGGCGTCGACCGCCTGCACCTGCAGCAGCCGCACGGTGAAGATCAGCAGGACGAGGGTGAGCCCGACCCCGATCAACCGGAGCCGGGGGCGGGGGCTGCCGAGGCGGAGGGCCTGGGCGCCCGGGCGGGGGCGTGCGGGCCGCGCGCCGGGGCGCGCGGGCCCGGGGACCGGGCGGCGGGGCTGCCTGGACGCCGTCACGACCTCACCTACCTGATCTGTTGGACGTTCCCGCCCGCCGGCGGCGGGGGAAGGGCCGGCACGGGGGGCGCCGGCGCGGTGGCGTCGGCGGGCTGCTCGGCGGTCCCGGGCCGGGGCGCGGGGGCCTGACCGGCCGGCGCGGGGGCCGTCGGGGCACGGCCCGCGGCGGGCGGCCCGGCCGGCGGCACGGCGGTCGCGGACGGCGCGGCCGAGGGCTCGGCCGCCACGGGCGGGGCCGCGGGGACGACGTAGGAGGCGGGCGCGGCGGGGTCCTCGGTGCCGGCGGGGGACGGCACCCCGCGGACGGTGCCGTCCGGGGACAGGAAGGCGGGGCTGCCGCCCGGCACCATGCCCAGCTCGCGGGCGCGCCGCTCGAGGGCGTCGGGGGCGGCGAGCTGGTCGACCTCCTGCTGGAGCGCCTGCTGCTCGTCGGTGAGCTCGGTGGTCTTGCGCTGGAGCCGGCTGAGCTCGAAGGAGCCCTGGTTGAGGGAGGAGTTCAGCAGCAGCAGGGAGATCAGCCCGGAGCCGAGCAGCACCACGACCAGCAGGACGAAGGGGGTGCGGCGGGCTCCGGCGGGCCCGGACGGCAACATCCGCACCAGGCGGGTGCCGCGACGGGCGGCCGGGCTCACCGGATGTCCTCGCGGATGCGTTCGGCGCCGCGCAGCCGGGCGGGGGCGGCGCGCCGGTTCTCGGCGACCTCTTCCTCGGTGGGCAGCTCGGCGCCGCGCGTGAGCAGCTTCAGCCGCGGCTGGTACTGCTCGGGCACCACCGGCAGCCCGGGCGGGGCCAGTGGTGGCGGCGCCGGCCGCGAAGACGCCCTTGACGATGCGGTCCTCCAGCGACTGGTACGACAGCACGGCGATCCGGCCGCCGACCGCGAGCGCGGCGACGGCGGCGGGGATGGCCTTCTCCACGCTGGCCAGCTCGCCGTTGACCTCGATGCGCAGGGCCTGGAAGGTGCGCTTGGCGGGGTTGCCGCCGTGGCGCTTGGCGGCCTGGGGCAGGGCGTCGCGGATGAGCTCCACCAGTCGGGCGCTGTTGGTGAAGGGCTCCTTCTCGCGCTCGCGGACGATGGCCGCGACGATGCGCTTGGCC
This sequence comes from Streptomyces lilacinus, assembly GCA_000715685.1. Classification (GTDB taxonomy): domain Bacteria; phylum Actinomycetota; class Actinomycetes; order Streptomycetales; family Streptomycetaceae; genus Streptomyces; species Streptomyces lilacinus. The sequence goes on from KL569473.1 coordinate 9,181, forward strand.
TGCTTCTCCTCGCCGTAGGCGCGCAGGATGCGCACCAGCTCGCCGGGCGGGTAGCTGTTGAGGACCTCGGCCGCGCTGATGCCGGTCGTCTGGTCCATGCGCATGTCCAGCGGCGCGTCCTGGGCGTAGGCGAAGCCGCGGTCGGCCTCGTCGAGCTGCATGGACGACACGCCGAGGTCGAAGAGGACGCCCTGGACGCGCGGGATGCCCAGCCGCTCGAGGACCTCGGGCAGCTCGTGGTAGACGGCCCGCACCAGCGTGGCGCGGTCGCCGAAGGGGGCCAGGCGCTCGCCGGCGAGCTTCAGGGCCGTGGGGTCGCGGTCGAGGGCGACGAGCCGGGCGTCGGGGAAGGTCTTGAGCAGCGCCTCGCTGTGCCCGCCGGCCCCGAGGGTGCAGTCGACGACGACCGCACCGGGCTCGGTGAGGGCGGGAGCGAGCATGTCCAGGCAGCGCTGGAGCATGACGGGGACGTGTCGCGCGTTGCTGCTCATGCGCCCTTCTGAAGGTACGGGGAGGCGCGGTGGCACGCACCGCCTGGTCCCCGCCCGCTCGAAGGGGAAGCGGTCGGCCGGGCGCCGGGGAAGTGACGCCCGGCGACCGGAGCGGGAGGAGGCCGAGAAGTACGTACGCACCGTGCCACGTGGTGGTTCTTCGGGTCCGGGGGAGCGTCACGCCTCCCACTTCGCGCCACTTTAGTCCACTCGTCCCCTCGGTCAACCAACCGGCCAGCGCGTCCCGCCGCGGGGTGCGTCGCGGCCTGTCGCCGACTACCTTGATCCCTATGCCGATACCCGTGTCCTCGACTCCATCGCCCGAATCCGGCTCCGACCGGCCCGAACCGACGGTCACGGACCGTCTGGTCGCGGCCAATGCCCGGTACGCGGCGGAATTCACCGATCCGGGCATGGACGCCCGACCCGTCCTGAAGGTCGCCGTCGTGGCCTGCATGGACGCCCGGCTGGACCTCCACGCGGCCCTCGGCCTGGAGCTGGGCGACTGCCACACCATCCGCAACGCCGGCGGCGTCGTCACCGACGACATCATCCGCTCGCTGACCATCAGCCAGCGCGCGCTGGGCACCCGCTCCGTCGTCCTGATCCACCACACCGGCTGCGGTCTGCTGAACCTCACCGAGGACTTCCGGCACGAGATCGAGGCCGAGGTCGGGCAGCGCCCGGCGTGGGCGGTGGAGGCGTTCAAGGACCTCGACCAGGATGTGCGCCAGTCCATGCAGCGCGTGCGGACCTCGCCGTTCCTGCCGCACCGGGACGACGTGCGCGGTTTCGTCTTCGACGTGACGACGGGCCTGCTGCGCGAGATCGACCCGCGTCCCTGAGGGGCGGCGGCCCGGCCGGCCGCGGCTCCCGAGGGGGGCGGCGGTCGGCTGTCGGCGGCTGCGGCTGCGGCTGTCGGCGGTTGTGACGGTCGGCG
>KL569473.1:10837-13686 GCA_000715685.1 Streptomyces lilacinus
CGCCAGCCGGTGGTCGGCCGGGTCCGGCTGTCGGCGGTTGTGGCTGTCGGCGGGGTCCGGCGAGTTATCCACAGGCGGTGACGGGATGCCGCGTGGGCGGACAGAATGCGTAAGGACGCCCGGCCGCGGCAGAGCGGGCGCGGCGTCCGCGCTGTGGGGTGGGGCCGGGCTGTATCCGTCGGGGCGTCCGTCGGATCCCGGTCCTGGGAAGGGCCGAGGAGGGCCGGGTGACGACCTATGACGAGCGAGCGAGCCTGAGCGATCTGACCGCGACGGCGGAGCGCGTGCGCCGGTCGGTGGAGAGCGTGATCGAGGGCAAGCCGGAGGTCGTACGGGTCGCGCTGACCGTGCTGCTGGCCGAGGGGCACCTGCTGATCGAGGACGTGCCGGGGGTGGGCAAGACGATGCTCGCCAAGGCGCTGGCGCGGTCCGTGGACTGCTCGGTGCGGCGCATCCAGTTCACCCCCGACCTGCTGCCGTCCGACATCACCGGCGTCAGCGTCTTCGACCAGCAGCGCCGCGACTTCGAGTTCAAGCCCGGCGCGATCTTCGCGCAGATCGTCATCGGCGACGAGATCAACCGCGCCTCCCCCAAGACGCAGTCGGCGCTGCTGGAGTCGATGGAGGAGCGCCAGGTCACCGTCGACGGGCACACCTACGAGCTGCCCAGCCCCTTCATGGTCGTCGCCACGCAGAACCCGGTCGAGATGGAGGGCACCTATCCGCTGCCCGAGGCGCAGCGCGACCGCTTCATGGCCCGGGTCTCGATCGGCTATCCGAGCCCGGAGGCCGAGCTGCGGATGCTGGAGGCGCACGGCGGCTTCTCCCCGCTGGACGACCTGCAGCCCGTCGCGCACGCCCACGAGATCGTCAAGCTCGTCGACGCGGTCCGCACGGTCCACGTCGCCGAGTCCGTCCGGCGGTACGCCGTGGACCTGGTCGCCGCCACCCGGCAGCACCCCGAGCTCAGACTCGGCGCGTCGCCGCGGGCGACGCTGCACCTGCTGCGGGCGGCGAAGGCCGCCGCGGCGCTGGCGGGCCGGGACTTCGCCCTCCCCGACGACCTGCGGTCGCTGGCGCCGGCGGTGCTCGCACACCGGCTGCTGCCCACCGCGCAGGCCCAGCTGAACCGGCGCACGGCCGACATGGTCGTCCACGACATCCTGCACCGCACCCCGGTGCCCGACCCGTTCGGCCCGCAGCCGCCGGGCGCCCGGAGCCGGTGATGACGCCGGCGCCGGGGCAGCCGGTGTCGCCGGCCGGCGGCCGCTCGGCCCGTGGGCTGTGGGCGGCGTTCGGCGGGCTGACGACCCGGGGCCGGTCGTTCCTGGCGGCGGGCGTCGCCGCGGGCGGGTGCGCGTACGTCCTCGGCCAGGAGGACCTGCTGCGGGTCGGGCTGTTACTGGCCGTGCTGCCCGTGGTGTGCGTGGTGGTCCTGCACGGCACCCGGCACCGGGTCACGGGCAGCCGGCGGCTGTCCCCCGCCCGGGTGCGGGCCGGCGCGGAGGCCCGCGTGGGCCTGCGCGTCGACAACGTCTCCCGCCTCCCCACCGGCCTGCTGATGCTGCAGGACCGGCTGCCCTACGTGCTCGGCCCGCGCCCCCGCTTCGTCCTGGACCGCGTGGAGCCCGGCGGCCGGCGCGAGGTGTCCTACCGGATCCGGGCCGACCTGCGCGGCCGCTATCCGCTGGGGCCGCTGCAGCTGCGGCTCACGGACCCCTTCGGGATGTGCGAGCTGACCCGGGGCTTCAGCGCGTACGACACGCTGACGGTCGTCCCGCGCGTCGACCCGCTGCCGGCGGTGCGGCTGGGCGGGGATGCGCCTGGCTACGGCGACGGCCGGCACGGCGCCCTCGCCCTGGCCGGCGAGGACGACGTCATCCCCCGCGGCTGGCGCCACGGCGACGACCTGCGCCGGGTGCACTGGCGCTCCACCGCGCGCCACGGCGAGCTGATGGTGCGCCGCGAGGAGCAGCCGCGGCGGGCCCACTGCACGGTGCTGCTGGACACCCGGGGCGTGGCCTACGACGGCGTGGGGCCCGACGCGCCCTTCGAGTGGGCCGTCTCGGGCGCCGCCTCGGCCGCGGTGCACCTGGTGGAGCGGGGCTTCTCGGTGCGGCTGCTGACCGACACCGGGAGCACGGTGCCGGGGCCGGCGGACCCGGGCGGGCACACCGGCTCCCCCGACACGGCCGACGCCGCCGGGCTGCTGCTGGACACCCTCGCCGTGGTGGACCACTCCGAGGGCGTCGACCTCGCCCCCGCCCACGACGCGCTCCGGGCGGGCGCCGGGCTGCTGGTGGCGTTCTTCGGCGAGCTCGACGAGCGGCAGGCGGCGGTGGCCGCGCGGATGCGGCGGCGCGCCGGCACCGCCGTCGCCTTCGTCCTCGACGCGGCCTCCTGGGCGGGCGCCCCCGAGCCGAGCCCCGCCCGGCGGGCCGCCGAGGAGAGGCTGCGCGTGCTGCGCGCGGCCGGCTGGATCGCCCTCGCCGTGCCCCCGGGCGCCTCGCTGCCCGCCCTGTGGCGGCTCGCGGGCTCGGCGCGGCAGGAAGCGGGCGGCTTCGCGGGGGGACGGTCATGAGCGGACGGACACGGCTCGCGGTGTGCGGAGTGGTGGCGACGCTCGCCGCCGCCTGCGCGATGCTGCCCCTGGTCGACCGGACCACCTGGATCGTGCAGGCGGCCCTGCTGCTCAGCGTCCAGACCGCCGTCGGCGCGCTGGTCCGCCAGGTGGCGCCGGCCCGGTGGCCGGCGGTCGCCGCCCAGGCGCTGGCCGCCCTGGTGCTGCTCACCCTGGTCTTCGCCCGGCAGCAGGCCGTCGCCGGGCCTGTCTCTGTGTATAAGAGACA
>KL569473.1:13939-14291 GCA_000715685.1 Streptomyces lilacinus
GGGACCCGACGTCCTCGAGGAGTTCGGCCGGCTGCTGCGGCAGGGCGCGGACGACGTCGGGCGGTACGCCACCCCCGCGCCGGCGACGCTCGGCATCCGGCTGATGCTGGTGGGCGGGGTGCTGGTCATCGGGCTCGTGGTGGACGCCCTGGCGGTCACCTTCCGCACCGCGGCGCCCGCGGGGCTGCCGCTGCTCGCCCTGTATTCGGTCGGGGCCGGGCTCGCCAAGGGCGGGCCGGGCTGGCTGTGGTTCGCGGCCGCCGCGGGCGGCTATCTGCTGCTGCTCCTGGCCGAGGGCCGGGACCGGCTCTCCCGGTGGGGCGGCGTCCTCGGCCCGGCCGCGACCGGGGCC